>JAEZIA010000151.1 GCA_023416315.1 Actinomycetes bacterium
GGTGAGTGCGGCGGTACCGACTGCGATCAAGCGTGACGTGCGTCTGCCACGGCTCTTGGCTGACATGGGCCTCCCTGTTCTGGTTGGGTGGGCTGACGTTGTGCGAAGGGATAGCTCCGAACTCGAAGGAGGTTCAGAGCTATCCCACCTATGGCATGCGTATTCCGTTGTGCGACTGTGTAACCCGTCCTGTGCGCCTGAGTAACGTCACGCGATGAGTCGACCGCTTACCCGTCGAGAAGCGTGAATTCGTGCCGGTATGTGCCGTCGTGGTTGCGGGTCGTGGCCACTTGGCCACGGGCCCCGATGAACGTGCCGGTCCCCCCGACCACGGCGCGCAGTTGCGGCGCGCTCGGTGTCATCTGCACCGCCTCGCCACGGTAAGTCGACTCACCGATGACCGCCAGGGTGTTGCCGTTTCCGAGGTCGAACGACAACTGGCCGAGACGGTCTGCGTCGAGATCACCGGTTTCGGCGTCTGGGACGTCGGCGTTGAAGAGAACCCCGGTCAGCGTGCCGGACTCGCCGTGCTCGCCGGTCACAGTCGACTCGAAGAACAGCGCGTCCGCCACGCTCAATCCTGGAGTGTGCTGGTCGATCGGGTGCAGTGTGGGAGGTTGCTGGATCAGAACAAAGGTCCGGGTTTGTGCCTCCGCCTGCGCTAGAGGCGACGGCCCGGCAACGACGAGTGACAACCCGATCGTCCCGCCGACGGTCAGGGCGCGCAGGCCCTTAGAGAGATAAAGGGTCTGCTGCATGAATAGGCGACATCTGAGTTGGCTTGCCCAGGATGGGTGAGAGAGCGCCTACTACGCTCAACTCCAGACGTCCCAGCCGGCGATGTCTCAAAAATGAAGCCGGCATCAAACCCGGAGCGGTTCAGTGGGATCGCCGTACCGTTCGGGGGAGTATGACGTCAGCAACGAGGTTGGCGATCCGTATCACCCGCAAGTTCCTTCGCGGTACTGGCACGGTGCCGTGAAGTCAGCTGGGCTCCGCCCAATCAAGCTCCACGCCGCGCGCCACACGGCAGCGACCGCGATGCACCTGGCCGGGGTATCTAAAGCGGTAATCGCCGCGTGGATCGGACATAAGGACGCGAGCCTGACAATGCGCCTCTACGCGCACTCGCAAGACGATGCATTGAAGGCGGCCGGTGGCGTTTTCAACCGAGTCGTGACCAGTTTTGACGCGACCCGGGTTGAAGTGAGGCAAAGGCGTCACCACCGCTCGTATTCCGGTTCTGGATCATGATCCAGCTCTCGATCTCGCCACTGAGGTCGCCAGTAGGCGTCGGCCTCCGCCTCGTATCGGCGTCGCTGCGCGTTGGATTCGTCAATCAGCCTCTGGCGTTCGAATGCTCTGAGTTCTGCTTCGCGGATCGACTCATCCAGCCGCTGCCGTGCCTCTAGCGGACTGATGATGGGGATCGCGAGTCGCCGGGCAGTTTCGTGCCGTGAATCAACAGCGTCGGGTGTTGGGGAGGCCATCCACTGGACGGTCTTGGTGATCTTGACTGCCAGCTTGGCGCCGTAAGACTCCGCGTACTCACGAAGTTCCACGACCTCAAAGTGGTCTCCGACAATCGCAACGCGTAGGCCGCGGAGGTATCGCGCATGCGACGGCGGTTCAGCTTCGGCGCATGCGTGTATTACTTCGTTGAGTTGCTTTGCGAGCTCGTCGAGACCAAGCGCCTCGGCTAAGAGGAACATCTCGCGTCGTTTGGTCGGAGTCAGCGATGCCCAGTCTGCGTCTCTGTCCTCCGGGAATGCCGATTCCCAGGCTTGCCGATGCAACGCTCGAAGCTGAGGGCCGGTCAGCCTGGTGAGGCATGCCTGGCGGGTGAGGGTCTCAGCCTCTTCGTAAGTCAGGCGGCCGTCTTCGACTGCGTCTGCTAATACCTCTCGGTAGCGCTCGATAGCCGTGGGGTCACCGCTTCGGGGATTTGGTGATTGAGGAAACGAGTCGAGAAGTGCAGCTACTGACGATCGAGTTAGCGGTACAGGACGGCATTTGATTGCGCATTGAGTGCTGGATTGAGTTGTTGTGGTGGAGGAAGCTTCTGTTAGATAGAGCGGCTGCGGTGCCGTGCGTAGCAGCCACAGCAGGACATCTTTCACCGCTCGTGCATCTGCCAGAGCAGTGTGGTTACGGTCGAGCCATCCTCCGGTTGCAGTCTTGTACATGGCCTTGAGGCTGAATGCACGACCTTCGAGTTGTCGGCGTGAAGTTCTCAGCGTGCATATGGAAGCCGCCCGGGGCAGTTCAATATCCGCTTCGCGGGCTGCGGCGGTGAGGAAACCGTCTTCGAATTCGAGGTTGTGTGCAACGAGCACCGTCCCTCTTATGAAGGCCAACGCCTCGGCCAATGCTTGAGCGGTCGTAGGTGCTCCGACAAGGTCTGCGTCCTCGATCCCGTGTACCGAGCGAGCCTGATCGCTGGACCCGGGGTTGTTTACGAGCGTGGCGAACTCGTCGAGTACTGTTCCGTCGGGAGTGAACTTCACGAGACCAATCTCAACGATCCGGTCGGTGTTCGGATCGAGGCCGGTGGTTTCCAGATCGATAGCGGTGTAGGTGATCTCGGCCGCTGGATGCGGGGTCTTTTTGCGCGTGAGTTGAGCTTCGGTGAAGCCTCGGGGTTGCGCTGCTGGCGCTTTTTGAGGCGTAGCAGGAACGAGTTTGACCGCTGTATTCACTTGTGGGACCTGCTGACGGTCTGGCACTTTGGCCGGAGCTGGCTGTGGCTTACTCGCAGGCCGTTGCGGGGTTACTGACTGGCTTGCAGGTGGGGACGGCGGTGCAACCGTCAGAGCCCTGTCGTGTAACGAGAGGGCGGCGGCGACGGGCGGTGCGGCACCATTCCGCGAAATCTGTACATGCCACTGCAAACCTTGAGGGCTAGTGAAGTCCAGTGTCTCGTAGTGCATTACGGGCAATTGTCGATTGTTGTTATAGCGTCGATCGGGGCCGCCTTTGACGTTGACGAAGCGCCACGTCCAATCGACTTGTATCGCGTCGCCTGGAGGTGTGGATTCCTCGATGAACCGAGTTGAGCCTGCCAAGATCCCGAGGTGCGTGTATGCGATGTCGCTGAATCGCTTCCCGTCTCGAACAAGCACCCGATCGGGAAGGAAGTGCAGCGATGTCTTGCCGGCTGAGATGGTGGGCACGGCGATGTTCGTCGCTAGCTGTTGTGGTCCAACGGAATTCGCAACCGCGCGTACTCGATTTACCACATTGCTAGCGCCGGAATTGGTTTTGAATTGGTAGGTGGTTCTAACCGCCCCGGACTGGACCACCCGCCATAGGGCTTGGGATTGGGACAGCCACTGCCATTGCTCTACGACGTTGGTGAACCATTGGGCGGGTTCATCGTTGACGTCGTAGAACAAGACAACTTTGTGGCGGGATTGGTCCCACAGGATGAGCCAGATGCAGGCCGGGACCAGAATGATCCAGCTCAGGAGGCCCCATGGGATCGTAAAGAGTCCGAAAAGGAGGGTGAGCGCCATCGCGGGCCAGCCGACTAGGACGCGGGAGGTGGCGGTATTTAGCTGCTGTACGACGTCATCGCCGCCAGTGGGTGCCATCGAGATAACCGTGGCTCCGGTGACGTCCTCCATGAGGATCCCGCTGGGGCGGTATTCGGGCGTCCGATATTGAGGCGATGCATGTGATCGATTGGGGAGGGAATTGGCGGGGCGGCTCAACGTGGTTCTGTAATACAACCCACCGCGACCCATTTGGACGTAGTTGCCGCGGGGACCCGTGCCGACCCGAAATCCCGGGACGCCGACGCTGACTCCGAGACCGGACTTGCTCACATTGAATCTGAACGGGCCAGCCTTCACGCTCTTGCGGATATAGAAGCCCATCGATGCCCCCAACGATGCTGCAGCTGTCTGGCGGTGCGCGGAGACGCTATCCGATTTGACGGGCGTTCGCGCGAGCATCGTCGAGATCCGTCCAGTCAACGGTTTCACAGAAGCAGCGCGGCGCCGGACGACAGGGCTTGGCCAACCACCGTCTCCAACCGGGAAGCAGAACCCCGGCGAACGTCAGGCAATGTCCTCTGTAGGAAGCAGTTCGGTCATGGGGCGTAAGTTACATATGTGTTGTTTGTCTAGTGCGCTATTGACTGAGTTGTCTACCCCGCACTAGACGCTCGGCGTTCGTGAGCCTCGTCGCGGCAATTTCGTCACAGGCGTGAGCGAGACGTATCTGCCCGAGCGCCCGCCAGTTCGTAGGAATGAGGGTACCTGCCCCCCTTTACGGGGCCATTGGACGATGCACGACGTCGACCGTGGCACTTCGTCCGGGTTGTGACAGCGTCGTGACACTGAGGTCGGGGTTCGAACGGATCGAACACCGTTTCCGCTGCTCATCATTGGAGCCGATGACGGGAATCGAACCCGCGTATTCAGCTTGGGAAGCTGATGTTCTGCCATTGAACTACATCGGCAATGGACACAGAGGTTAGCACTCACGGCCGATCGGTTGCGAACGATGTCGGCAGTCGGGCCCGGCGAACCAGCCCGCCTCCGGGCAGCAAAGTGTCGTGCGCGGCCGCTATAGACCGGCGCTGAAAAGCACCGCTCAGTCGGCTCGGGTGACCGGGTCGACCGACTCTCGGAGAACGCTTGCAGCCCCCGAACCAAGGTCTGGGCGCGCACCAATCGCAAGAATCGCTCCGTATTGCTGCGCTGCAACCCATTTCGACCATAGGATTTGCCACCACCGCACACGTCGAACGGAGCCCGATGAAGTACGCAGTGCACGCAGGGTGGATCGGGGCCTCCGCGGTGGCGATGGGTATCGGCGCCGCACTGCTGGCCAACCCCGCGGTCAGCAGTGCAGAATCGTCAGCGTCCGACACTCAGAGCAAAGCCACCGCCGCTCATGGCAGTTCCTCGCGTGGCGTTGTCTCATCCAGCCGCGATGCGCACGGTCCGCGCAACGCACCCAAGTCGACCGGCCGCAGCGGGCGTCCCACGTCGACGCTGACCGCACATCGCAGGCCGTCGACCGTCCGGACGACCGCTGCCGCGGCCGCCCGCAACTGGTTCCAGCGCACCTTCGAGGCCGCGATTCCGACGCTCCCGCCGCAGACCCGATCCGAAACACTCGGTCCGGGCCAGACCAGCACTCCGTTCCCGCTCGGTGGCGTCGACACAGACGGCCGTCGCCTGACCTACACCGTCAAAGGCCAGGGCAGCAATGGCGGCACCCTCACGATCGACGGCACGGCGGCGACCTACACCACACCGAGCAGCTGGACTGGTTCCACCGCGTACACCGACACCTTCCACGTCACCACCTCCGACTTCTGGAGTGGTCCGCACATCCACGGTTTCTCCGGCCTGGTGAACCTGCTGAGCTTCGGGATCCTGGGATCGAGTGGCCACCGGGCAACCGGAACCGTCACCGTCTCCGTCGAGCCCTACTCGGCCGCCACATTCCCCGTCGACTTCGTGAACAAGTCCGCCTACGACAGCAGCAAGATCTACGTCACCGTGCTGGGCCAGACCACGCCGGGCAAGTGGGCCTGGGTGGACCAGAACGGCACCACCCACGCGATCAGCCATGACGACGCCGACGCCCCCGGACACCTCACCCACAACGGCGTCAACTACGCCGACATGTCGTACACCCTCGGTCAGGCCGCCAACCTGCGGATGCCGCCGGACCTGCAAGGCGCCCGCATCTACATCTCGATCGACAACCCGCTATACATCGCGATCAGCCCCGACAACAGTGGCTGGGCCGTGCCCGACCCGGTCAACGTCAACGACCCCAATTACGACACCGTCTACGACTGGTACGAGTTCACCTTCCAGTACGGCGGAGTTCCGTTCGGCGGCAACACCACTCAGGTGGATCAGTTCGGTCTGCCGTTGAGCTTCACCCTGGTCCAGAACTCCAGCGGCTTCTCCGACTCCCGCGGCATCGTCACAACCCGGGACCAGGTGTTCACCACCTACCAGAGTTTGGTGCCCGATGCTTTCCAGCAGCTGGTCGTCCTGGACGGCGAGAACAAGCCGCTGCGGATCGTCTCGCCGCGTTCGGTGCAGCCCGGCGCGCTGGCCACCTACCTCGACGAACCGATCGCCGACTTCTGGTCGAAGTACACGACGGAGACGTTCAGCTTCACGTCCCCCGGCGTCTACACGGTGACCGGTCAGGTCAACGCCGACAACCTGTTCGCCTACACCGTGACCGCGCTGAACCCTGACGGCGTCTCGGGCAGCTACCTGATGGCCAAGCCCACCACCGCCCAGGTGTTCGCCGGCGACGGACCGTTCGTCGGCACCCACGAGCAGGGCGCGTTCCTGGCGCAGCTCGACGCCGCATTCAACCGCGGGGTGGCCGCCTCCCCGGACCTGTGGGGCGACGTCGCGGCGTATTACCCCGACACCGTCAAGCACAACTCCTACGCGCAGGTCTTTCACGTGCTCGGTTTGGACGGCAAGGACTACGGGTTCCCCTACGACGATGTGAACGGCCAGAGTTCGGTGCTGATCCTGAACAATTCCCTGCCGCCGGACGCGGTCACCATCACGATCAACTGATCCGCCTATACGCTCTTCGCGTGCTGCTCTCCGATCGAGACATCCGCGCCGCCATCGCCGACGGCCGCCTTGGCATCGACCCCTTCGACGACGCGCTGGTGCAACCGTCGAGTGTGGATGTGCGCCTGGACAGCCTGTTCCGGGTCTTCAACAACACCCGCTACACCCACATCGACCCCGCCAAGCAGCAGGACGAGCTGACCACCCTGGTCGAGCCCGACGAGGGTGAACCGTTCGTCCTGCATCCCGGCGAGTTCGTCCTCGGCTCGACGCTGGAGTGCTGCACCCTGCCCGACGACCTCGCCGGCCGGCTGGAAGGCAAGTCCTCGCTGGGCCGTCTGGGGCTGCTGACCCACTCCACCGCCGGGTTCATCGACCCCGGCTTCTCCGGGCACATCACCCTGGAGCTGTCGAACGTCGCGAACCTGCCGATCACGCTGTGGCCCGGCATGAAGATCGGCCAGCTGTGTCTGCTGCGGCTGACCAGCCCCGCCGAAAACCCCTACGGCAGCGCCAGCGTCGGGTCCAAATACCAGGGCCAGCGCGGGCCGACGCCGTCACGTTCGTATCAGAACTTCATCCAGTCCAGGCCCGGCGAGTAGCCTCGGTGGTCCAGGGTCAGACGTCGCCCATCAGCTAATCCGTTTGGCTGTAACAACGCCGCTACCTGCGGCGATGAACTCTACGGTTGAGCGGCTCTAGCTCAGTGCGGAGCGGCAACGGGTCGGGGTGATCCAGCAAACAACCTTGGAGGGGTAGTGGACATCGCACTAGGTGTGTCCATGACGCCAACGACGGTCCGCATGGTGCTGGTCGAAGGCGAGAAGGCCGACGGTGTGACCGTCGATCACGACACCTTCGACATCCAGACCGGCGAGGGTTCAGCAACCGCGGCCGATCAGGTGGTGGCGGCGATCCTCGGTACCCGGGAGAGCGCCGCGGAAGGCGGGCACCGGCTCGTGTCGACCGGTGTCACGTGGACCGACCACGCCACGGCCGCCGGTCTGCGCGACGCCCTCGCGGGCCGCAAGATCGACGACGTCGTGCTGGTGTCCGAACTCCACGCCGCCGGTGCGCTGGCCCAGGCGGTCGGTCAGACCGTCGGCTACGACCGCACCGCCCTGATGTTCCTCGAACGCGACACCGCGACCGTCTCGGTCGTGGACACCGCCACCGGCGACATCGTGAAGGTGCAGACCGAACACCTGCACGCCCAGGACGCGGTCGCCGAACTTCAGCGGATGATCGCCGGCCTGGAAACCATCGCCGAGCCGCCTCAAGGGGTGTTCGTCCTCGGCTCCGGAGTCGACGTCGCCGCGGTCAAATCGCAGCTCTCGCTGAGCACCACGCTCCCGGTGCACGCCCCTGATGAAGCCGAACTGGCTCTGGCCCGCGGCGCGGCCCTGGCGTCGGCGACCGCACCGCGCTACGACGCGTCGACCGTCGGCCTGGCCTACGCCCAGGATCCCGACGGCACCACGGCCGGCAAGGTCTACCCGGCCGCCGGTGTCTACCCCGCCGGCGCCAGCACCGAGATGTCCGAAGCGGGCACCCAGATGGCCGCCGCGGGCTATATGGCTCCGCTCGGCTACAGCGAGGTGCTCGACGAACTCGACGACGATCTCGGCTACGGCGAAGTTCCCGAGGAACTCGACTTCGCGCCCGACGACTCCAACCGCAAGCCATTCCTGCTCGTCGGCAGCGCGCTGACGTCGATCTTCGTGGTCGGCGTCGTCGCCTTGGTGATTTCGCTGGCCGTCAGCATCCGCCCGACCGTCGATCAGCGGCCCAGCCCGGCCGAG
>JAEZIA010000174.1 GCA_023416315.1 Actinomycetes bacterium
GCCCTCGATGACTTCGGACTGCTGCAGGACACCGAGGAACTGCGGTAGCAGCACCGCCAGGGTGGGCGCGGCGATGATCACCAGGGTGACGAAGTCGCGCAGCCGACCGAGCACCGGTCGCCACAACGCGTCCAGCAGCCACCACGCCACCACGAACGTGACCACCACGACGCCGCCGGTGAGATGCACCGAGAACACCCCGATCAGGGCCAGGATCGCCAGCGGGATCCGGTCGCGGTGCCGTAGCGACGAGGTGACCAGCACGAATGCCGGTATAGCGACGCCGTAGGCCGCCATGTTCGGCATCGAGGCCGTATCGAACTCGACGTAGGGGACCGCGGTGAATGACGCCGACAGCGCGGCCGCGGTGGCAGCGGCTCCGGCGGTGTGCCATTGCGACCAGCGCTGGCGCAGCAGCTGCCAGGTCAGCAGACCCGCGCTGAGCGGAAACAGCCACACCGCCGCAGCCAGCGAGCTCAGCGTGTACGCCGTTGTCGGCGCGGCGCCGGTCAGCTGGGCCAGCACGGAGCCCAGCGCGTGGAAGACCGACGGGTAGTAGAGCGCGTCGTGCGTTTCGACGTTGCGAAGCTCGCCCATGTGGGTCGACGACGCCTGACCGGTGTCGAGGATCCAGCGGATCGTGTTGGCGTGCCAGACGGAGTCCCAATTGCTTGGGATCGACTGCCAGTGCGGCATTCCGCGCCAGGCCGCGATGCCGATGAACAATGCGCCCAAGATCACGCCTGCCGCCACGGTCAGAGCGGGCCACAGACCGACCTCGTCGGCGGTTGGATCGGCGACGCGATACCGGGCGAGCAGAACCCGCAAACCGAATACGGCGGCCGCCACGACGAACAGCGCCAGCAACGCGGTCCAGGCGTTCCAGGCGATGCCGATTGCCCCGAAAGGGATGATGGCCAGGCCCACAACGCCGTACGTCAACGCTGGTCCGACCCCGAGAGCGACGTACCAGCGCAGCCGCCCGGCCATCGCCACCACCGCGCCCGGCACGATCAGCAACAGGACCGCAATCAGGACTCCGAACCCGAAGCTCACTGGACTAGTATGGCTGGCCAGGTGAACCTGCCCCTATCGCCGTCGGCGAGGACCGCAGGCGCCCTCGCTGTCTCAATAGCGCAATCACCGAGGCTCTAAGGTGGGCTCATGGCATACGACGTCGCCCGGGTGCGTGGTCTGCACCCAGCATTGGGCGACGGATGGATGCGCTTCGACGCCCAGGCCGGGATGCTCATCCCCGAGTCCGTCGCCACAACCGTCTCCACCGCTTTCCGCGGCTCGGTGCCCAACACCGCCAGCCCGCATCCTGCGGCGCGGCGCAGTGTGGCGGTGCTCGACGCCGCCCGCCAGGCGGTGGCCGACCTCGTCAACGGCGATCCGGGCGGGGTGGTCCTCGGCGCCGACCGTTCGATCCTGCTGACGTCGCTGGCCGACGCATCGTCTTCGCGGGCCGGGATCGGCTACGAGGTCGTCGTCAGCCGGCTCGACGACGAGGCGAACATCGCGCCGTGGCTGCGGGCGGCCAACCGGTACGGCGCCAAGGTCAAGTGGGCCGAAGTCGACATCGAGACCGGTGAGCTGCCGTCGTGGCAGTGGGAAAGCCTGATCACGCCGCCCACCCGCTTGGTGGCCATGGCGTCGGCATCCTCGACCCTGGGCACGATCACCGATGTCAGCGCCGTCACCAAGCTGGTGCACGACGTCAGCGGGTTGGTCGTGGTGGACCATTCGGCCGCCGCGCCGTACCAGCTGATGGACCTGGCCGAGACCGAGGCCGACGTCGTCGCGCTGAACGCACCCGCTTGGGGCGGGCCGCCGATCGGCGCGCTGGTGTTCCGCAACCCGTCGCTCATCGACAGCTTCGGTTCGGTGTCGATGAATCCGTACGCTCGCGGGCCGGAACGGCTCGAGCTGGGCGGGCACCAGTACGGCCTGCTGGCCGGGGTGGTCGCCAGCATCGAGTACCTGGCCGGTCTGGACGAGTCAGCTCGGGGTAGCCGTCGCGAAAGACTCGCGCTCTCAATGCAATCCGCGGGTTCCTACCTCAGCGGCCTGTTCGATTATCTGATGGCGTCGCTGCGGTCACTGCCGTTGGTCATGGTGATCGGCCGCCCGGAGGTGCACATCCCGGTGGTCAGCTTCGCGGTCAGTGGGGTGCCCGCCGAGCGGGTCGTCCAGCGGCTGGCCGACAACGGGATCCTGGCGGTGTGCAACGCGAACTCGCGGGTGCTCGACCTGATCGGCGTCAACGATATCGGCGGCGCGGTCACCGTCGGGCTGGCGCTCTACTCGACGATGGCCGAGGTGGATCAGCTGGTACGCGCGCTCGCGTCGTTGGGTTAGCCCTCTACTCGCTGACGGTCAGCAGCACCTTCCCGAAGGTCTCGCCGGAGGCCAGGACGCGGTGCGCTTCGGCGGCGTCGGGGATGGGGAAGCGCGCACCGATGATCGGTCGGACTCGGCCGTCACCGATCATCGGCCACACCGACTCCACGACGGCATCAACGATCGCCGCCTTGCCGTTGGCGCCGTCGACCGGTCGGCCGCGCAGCGAGGTGCCGATCACGTGGAGCCGCTTGGCGACCGCCTTCGCGATGTTGAACTCGGCCTTGATGCCGCCCTGCATCCCGATGATCACGAGCCGACCATCTTGGGCGAGGGCGTCGAGGTTGCGGTCGAGGTAGGCCGCGCCCATGATGTCGAGGATCACGTCGGCACCGCGGCCGTCGGTCTCGTTATTGACGCGCGCGACGAAATCCTCATCGCGGTAGGAGATTAGCGTCTGGGCGCCGAGTTCCGCGCACAGGTCGAGCTTCGAGCGCGAGCCCGCCGTGACCGCCACGCGGTTGCCCAGCGCGGTGGCCACCTGGATGGCGTGCGTGCCGATACCGCTGGCACCGCCGTGGATGAGCAGCAGTTCACCGTCGGCCAGATGTGCGGTCATCGCGATGTTGGACCACACCGTGCAGGCGACCTCCGGCAGGGCGGCCGCGTCGGGCAGCGAGACGCCCAGCGGCACGGGCATCACCTGACCGGCGGGAACCGCCGCGTACTCGGCGTAGCCACCCCCGGCCAGCAGAGCGCAAACATCTTGTCCGACAGTCCATCCCGTGACACCCTCGCCGACGGCGGCGATCACGCCGGAGACCTCCAGGCCCAGGGTGTTGCTGGCCCCCGGTGGTGGCGGGTAATTGCCCGCCGCTTGCAGGAGGTCGGCCCGGTTGACGCCCGCGGTGTTGACCCGGATCAGAACTTCGCCGCGTCCGGGCGACACGTCAGGCACTTCGCGCCAGGTCAGACGGTCGGACGATTCAGCGACGATGGCCAACATGGGCGCTAGGTTACTCCCGGGTCATTTCGGGCCTTGTACAGCGCTGTGTCGCTTACGATTGCGCCATGGGAGGGATGATTGCGGGGCGGACCGCCAGTGAGATGCCGGGGTTGGACATTGCCGAGCAGAGAGCTTGGCAGAACTTCCTCGACGCTGCACTGCGGCTGTACGGAACACTGAATCGCGGGCTCGTCGACAAACACAAGTTGAGTTTGGTCGACGTACGCCTGTTGGAGATATTGGACAACTCGGAGACCGGTGCGGCGCGGATGGGGGATCTGGCCGAACAGCTCATGTCGCTGCCGAGCCGGGTGACGCGCCAGATCCGCCGACTGGAGACGGCGGGGCTGGTGCGGCGAGAAGCCAGTCCCGACGACGGCCGCGGTGTCTTGGCGAGCATCACCGACCTCGGGCGCGAAGTCGTCGAGGACGCGATGCTGACCTACGCCAGGGGGGTACGGGAGAACTTCCTGACCCCGCTGTCCCGTCCGCAGATGGCGGCGATGGGGGAGAACTGTCGTCGGATCAGCGCCTCGCTCAAGGGTGGGGGCAACTCGGCAAAGGTTGGTCGCGTCTAACCGCTACGCTTGTCGGCGGTGGCGTGGCAGAGCGGCCTAATGCACTCGCCTTGAAAGCGAGAGACGGCTAACACCGTCCGGGGGTTCAAATCCCTCCGCCACCGCTGCGGTTGGCACCGAGGCGCGCTCTGTTTTCGGTGCGGTCGGTGGACCCGAACGGCTGTCTGCGTTGGCCTTCCACGCCCAGCCGACACCAGGTGCGCACGGAGACTGGCTAACGGTGTGCTGTGCGGCCGGACCGAGGCGTCTGTGGATCACCTTGGGATACGTGCATTCGACCCCAGACCGGGCATAGAAAGGATCAACGGCGCTTGAAAGGTTGCCGGGCCATCCGCGAGAGCTGGTCCGGCCGGTCGGCGTCATTTCAAAATATGCCGAAAGGTGCTGGTCAATATGCTTTCACCGCAGAAGCTTCAGAAAAGCTTGGTTCTGGATAAAAGGTTGCTGGGAACAGTTGTGGGCGGCGGTGCTATCGCCGTACTCGGCCTGTTCGGTGTCACCCACCCGGCGCCGGCCTCGGTGACCCACACCGCCGACTCCGGCGATGAGACGAAGTTCCCGCCGTACTCCTCGCCCGCGGTCGGCGCGATGAACATCGGCGCGACGACAGCGATGCAGCCGACCGACGAGCCGACGGCACTGGCCACCACCAAAGCGGTACCGGCCATCAAGGCCGGCAGCTAGCGCTAGCTACTCGCCGGTGAATTCGGGCTTCCGCTTGGCGAACATCGCCGAGATGCCTTCGGAGAGGTCCTTCGACGGCAGGAAGGCCGAGTTCCACGCCGCGACGTAGCGCAGACTGGCCGACACGTCGGCGGTGCGCTGCTCGTCGAGAACGTCCTTGATGCCGTGCACCACCAGTGGTGAGTTCGCGGCGATCTCGGCGGCTGTCTCGTGCGCGGCGGCCAGCGTGGCTTCGGCGTCGGGGTAGACGTCGTTGACCAGACCGATCTTCTCGGCTCGGGAAGCGTCAATGTCCTTGCCCGTCAACGCCAATTCGCGCAGATGACCGTCGGACAGGATGTAGGGCAAGCGAGCCAGGCTACCGACGTCGGCGACGATGGATAGCTTGACCTCCCGCACCGAGAACTTCGCGTCGGCGCTGGCGTAGCGGATGTCCACCGCGCTGATCAGGTCGACGCCACCACCGATGCACCAGCCATGCACGGCCGCGATCGTTGGGGTGCGGCAGTCGGCCACCGCGGTGATCGACTGCTGCATCCGCTTGAGCTTGGCGTGGAACTCAACCCGCGGGCGGGCCGAGACCTCGGTGGACATCGCGCTCCCGATGGTGTCGCCCATCGCGAGCAGATCGAGGCCGTAGCTGAAGTTGCGGCCCGAGCCGGTCAGTACGATCGCGCGGACTTCCGGGTCGGCGTCGAGTTCACCGAACGCCACCGGCATCTCGGCCCAGAACGCGGGACCCATCGCGTTGCCTTTGCCCGGGCCGATCAGCGTGACCTGGGCGACGTTGTCCGTGACCTCGACGGTGAGGGATTCAAACTGCTGGCTCATGACCGCCAAGGCTACGACCACCGACGCCGTCGGCGTTACTCCAGGGTCACCTGCGGTCGACGGGCGGCGATCCCGGCGCCGAGGGCGAAGAACGCGACCAGCAATGCGACCACTCCGATGGCGATGGGGGTCGACTCACCCACGAGGCTGGGCAGGTTCTGCAGAATCAGCGCGAACGCGACCAGCAGGCCGGCCAAGCCGAAGCCGGGTGCGACGAACGCCCGCCAGGGCGACACGTCCAGCTCACCGGCCCGCTTGCGGCGGGCGAAGAACGCCAGCACCGCGACGGTGGTCGCGATCAGCAGTGTGGTCACGCCGACCGTCGAGATGCCCGCCAGCCAGGTGTAGAACTGCGTCACCGGGTCGAGTTTGAACAACACCGCGACGATGATGCCCACGGCGACCACAACGGCGTCCACCCCGGAGGCGATGTGCGGCGAGCGGTGCTTGATGTGTGCCTCGCCGAACTGCCCCGGGAACACCTTGCGGTTGGACAGCGTGAACACGTAGCGGGCGACGATGTTGTGGAACGACAGGATGCAGGCGAACAGGCTGGTGACGAACAGCACCTGGACGATGTGCAGGCCGACCGCACCGAGGTACTGCTCGGTCGCGTTGGGCAGCAGCGCCGACGGATCGGCTTGGGCCAGTTCGACCGCTTTGCTGTCGCCGACCGCGGTGATCAGCGCCCAGGTGGAGACCGCGTAGAACACGCCGACCAGGATGACGGCCAGATAGGTCGCCCGCGGAATGGTGCGCAGCGGTTCACGGGCCTCGTCGCGGAACACGGCGGTGGCCTCGAAGCCGATGAAGCTCAGGATCGCGAACAGCAACGCGATACCCGGTGCGCCGGAAAGGATTTCCGATGGCGTCACGATTCCGGTGGACAGGCCCTCCGCGCCGCCGGTGAAGACCACGGCCGCGTCGAGCGCCAGCACGATTGCCACCTCGCCGATCAGCAGGACACCGAGGACGTTGCGAGACAGGTCGATGTTGAAGTGCCCCAATGCGGTCACGACCACGAACGCCACGAAAGCCCAGATGCCCCAGTGGATTTCGGGAAGTCCATAGGAGGTGAACAGCGCCTGGGCGCCCTGGCCGATCAGGCCGTAGACGGCGATCTCGAGGGTGAGGTAGGAGATCAGCGCGACGAACGCGAACCCGAAGCCGGTGACCCGGCCCAGCCCCTTACCGATATAGGAGTAGAACGCGCCGGCATCCGGGACGTAGGGCGCAAGAGCGGTGAAGCCGACCGCGAACAGCAGCAGGATCAGGGTGCTGACCAGGTAGATAGCCGGGAATCCGATGCCGTTACCGCTGGCGATGCCGAGCGGAACCGGACCACCCATGACACCCAGCGGGGAGGCGGCGGCCACCACGACGAAGACGATGCCCCACACACCGAGCGTTCCCCGCAACTTGCGGTGCTGCTGGCCGTCGGCCGTGCCCGCGGCAGTCGGGGATACTCCCGACTCCTCAATTTGGTTCGTCATGATGCCCTTTCGCTGGATTCGCGCCTGCAGACGCTAATCCGATCCCAAGCCGGATCAGACACTTCGAATCAGCGCGATTGAATGCCGGTCGTCGTAGCGATCCGGCTGGTTGCAACCCTTGCTGGAATCGGTGTGCTCGCGTATTCCCGATGGGGTGAGCTGTTCACTGCCGTCGACGTCGTCCATCACCTTCGGAGTGGAGGAGGAGTTTCTGCTGGTAGACGCGGTGTCGGCGGTGCCGGTGGGGCTCAACGCGGCGGTCGTCGACGCCGCAAGGGAGCTGGGACTCAAACTCACCACCGAGTTTGCCAGCTGTCAGGTCGAGACGGAGACCGCGGTACACACCTCGGCCACCGCACTCGCCGCCGAACTCACACAGTTGCGTACCCTGGCCGCCCGCGCAGCGGCCACCGTCGGAGCACGGGTCCTGGCCACCGCCGTCCCGCCGCTCGGCGCGGCGCCGTTCACCCTCACCGACAAAGCCCGCTTCGCGTGGATCACCGACTCCTTCGGATGCCTGACCTACGGGCAGGCGATCTCCGGCTGCCATGTGCACGTCGGGATGCCGGACCGCGAGACCGCTTTGCAGGTAGGCAATTACATCCGGCTGTGGCTGCCTGCTCTGCTGTCGCTGACCGCGAATTCGCCGATCCATGTCGGCCACGACACCGGATATGCGAGCTGGCGCGCGGTGCAGCAGACTGGGTGGCCGGTCTCCGGACCGCCGCCGTACTTCCACTCCGTCGAGCATTACGACGAGCTGGCCACGGTCCTGTACGAGACCGGAGCGGCGCTCGACGAGCGGATGCTCTATTGGGACGTCCGCCCGTCCAGCCACCTCCCGACGGTGGAGGTGCGGGTCAGCGACGTCGCCGCCACCGTGGAGGAGGCGGCCACGTTGGCCACGCTCATTCGGGCGCTGGCGATCACCGCGCTCGGCGAACTCGCACACGGCCGCACGGCGCCCGAGGTGAACACCGAGACGCTGGTGGCCGCCAAATGGAAGGCCGCCCACGACGGCCTGACCGGTCAGGGCTACGACTGGCGCCACGGGCGCACCACCACTTCGCGCGCGGTGCTGGACGCCCTGGTCGACTGGGTCACGCCGGCCCTGGCGGACCTCGGCGAACTCGCCGAGGTGAGGCAGTCGCTGCAGCGGCGCTTCGTCGAGGGCAACGGCGCGGTGCGGCAGCGCCAGGCCCTGCAGGCCGGTGGGGCGGCCGCGCTGTTGGCGGAGTTCGCCCTGGGGTCAGATCGAGAAGTCTTCCCCGTGCCAGACCCCGGCCTCCGGCGGGCGGATCACCCGTTCGGTGCCGGGGCCGTCGGCCCGGGCCTCGAGCTTCGAGACCCGGCTCAGTAGCGACTGCAGGGTCACACCCAGCGGATCGGGAAGGTTGGATTGGTCTGTGCCGGAAGGGGTTCCGCCCGGGTGTCCGATGATCTGCCCGGGTACCCCGACCACCACGGAGCCGGGCGGCACGGTCTTGACGACGACGGAGTTGGCACCGATCTGACTTCCGGCGCCGATCGTGATGGCGCCCAACACCTTTGCGCCCGCGCCGATGATCACCCCGTCCTCGACGGTGGGGTGGCGTTTGACGCGATCGAGGCTGGTGCCCCCGAGGGTGACGCCGTGGTAGATCGTCACATCGTCGCCGACGACGGCGGTCTCACCGATCACCACGCCGGTGGCGTGGTCGATGAAGACCCCGGAACCCAGGACGGCGGCCGGGTGGACCTCGACACCGGTGAGGATGCGGGTGAGCTCAGCGAGCAGTCGCGCAAGAACTTTCGCGCCGCGCTGCCACAACCAGTGGTTGACACGGTGGGCCCAGACCGCATGCAGGCCGGGGTAGCAGAGGATGATCTCCAGCGTCGAACGCGCGGCGGGATCGCGCTTCTTGACGGATTGGACGTCGCGGAGGATCTCCCAGGGCATGACTCAGTCGGCCAGATCGGAAAACAGGATGGTGCTCAGGTAGCGCTCGCCGAAGTCGGGAAGGACGACGACGACGAGTTTGCCCTCGTTCTCCGGCCGGCGGGCCACCTGCAGGGCAGCCGCTACCGCGGCGCCGGAGGAGATGCCGACCAGCAGGCCCTCCTCGCGGGCCAGCCGCTTGGCCAGTTCGAGCGCGTCCTCGTTGGCGACCTGGATGACCTCGTCGACCACGTCGGTGCCGAGCACGGGCGGGACGAAACCGGCGCCGATGCCCTGGATCGGGTGCGGACCCTTCTGTCCGCCGGACAGGACCGGGGACGCGGCCGGCTCGACAGCGACGATCTGCACCGACGGCTTGCGTTCCTTCAGGACCGTTCCGACGCCGGTGACGGTGCCGCCGGTGCCCACGCCGGCCACGAAGATGTCCACCTTGCCGTCGGTGTCCGCCCATACCTCTTCGGCGGTGGTGGCGCGGTGGATCGCCGGGTTGGCCGGGTTTTCGAACTGCTGCGGGATGAAGTATCGCTGGTCGGACTTGGCCAACTCCTCGGCCTTGGCGATCGCGCCGGACATGCCTTCGGCGCCGGGGGTGAGGACGAGTTCGGCGCCGTAGGCGCGCAGCAGCATCCGGCGCTCGATGCTCATCGTCTCGGGCATCGTCAGCACACACTTGTAGCCACGGGCGGCGGCCACCATCGCCAGGGCGATGCCGGTGTTGCCGCTGGTCGGCTCGAGGATGATGGTGTCCGGCTTGAGCAGGCCGGCCTTCTCGGCGGCGTCGATCAGCGCGACACCGAGCCGGTCCTTCACGCTGCCTGCCGGGTTGAACGACTCCAGCTTGGCGACGACGTCGGCCACTGCACCGTCGGTCACCCGGCGCAGCCGCACCAACGGCGTCCTGCCGGTCAGCTGCGTGATGTCATCGGCGATGCTCATGAATCTTCTCCAATGAATTGACGCTAAGGACCGCCGGTCCACTTTGGCGCAGCCTAACAGGTGGATTACCACCGGGCCGTTTTGCGTTGTTGATCAGCAGCAAAGGGCCGTGCCGGATCGAATCACCATGACGAAAACCCTTGCCGGTGGCTGCTATTCGCGGCTTATTCGGGCCTGTGGAGTCGAAGGAATAGGTGTGAAGTTCTTATTGCTGACATTGATCACGCACCAGCCTGATCCGGTGACCGCCGTGTCGGTCAGCGCCGCGCAGCGGTTGCGTGGCGTCGTCGACTCCGCGGTGCTGGCCGAGGAACTGGGCTTCGACGGATTCGCGGTAGGGGAGCGGCACGAGGACCCGTTCATCTCGTCGTCGCCACCGGTGGTCCTGAGCAATATCGCGGCCAAAACGTCGCGGATCGGATTGTTCACGGCGGTAACGACGTTGAGCCTGCTCGACCCGGTGCGGGCGTTCGAGGACTACTCCACTCTGGACAATCTGTCCGACGGCCGGCTGGAGTTGATGATCGGCAAGGGCAACGGATCCGCACAGGCCGAGCTGTTCGCGGTCACCGCCGAAGACCAGTGGGACCGAAACCGCGAAGGCTACGAGCTGCTGCGCCTGCTGTGGGAGAGCGACAAGGTGACCTGGCCCGCCCGGTTCCGTCCACCGCTCGTCGACGCCAAAGCGCTTCCGCGGCCGCTGCAACCCCGCATCCGGATCTGGCACGGCAGCGCGACGAGCAAGGACTCGGTCGATCTTGCCGCGCAGCACGGCGACCCCATCTTCTCGGCGAATGTGACCTATCCCGTCGAGCCGTATGCCGAGCTGGTGCGGCACTACCGGCAACGGTGGGAGTTCTACGGCCGCCGCCCCGAGGACGCGCTGGTCGGTGCCGGGACGGCCGGGTTTCACCTCGCCCCGACGTCACAACAGGCGGTGGCCGACTATCGGCAGGTGTTCGCCGCCCGCCTGGCGTTCCAGCGACAGGCCGGCCTTCCGGTGGTGTTCGAGACGATCGAGGATTTCGTCGAGCGCAGCTCGGCGCTGATCGGCAGCCCCCAGCAGGTGATCGACAAGGTCGGGCGCTACCACGAACAGCTCGGCCACGAGGTGATTCATCTCAGCGCCGACGGTGACGGGGTCACGCCCGCCCAGAAGCGCCGCACACTCGAGCTTTTTCAGTCCGAGGTCGCGCCAGTGCTGCGCGCTCAGATACCCAGCAGGCCGCTGGCTGCCGAGACGTCGGCCGCCGTACCGTGGGGTCATGGCTGACGAACTGACCGCAGGACCGGAAGCTCCGCCCGTCGACGAACTGGACGCTGCCGAGGCGGCGCTGCAGGTTCTCCAGCAGGTGGTTCACGGCATCGCCACCGACGACCTGACGAAGCAGACGCCGTGCCGCGAGTTCGACGTCGCCGGGCTCACCGATCACCTGCTGAACTCGATCACCATGCTCGGCGGTGCGGCAGGCGCGCAGTTCCCCGACCGCAACCCCGACGATTCCGTCGAACGTCAGGTGATCGCCGCGGCCCGGCCTGCGGTGGACGCCTGGCGGCGCCGCGGCACCGAGGGCACCGTGCCGTTCGGCGAGAACGAAGCGCCCGCACGGTTCATGGCCGCCATCCTCTCGCTCGAATTCCTGGTCCACGCTTGGGATTACGCGTCGGCGATCGGCCGTCCAATCGATGCGCCCGACTCACTGACCGATTACGTGATGGGCGTGGCGCAGCGCATCATCACCCCGGAGGGGCGGGTCAGGGCGGGCTTCGATGATCCCATCGACGTCGGCGCGCACGCCTCCAAACTCGAGCGGCTGGTTGCCTTCACCGGCCGCCAGCCGGTCAGCGGGTCGTGATCCACTTCCCGGCGAACGCCAGGAACGCGTCGTTCTCGTCGGGAGCGCCGATGGTCACCCGGACGCCGTCGGTGCCGTAGGGCCGCACCAGCACCCGGGCGTCGGCGGCCTGCTCGACGAAGTCGGGGGTCTGCTCGGGAGGCAGCGGCAGCCAGACGAAATTCGCCTGCGACGGCGGGAAGGTGTAGCCGAACTCGGTGAGCGCGGCGCAGACCCGGCGGCGTTCGGCGACGACGGCGTCGGTGCGGGCCAGTAGCTCGTCGGCGGCGCGCACCGAGGCGATCGCGGCGGCCTGCGAGACGGTGGTCGCGGTGAACGGCACATAGACCTTGCCCAGGGCGGTGATCACGTCGGGATCGCCGACGGCGTAGCCGATCCGAAGCCCGGCCAGTCCGTATGCCTTGGAAAAGGTGCGTAGCACAACGACGTTCGGATAGTTGCGGGCCAGCCCGAGGCTGTCGGGCAGCATGCCGTCGCGGATGTACTCGACGTAGGCCTCGTCGATGGCGATCAGGATGTCCGGCGGAACGGCGGCGACGAAGCGGGCCAGCTCGTCGGGGTCGACGACGGTGGAGGTCGGGTTGTTGGGGTTGCAGACAAAGATCAGGCGGGTGCGGTCGGTGATCGCGGCCAGCATCGCGTCGAGGTCGAAGGTGTAGTCGCGCAGCGGCACCTGGACTGGGGTGGCGCCGGCCACCCGTACCTGCAGTGGATAGATCTCGAAGCTGCGCCAGCCGAAGACGACCTCGTCACCGACCGAGGAGGTGATCTGGATCAGCTGTTGGCACAGGCTCACCGATCCGCAGCCCACGGCGATGTGCTCGGGAGCGACATCGACGTGCTTGGCCAGCTCCTCCTTGAGCTCCACGTACCCGTTGTCCGGGTAGCGGTTGATGGTCTCGGCCGACGCGGCGATCGCCGCCCGCACGCTGGGCAGCGGCCCGTGCACGGTCTCGTTGCTGGCCAGCTTGATGGCACCGAGCACCGTCTTGCCTGGCGTGTAGGCCGGTAGATCGGCCAGTTCAGGGCGCAGGCGGGCGGTCATTTGTCCAAGTC
>JAEZIA010000254.1 GCA_023416315.1 Actinomycetes bacterium
TCGTCGACCTGCAGGGTGAACTTGTCGGCCGGGTCGGGACCTTCGCAAATAATGTGCCTGCCGTCGACATCGAGTCCGATCACCCTGAGTTCTCGCATGTCGACCTCCTTCGCCCGGACTTTAACGCGGTCGCGCCGACATAACGGTTAGGACACGCGGGAGTGACGAGACGGGTATTCAGAGACGTTCGACAACCCAGTCCACGCACTGCGTCAAGGCGGAGACGTCGTCGGGCTCGACCGCCGGGAACATCGCGATCCGCAGCTGGTTGCGGCCCAGCTTGCGGTACGGCTCGGTGTCGACGATGCCGTTGGCGCGCAATGTTGCCGCGACGGCACTGGCATCTACCGCATCGGTGAAGTCGATGGTGCCCACCACCTGCGAACGCAGCGCGGGATCGGTGACGAACGGGGTGGCGTACGACGACGCCTCGGCCCAGGAGTACAGCCGCTGCGACGAGTCGGCCGTGCGCTTGACCGCCCAGTCCAGGCCGCCGTTGCCGTTGAGCCAGTCGACCTGCTCGGCCATCAGCACCAGCGTGCCGATCGCCGGCGTGTTGTAGGTCTGGTTCTTGAGGCTGTTGTCCACCGCGATCGGCAGTGACAGGAAGTCGGGCACCCAGCGGCCCGACGCCGCGATCGCCTCGATGCGCGCCAGCGCAGCGGGGGACAGGACCGCCAGCCACAGGCCGCCGTCGCTGGCGAAGTTCTTCTGCGGCGCGAAGTAGTAGGCGTCGACGTCGTTGACGTCGACGGGCAGCCCACCCGCCCCGGACGTCGCGTCGATCAGGATCAGCGCGTTCTCGGAGCCCGCGGGTCGCCGGACCGGGACCGCCACGCCGGTCGAGGTCTCGTTGTGTGCCCAGGCGATGGCGTCAACGGACGGATCGGACTGCGGTTCGGGCGCGCTGCCGGCGTCGGCTTTGATCACGATCGGGTCGTCGATGAACGGGTTGGCCGTGGTCGCCGAGGCGAACTTCGAGGAGAACTCGCCGTAGGTGAGGTGCAGCGAGCGCTTCTCGATCAGGCCGAACGCGGCGGCATCCCAGAATGCGGTCGCGCCGCCGTTGCCCAGGATCACCTCGTAGCCGTCGGGCAGCGAGAAAAACTGGCGAAGGCCGTCGCGGACCCGTCCGACCAGGTTCTTCACCGGCGCCTGCCGGTGCGACGTGCCGAACAGGCCGGCCGCCGCGCTGAGCGCCTGCACCTGCTCGGGGCGCACCTTCGACGGCCCGCAGCCGAAGCGGCCGTCTGCGGGCTTCAGGGATTCCGGTATCACGAGCTGATCAGCCATACCCCAAGCCTAGGAGTCGGAGCCACCGGTTTAGAAACCGAGGCGTTCAGTGAACCGGTTATCGGCTATGGACAGGTATGCGATACCTGCGGTACCGTTTGGACAACGAGCGCTCCGATG
The DNA here is from genome assembly GCA_023416315.1 of Actinomycetes bacterium. Lineage (GTDB taxonomy): Bacteria > Actinomycetota > Actinomycetes > Mycobacteriales > Mycobacteriaceae > Mycobacterium. Next base: position 1,414 of record JAEZIA010000254.1, read on the forward strand.
TAAACCTCTGTGAGGAGGCTGTGATGGCGAGAACGAAGATGATCAAGCGCTGGCGTCGCAACATGGAAGTGCAGGACGACACCGCCTACGTGGAGACGCTGACCACCCTGTCGGAAGGGTCGGTGCGCAGGAACTTCAACCCGTACACCGATATCGACTGGGAGTCGCCGGAGTTCGCTGTCGTCGACGACGACGAACGCTGGATCCTGCCCGGCACCGATCCGATCGGTCGGCATCCCTGGTATCGCGCTCAGTCCCGGGAGCGCCAGATCGAGATCGGCATGTGGCGCCAGGCGAACGTGGCCAAGGTCGGTCTGCAGTTCGAGCTGATCCTCATCCGTGGCCTGATGAACTACGCGTCGTGGGTGCCCAACGGCTCACCGGAATATCGGTACTGCCTGCACGAGTCGGTCGAAGAGTGCAACCACACCATGATGTTTCAGGAGATGGTGAACCGCATCGGTGCCGACACCCCCGGCATGCCGCGGCTGTTGCGATGGGCTTCGCCGCTGATCCCGCTGGCCGCCGGACCGCTGCCGATCCCGTTCTTCTTCGGTGTGCTGGCCGGTGAGGAACCCATCGACCACACCCAGAAACTGGTGCTGCGGGAGGGCAAGGCCCTGCATCCGATCATGGAGCGGGTGATGGCCATCCACGTCGCCGAGGAGGCCCGGCACATCTCGTTCGCCCACGAGTACCTGCGTAAGCGCCTGCCGCACATGCGTGCCCGCAAGCGGTTCTGGCTGTCGCTGCACGTCCCGCTGATCATGCGAATCCTGTGTCAGGCGATCGTGGTGCCGCCCAAGGCATTCTGGAAGGAATTCGACATTCCCCGGTCGGTTCGCAAGGACGTGTTCTTCCGGGCGCCGGAATCGCGGCAGTTCCTGCGCGACATGTTCGGTGACGTCCGGATGCTGTGCGAGGACACCGGGCTGATGAATCCGCTGGCCAAGCTGATGTGGCGGATCTGCAAGATCGACGGACCGGCCAGCCGCTATCGCAGCGAGCCGCAGCGCCGGCACGTCGTGCGCGCCGCGTAGCGAGCCCATGCCTCACGTCATCACGCAGTCGTGCTGCAGCGACGGGTCCTGTGTGTACGCCTGCCCGGTCAACTGCATCCACCCCAGCCCCGACGAGCCGGGCTTCGCTACCGCCGAGATGCTCTACATCGATCCGGTGGCCTGTGTGGATTGCGGCGCGTGCGTCAGCGCCTGCCCGGTCGGGGCGATCGCGCCCGAGGCCAAGCTGACCGCCGCGCAGCTGCCGTTCGTCGAGCTCAACGCCGCGTTCTATCCCGAGCGGCCGGCCGGCGTGAAGTTGCCGCCGACCTCCAAGCTCGCCCCGGTGCTTCCGGCGCCGCAGGTGCGCCGTGGGGACCTGACGGTCGCCGTCGTCGGCTCCGGGCCTGCGGGGATGTATGCCGCCGACGAGCTGCTCACTCAGAAAGGTGTGCGGGTCAACGTCTTCGACAAGCTGCCGACTCCGTTCGGACTGGTGCGCGCCGGTGTCGCGCCCGATCACCAGAACACCAAGGGGGTGACGCGGCTGTTCGACCGGATCAGCGACCACCCCGGTTTCACGTTCTACCTCAACATCGAAGTGGGGCAGCACATTTCGCACGACGAACTGCTGCAACACCACCACGCGGTGCTCTACACCGTCGGCGCGCCGCACGACCGCAGGCTCGCCATTGCCGGCTTGGAGCTGTTCGGCACTCATACCGCCACCGAGACGGTGGCCTGGATCAACGGTCATCCGGACTTCGCCGACCTCGATGTCGACCTGCGCCATGAGCGCGTGGTGGTGATCGGGAACGGCAACGTGGCGCTCGACGTGGCCCGGATCCTCACCGCCGACCCCGACGACCTGGCTCGCACCGATATCTCCGACGCCGCGCTGAAGGCCCTGCGCACCTCGGCGGTGCGTGAGGTCGTGATCGCCGCGCGCCGCGGTCCGGTCGACTCGGCCTTCACCCTGCCGGAGCTGATCGGGCTGACGTCGACGGCCGAGGTAGTACTGGACGCCGACGATCACGAGCTGGTCCGCGAAGACCTGGCCTCCGCCACCGACCCGGTCGTACGCGCCAAACTCGAGATCCTGGCCGCACTTCCGGTCGCCACCGAGCCGGCCGGCCGCGCACGCATCCGGCTGGCCTACCGTCTGACTCCGCACCGGGTGCTCGGTGCCGAGCGGGTGAGCGGCATCGAGTTCCGGCGCACCGGCACCGACGACGCGGTGCAGATCGAGGCCGGGCTGCTGCTCACCTCGATCGGATACCGCGGCGCGCCGATCGACGGCCTGCCGTTCGACTCGTCGGCCGCCGTCGTGCCCAACGAGGGCGGGCGGGTCATCGATCCCGCCACCGGCCGGGCCGTCCCCGGCGCCTATGTCGCGGGCTGGATCAAGCGCGGCCCGACGGGTTTCATCGGGACCAACAAATCGTGTTCGGCGCAGACCGTCTCGAACCTGGTGGACGACTTCAACTCGGGCCTGCTCACCGACCCGGTCGCGCGACCGGCGTTGCTGGACAAGCTGATCCGCTCTCGTCAGCCCGATGTGGTGAACGCCGCGGGCTGGCGCGCCATCGACGCCGCCGAAACCGCCCGCGGGCAGGCGCAGGGCCGGACGCGGGTGAAGTTCACCGACGTGACCGAGATGGTCGCGGTGGCCGCCGACGCGCCGGAGCCGCCGATGGCCCGGCGGTTGCTGGCCGGTCTGTTGCGATAGTTCGTCAGGCCCGGTCCCGCAGATACTTCAGCACCGCGGCCCAGTCCGGGAACCGGTCCGACCCGAAATGAATCCACTCGCCCTCGAACCGCTCGGCACCGTTATTGGGCCGATCGTCGACCAGAAAGTCGCCCCGGTTGAGGTCCTTGTGATGGGTCAGGATGAGCCGCTTGTAGGCCGGTGAATCCTCGTCGGCGCCAAGGTGTTCGTGCACCCATTCGATCTTGTGCTGCCAACCCGACGGGTTGCGCCACGGCGCGGTGGACAGCAGATAGGTGTCGAACAGCGCCGACAGTTCCATGAACGCCTCGATCGCGCCAGGAATCGAGCGCATCAACGCGAAGATGCCCGGCGCCTCGTCCATCCGGCCGTGGTACTTGTTCACCACGACCGGGTCGAGCCCCTCGATCCGGTGGCCGAAGTCGACCATCGTGTTGTCGAGGTCGATGTAGAGGACTTTGCGCCGATCCAGGGTCACGTCTGCATCATGCCTGACCCATCGCCTGCTGGATCTCGTCATAGGACACCTCACGCACTGGCTGACCCAGCGACCACTGATGTCCGAACGGATCGCGAATCATGCCGTACCGGTCGCCCCAGAACTGATCCTCCAGCGGCATCACCACCGTCGCGCCCGCGTCGAGTGCCTGCTGGAACTTCGCGTCGACGTCGGTCACGGTCAAGTGGATGGTCACCGGAGTACCGCCCAGCGCGGGCGGGGTGGTCGACTTGCCGTCGGTCATCTCCGGGAAGTCGTCGTTGAGCATCACCGTCGCGCCGTTGATCTCCACCGCGGCGTGGATCAGCTTGCCATCGGGACGCGGCACGCGCCCGATCTCGGTGGCGCCGAACGCCTTGACATAGAAGTCGATCGCAGCGGGCGCGTCATCGACGACAAGATGCGGGGACAGTGCGGGTTGAACTTCGATCGCCATAACAGCCTCCTGTCGGTGCTGGCGGTCGATGGACCGCCACCGGATTAGACATCGCGGGCGGGCAGAACTCATCACCCACCCCGATGCAACCACCGGGCACCGACAGAAAGTGGAGTACGGTTTCCCGGCAGACACAGGGGAGGCCGACGATGACCACCACGACGGTGCCGCGCTCAAGCGCTGCGCAGACCCGGCGGGCGATCTGGAACACGATCCGGGGGTCGCTGGGCAACCTGGTCGAGTGGTACGACGTCTACGTCTACACCGTGTTCGCAACGTATTTCGAGGGCCAGTTCTTCGACGAGTCCGAGAAGAACTCGACGGTCTACGTGTACGCGATCTTCGCGATCACGTTCGTGATGCGCCCTGTCGGCTCATGGTTCTTCGGCCGCTTCGCCGACCGCCATGGTCGCCGCGCAGCGCTGACGGTGAGCGTGTCGCTGATGGCGCTGTGCTCCCTGCTGATCGCGCTGGTGCCGTCGCAGGCGGTGATCGGGATGGCGGCACCGATCATCCTGGTCGTCGCCCGACTCGTTCAGGGCTTCGCCACCGGCGGCGAGTACGGCACGTCGGCGACGTACATGTCGGAGGCCGCGACACGGGAGCGGCGCGGGTTCTTCTCCTCGTTCCAGTACGTCACGCTGATCGGTGGGCACGTGCTGGCGCAGTTCACCCTGCTGATTCTGCAGTCGTTCCTCAGCGACGCCCAGTTGCGCGAATTCGGTTGGCGCATCGCGTTCGCCGTGGGCGGCGTGGCCGCGGTGGTGGTGTTCTGGCTGCGCCGCACGATGGATGAGTCGCTCTCCGAGGACGTCATCGAGGCGGCCAAGTCGGGGCAGGACAAGGACGCCGGGTCCATGCGCACCCTGGTGACGCAGTACTGGCGGCCGCTGCTGATGTGCTTCCTGATCACGCTCGGCGGCACCGTGGCGTTCTACACCTACAGCGTCAACGCGCCGGCGATTGTCAAGACCGCCTTCAAGGGCGAGGGCATGACGGCGACGTGGGTGAACCTGACCGGGCTGATCTTCCTGATGCTGCTTCAGCCGCTTGGCGGAATCATCAGCGACCGGATCGGGCGCAAGCCGATGCTGGTGTTCTTCGGTGTCGGCGGGGTGTTCTACACCTACGTCCTGATCACGTTCCTGCCCCAGACCCGCTCGCCGCTGGCGTCTTTCGCGCTGGTCGCGGTCGGTTACGTGATCCTGACGGGATACACCTCGATCAACGCGCTGGTGAAGTCGGAGCTGTTCCCGGCGCAGGTGCGGGCCCTCGGGGTGGGGGTCGGCTACGCGCTCGCCAACTCCATCTTCGGCGGGACGGCGCCGCTGATCTACCAGGCGGCCAAGGAGGGTGGCCACGTACCGCTGTTCATCGGCTACGTGACGGTCTGCATCGCGGTGTCGCTGGTGGTGTACGTGTTCTTCCTGCGCAACAAGGCCGACACGTATCTCGATCGGGAACGCGGTTCGGCGTTCCGCGCGTGAGGGTCAGACGGGCTTGATTGTCTGATGCGCGATCTCGTCCCAGCCCGCCACCGACTCCGGTGACCGCGGGGCCGGACCGACGTAGATCGCCGACGGCCGGACCAGCTTGCCCAGCTGCTTCTGCTCCAGGATGTGCGCGCACCAGCCCGCGGTGCGCCCGCAGGTGAACATCGCGGGCATCATCTTGGCCGGCACCTGGGCGAAGTCGAGGATCACCGCGGCCCAGAACTCGACATTGGTCTCGATCGCCCGATCGGGACGACGCTCGCGCAGCTCGGCCAGCGCCGCCTGCTCGAGGGCGACGGCCACCTCGTAGCGCGGTGCGGCCAGGCGTTTGGCGGTCGCGCGCAGCACCCGCGCGCGCGGGTCCTCGGCCCGGTACACCCGGTGCCCGAAGCCCATCAGCTTCTCCTTGCGGTCCAACACACCCTTGACCACCGCGCGGGCGTCACCGGTGCGTTCGACCTCCTCGATCATCGGCAGCACCCGCGCGGGCGCGCCGCCGTGCAGCGGGCCGCTCATCGCGCCGATCGCCCCGGACAGCGCGGCCGCGACATCAGCCCCGGTGGAGGCGATCACCCGCGCGGTGAAGGTCGAGGCGTTCATCCCGTGCTCGGCCGCCGACACCCAGTAGGCGTCGATCGCCTCGACGTGCCGCGGATCCGGCTCGCCCTGCCAGCGTGTCATGAAACGCTCTGTGACAGTGGCACATTCATCGATCACGCGCTGCGGTACCGCCGCCTGGTAGATGCCCCGCGCCGACTGGGCGACGTAGGACAGCGCCATCACCGAGGCGCGCGCGAGGTGGTCGCGGGCGGTCTCGCCGTCGATGTCCAGCAGCGGGGCATAGCCCCAGATCGGCGCCAGCATCGCCAGGCCGGCCTGCACGTCGACCCGGACGTCGCCGGTGTGGATCGGCAGCGGGAACGGCTCGGCGGGCGGCAGTCCGTTGCCGAACCGGCCGTCGACCAGCAGCGCCCAGACATCGCCGAACGTCACCCGGTTGCCGACAAGTTCCTCGATGTCCACGCCGCGATACCGCAGTGCGCCACCGTCGCGGTCAGGCTCGGCGATCTCGGTGGTGAACGCCACCACCCCTTCGAGCCCTGGCACGAAATCATCGGGTACCACCGTCATGACGCCGATTCTTCCATCCGCCGGTCGGGACCTCGCTACCGGTCGGTAACTGCCGTCCGGCCGTTCCCGGCGTACCGTGAGCCCGTGGAATCACCCCGGGAGAGCCACCTCGCTGCGATGCGGGTGGAGTACGGCTCGGTCGAGAAGGACGGCAGCAGCGACCTCGACGTCGACTGGCTCGCCGACGGCTGGCTTGCCTTGCTGCACAGGTGGATAGCCGACGCCGAGGCGGCGGGCGTCGCCGAACCCAACGCCATGGTGCTGGCGACCATCGGCACGGGACACGACGCGGGAAGACCGGTGAGTCGGACGGTGTTGTGCAAGAGCGTGGACGAGAGCGGGATCACCTTTTACACCAACTACGACTCCGCAAAGGGCGCCGAGCTGGCGGCGACACCGTACGCCGCGGTGACGTTTCCGTGGTACGCGTTGGGTCGCCAGGTGCACATCCGTGGGGCGGTGACCAAGGTCAGCGCCGAGGAGACCGCCGAGTATTGGTCCAAGCGGCCGCGCGGATCGCAGCTGGGCGCGTGGGCGTCGTCGCAGTCCCGTCCGATCGGCTCGCGCGCCGAGCTGCTCGGCCAGCTCGCCGAGGCCACCGAGCGCTTCGCGGCCGATGAGCAGGTGCCGGTGCCGCCGCACTGGGGTGGTTACCGAATCGCACCCGAGGTCGTCGAGTTCTGGCAGGGCCGGGAGAACCGGGTGCACAACCGGATTCGTGTGGTCGGTGACCGCATCGAGCGACTGCAACCCTAGGTGGCGAGGCTCTTCGCCGACACCACCCCACTGAAGACGCCGGACTTCCGCCGGCTGTGGGCGGCCGGCGTCATCACGGTCATCGGGGCCAACCTCACGATCTTCGCGGTCCCCGTGCAGTTGTACGCGCTCACCCAGAATTCGGCGTACGTCGGCTTGGCCGGGTTGTTCGCGCTGGTTCCCTTGGTCGTGTTCGGACTTCTCGGCGGGGCCTGGGCCGACGCGATGGACCGGCGGGTGTTGCTGATCATCACCTCCTGCGGCCTCGCGGTGGCCTCGGTGCTGCTGTGGCTGCAGGCGGCCCTCGGACTGAACAACGTGTGGGTGGTGCTGTGTCTGCTGGCGGTGCAGCAGTCGTTCTATGCGATTGACAGCCCGACCCGGGCGGCGGCGATACCGCGCATGCTGCCCGGCGCTCAGCTGCCCGCGGCCAACTCGCTGAACTTCACGGTGTTCCAGTTCGGCGCCATCGTGGGCCCGCTGATGGCCGGGGTGATGCTGCGCTGGGTCGACCTCTCGACGCTGTATCTGATCGACGCCATCACCTGCCTGGTGCCGATCTGGGTGGCCTGCCGGCTCGCGCCGATCCCGCCCGTCAACGGCGCGAAGGGGATGGGACTCGATGCCCTGCGCTCGGTGGTCGAAGGCTTCCGCTTCCTGTCCGGCAACCGGGTGGTGCTGATGTCGTTCGTGGTCGACCTGATCGCGATGATCCTCGGCATGCCGCGGGCGCTGTTCCCGCAGATGGCCCACGAGAGTTTCGGCGGCCCGATCGAGGGCGGCACGACGATGGCCCTGCTGGCGGCGGCGATGTCCGCGGGTGCGGTGGCAGGCGGGGTGTTCTCCGGGTGGTTCCCGCGCATCCAGCGCCAGGGCCTGGCCGTGGTGATCGCGATCGTGGTGTGGGGCGCGGCGATGATCGGGTTCGGCGTAGCCGCCGGACTGGGGCGCGGTCACGTCGGCGTGCTGCTGTGGATTGCGTTGGGGTTCTTGGCCGTTGGCGGCGCTGCGGATATGGTGTCGGCAGCGTTCCGGTCGACGATTCTGCAGCAGGTGGCCTCCGACGACCTGCGGGGCAGGCTGCAGGGCGTCTTCACCGTCGTCGTTGCGGGCGGTCCCCGGCTGGCCGACGCCGCGCACGGTGCGGCCGCCGCGATGGTCGGCACCAGCGTCGCCGCCGCGGGCGGGGGAGCGCTGGTGGTGGTCGGCGTGCTCATCGCCGCCGCGGTCGTGCCGGTGTTCATCCGCTATCGGGTGCCGGCGGTCGCTTTGTGAGCGGCGGATTCACCGGATTCACCGATATTGCCGCGGGCGGGGGTGTCTCGGCGGTACCCTCAACGGTTTGACGTCGGGGGTGGCACGCAGACGCCAGTGGGGAGGCGCAACGTGGCTGTCGCAAAGATGCCCGCCCACGGGTTGCGTGAACTCAAGAAGCAGCGCACCCGCGCGACGTTGATCGACGTGGCGGTCCAGCTGTGTATCGACCAGGGCTATCACAACACCACCGTCGAGCAGATCGCCGCCGCCGCCGAGGTCGCACCGCGCACGTTCAGCCGCTATTTCTCGGGCAAGGAAGCGGTGATCGTCGCGATCCTCGACGAGGTTGCCGACGACGTGGCCGACGCCTTCGCCCGCCAGCCGCGCGACATCGGGCATTACGACGCGTTGGCGCGCGCCCACCTGGAGACCTTCCGCAGCCCGCAGTACGGCTCCTCGGCCTCGTTCGAACGGATGCGGCTGTTGCTGACGATCGTGAATGCGGCCCCGGCGATCGGGCTGGCGCCGTTCATGTTCCGGCCCGACGGCTTCCACCACCGGGCTGTCGACGTCGCGGCCGAACGGATGGGAGTGGCTAGTGACCACCCGGCGATCCGGATCCTGATCGATACCTGGGCGGTAGTGATGGGGGTGGCCTGCCGCGGCCTCGGGACGGCCGACGGACCCGCGATAGAGACCGAGGTCGTCTGCCGCCGAATCGAGTCGGTGTACGCACTTTTCACCGGGCTCTGGGCTCCGGAGGCCACCCCGGGCCAGACCCCCGCGGGCGTGTCGGCAGAATAGCGACTACCTTCACCTACATACGGACGCCTCAGCGGCGTCGACGAGCTCAGAAGGGGTTCATGTGGCCGCAACCGACGAGACCGCCTCCCTGAAGTACCCGGGCGGCGAGTTGGACCTGGACATCGTGAAGGCGACGGAGGGGTCCGACGGGATCGCGCTGGGCTCGTTGCTGGCCAAGACCGGTTATACGACGTTCGACCAGGGATTCGTCAACACGGCCTCGACCAAGAGCGCCATCACCTACATCGACGGTGACGCCGGTATCCTGCGCTATCGCGGCTACCCGATCGAGCAGCTCGCCGAGAAGTCGACGTTCATCGAGGTCAGCTACCTGCTGATTTACGGCGAGCTGCCGACCGCCGAGCAGCTCGAGGACTTCACCACCAAGATCCAGCGCCACACCCTGCTGCACGAGGACCTCAAGCGGTTCTTCGACGGCTTTCCGCGCGACGCCCACCCGATGCCGGTGCTGTCCAGCGCGGTCAACGCCCTCTCGGCGTACTACCAGGATTCGCTGGACCCGCTGAACAAGAAGCAGGTCGAACTGTCCACGATCCGGTTGCTGGCCAAGCTGCCGACGATCGCGGCGTACGCCTACAAGAAGTCCGAGGGCCAGCCGTTCCTGTACCCGGACAACTCGCTGACGCTGGTGGAGAACTTCCTGCGGATGACGTTCGGCTTCCCGGCCGAGCCCTACGAGGTCGATCCCGAGATCGTCCGCGCGCTGGACATGCTGCTGATCCTGCACGCCGACCACGAGCAGAACTGCTCCACCTCGACAGTCCGGCTGGTGGGCTCCTCGCAGGCCAACCTGTTCACCTCGATCTCCGGTGGCATCAACGCGCTGTGGGGCCCGCTGCACGGCGGCGCCAACCAGGCCGTGCTCGAGATGCTGGAGAAGATCCGCGTCGGCCAGGACGACGTGCAGACGTTCGTCAAGAAGGTCAAGAACAAAGAAGACGGCGTGAAGCTGATGGGCTTCGGGCACCGGGTCTACAAGAACTACGACCCCCGGGCGCGCATCGTCAAGGAGCAGGCCGACAAGATCCTCGGCAAGCTCGGCGGCGACGACGAGCTGCTCGATATCGCCAAGCAGCTCGAGGAGATCGCGCTCACCGACGACTTCTTCATCGAGCGCAAGCTCTACCCGAATGTGGACTACTACACCGGCGTGATCTACCGCGCAATGGGCTTCCCGACCCGGATGTTCACCGTGCTGTTCGCGCTCGGCCGGCTGCCGGGCTGGATCGCGCACTGGCGGGAGATGCACGACGAGGGCAGTAGCAAGATCGGCCGCCCGCGCCAGATCTACACCGGCTATACCGAGCGCGACTACGCGACCATCGACACCCGCAGCTAGCCGTTTCCTGCGCGAGCAGACGCAAAAGCCCCCTTTCGACGGCGTGTCGGGGGGCTTTTGTGTCTGCTCGGCCACACGGGCTTGACCACAGAATGGTTGTAGTTTCACAATCGTTGTGTGATTACAACTGTCGGTGAGCTCAGCGCGCGGCGCAAGACGATCATCCTGGCGTCCTGCTGCCTGAGCCTGCTGATCGTGTCGATGGATGCGACGATCGTCAACGTCGCGATCCCGGCGATCCGCACCGACCTGCACGCGGCGCCGTCCCAGCTGCAATGGGTGATCGACATCTACACCCTGGTGCTGGCGTCGCTGCTGATGCTCTCCGGCGCCACCGGTGATCGGTTCGGTCGCAGGCGGGTGTTCCAGATCGGCCTGGCCGCGTTCGCGCTGGGTTCGCTGCTGTGCAGTCTGGCGCCCGACATCGAGACCCTCATCGGCGCCCGCTTCGTCCAGGGTCTGGGCGGATCGATGATGAATCCCGTTGCGCTGTCGATCATTACGCAAATCTTCGTCGGCCGGGTGGAACGTGCCCGCGCGCTCGGCCTGTGGGGCGCGGTGGTCGGCATCTCGATGGCACTCGGCCCGATCGTCGGCGGTTTCCTGATCCAGGCGGTCAGCTGGCGCGCGGTGTTCTGGATCAACCTGCCGATCTGTGCGGCGGCGATCATCCTCACCGCGGTCTTCGTGCCCGAGAGCAAATCGGCGACCATGCGCGACATCGACCCGGTCGGGCAGCTGCTGGCCGTGCTGGCGCTGTTCGGTGTCGTGTTCGTGCTGATCGAGGCGCCGGGGATGGGCTGGACCAATCCGCGGGTCATCGCGATCGCCGCGGGCGCCGCGGTGGCCCTGGTGGCCTTTCTGCGCTACGAGTCGCGCCGCCACGACCCGTTCATCGATCTGCGGTTCTTCCGCAGTGTTCCGTTCTCCTCGGCTACGGTCATCGCCGTGTGCGCGTTCGCCGGCTGGGGGGCTTTTCTGTTCATGATGTCGCTCTACCTACAGGGCGAGCGCGGCTACTCGGCTGCCCACACCGGCCTGATCTACCTGCCGATCGCGATCGGCGCGCTGTTCTTCTCGCCGCTGTCCGGCCGGCTGGTCGGCCGCTTCGGCGCCCGCCCGTCGCTTCTGGTCGCCGGTGTTCTGATGACGGTGGCGGGGGTGATGCTGACCTTCCTGACCGCCACCACACCGGTCTGGGCGCTGTTGGTGATCTTCACGGTGTACGGCATCGGTTTCGGCATGGTCAACGCGCCGATCACCAATGCCGCCGTCAGCGGTATGCCCCGCGACCGGGCAGGCGCGGCGTCGGCGGTGACGTCCACCAGCAGGCAGGTCGGCGTGAGTATCGGTGTGGCACTGTGCGGTTCGGTCGCCGGCTCGGCGCTGGCGGTGGCCGGTGCGGACTTCACCGCCGCAGCACGCCCGCTGTGGTGGGTGAATATCGCGCTCGGCGTGGTGATCGCGGTACTCGCGGTGGTGTCCACCTCGCCGCGAGCCAAGCGCTCCGCGCAGCGGCTGGCACCGCTGATCGAGGACCACCGCAGCGAGGCGGCTCATGTCGCGTAATCCGGTGGCCGACCAGGTGTGGCGGTCGATGTCGACGTTGGTGCTGGACAACAAGGACCGCTGGCGCCGCGCGGCGGTGGACCGAACCGGTTTGCCGTTCAGCAGGATCCGGATTCTGCGCCGGCTGGCGTCGCAACCGATGACGGTCAAGCAGGTCGGGGAAGCGGCGACAATCGACGCGCCCGCCGCGACGGTGGCGGTCAATGATCTGGAGGAACGCGGGCTGGTGGTGCGCCAACCTCATCCGGAGAACCGGCGCTGCAAGCTGGTGTCACTCACCGACGCCGGACGCGAGGTCATCGCCGTGCTCGACGCCACCGACGACCCGGCACCGGAGATCCTGGCCGCGCTCGACGACGAGGATCTTGCGACGCTGCAGACGATCCTCGCCCGGGTGCTCAGTTGAGATAACCCTCGACTTCGTCGCCGGGCCGCACGCTGGCATCACTGGGGTCACCACCGGTCTCGCGCAGTGCCCGACGCTGCCGAAGCAGGTCCCAGCACTGGTCGAGCTCGGTCTCGATGGCCTTCAGCCGCTGATGCTCCTCGGACGGGTCGATCTGTCCATGCACCACCCGATCGCGCAGTTCGCGCTCCTGCGCCACGAGGTCGTGGATCCGGGAAAGGGTGTCGTTGTCTTCTGCCACCGCTCCAGTGTGCCCGAGCAAGCTGTGTCACAACGAAGAAGTGAGCACCGCGGCGAACTCGGTGCAGAACCAGTCGACGTCGGTGTCGGAGAACACCAGGGGCGGACGGATCTTGAGCACATTGCCGTCCCGGCCGCACACCGAGATCAGCACCCGCCGCTCCCGCATGGCATTGACCAATGTGCGGGCGCCGGCCCGGTCCGGCGCACCGGTGTCATCGATCACCTCGACGCCGACGTACAGCCCGGTGCCGCGGACGTCACCGATGCGCGGGTGGTCGGCGCCGAGGCGTGCCAGCTCGCCGCGCAGCTGGGTGCCCCGTTCGGCGGCGTTACGGATCAGCTTCTCGTCCTCGATGACGTCCAGGACGGCTGCGGCGGCGGCCACCGTGACGGGGTTGCCGCCGAAGGTGTTGAAGTACGGAACCTCACGGGCGAAGGCGTCGAGCACGCCGGATCGGGCGGCCATCGCCGCGATCGGCATCCCGTTGCCCATCGGCTTGCCCATGGTGACCAGATCCGGGACGACGCCGTGGCGCAGGAAGCCCCACATCGCGTCGCCGGTGCGGCCGAATCCGGGCTGCACCTCGTCGGCGATGAACACCCCGCCTGCGCGGTGCACCGCCGCCACCGCGGGTGCCAGTACCGAAGGGTCGGGATAGATGCCGTCCGAGGAGAAGATCGTGTCGACGATCAGCGCGGACAATCCGTAGCCACTGGACTGCAGTTCGTCGATCGCGGCGATGACGTCGGCGGCGAAGCGGTCGGCGAGCTGGTCGGCAGGCACCCGGTAACTGTCCGGCGGTGCGATCGCACGGACATGCTCGCCGAGTACCGTCGCGCCGCCGATGGACGGCGAGATCGCGGTGACTGCCGCGGTGTTGCCGTGGTAGGCGTCGGTGGTGATGATGACACCCTTTGCGCCGGTGTACATCTCGGCCACCCGCAGCGCCAGGTCGTTGACTTCGGATCCGGTGCAGGCATACATCACCTGGTCGATGTCGCCCGGCATCGTGTCCAGTAGGCGGGTGCTGTAGTCGACGAGCCCGCCGTGCAGGTAGCGGGTGTGAGTGTTCAGCGTGGACAGCTGCCTGCACACCGCCTCCACCACATGCGGATGGCAGTGACCGACGCTGGCGACGTTGTTGTAGGCGTCGAGGTAGCAGGCACCGTCGGCGTCGTAGAGCCGGGTGCCCTCGCCGCGGACCAGGTGTACCGGCCGTTCGTAGAACAGCCGGTACGCCGGGCCAAGGACGCGGTCACGGGCCGCGATCAGCGATTCGGTGGCGGGATCAACCGGGTGATCCGCGGAGTAGCTGTTGGAATCCATGATGTTGGAAAAACTCATACCGCTACTTTCTCCTCCTGACGCGGCCCGTGACTGCGTTCTAGCGTTCGTGCGCTTCTTCGAGAACCGTCCGTCCCAGCTCCGAGTAGCGCTGCGGTGAAACGTATTTCAGTGTCACCGCCAGTGCGATGCCGCCGATGGCGACCACGCCGACCACGTAGGGGATCGCCGCGAAGATCCAGTCGGAGGCCGCCGTGCCCGCGGCGAATGACGCGTTCTTGGCAAGCAGGTACACCACGTACAGCATGCCGAGACCACCCAGCAGCGGCGCCAGGAACGTCCGGAACCAGTTGGCGGTCTCGGGGTGATTCTTGCCAACGTGGAAGTAGGCGATCACCGCGAAGGCGGCCAGCGCTTGCACGATCATGATCGCGGTGGTGCCGAGCAACGCCATCAGCCCGTACAGACCGGTGTACGGGTCACGTCCGGTGAGGGCGAAGAACAGCACGACGACGGTGGCGAATGCGGTCTGCGCGAACCCGGCGATGTGCGGCGAGCCGTGCGACGGGTGGGTGGCGCCGAGCGTCTTGCGCATTCCCGGAATCACGTTCTCCCGGCCGATCGCGTAGATGTAGCGGGCCGCGCAGTTGTGGAACGCCATACCGCAGGCGAACGATCCGGTCATCAGCAGGATCTTGAACAGGTCGACAGCCCAGGTGCCCAGGTGCGCGCCGACGGGGCCGAAGAAGATGTCCCCGGCGGTGGCCGAATCCTGCGCCAGCGCAACCGCATTCTGCGGTCCGGTACCCACGATCGCCAGCCAGGAGATCAGCACGTAAAAGACACCGATTCCGATCACGGAGCTGATCACCGCGATCGGGATGATCTTCTTCGGGTTCTTGGACTCCTCGCCGTACATCGCGCTGGACTCGAAGCCCACCCACGACCAGAACGCGAAGAACAGGCCGATGCCCGCCGAACCGGCGACCGTGATCAGGCTGCCGTCGGCGCCGGTCACCGCGCCGCTCAGATTCTGAAAAGCGTTGAGCGGATTCAGCGATCCCCACGACCAGCCCTGCGGGCCGCCACCGGTGAACAGAACGGACAGGGCCATCAGCGAGAGCATCACGATCTCGGTGATCAGGAAGACGCCGAGCACCCTGGCCGCGACATTGATGTCGAAGTACGTCAGCAGGGCGTTGACCGCCAGCATCCCGATCGCGAACACGATCCACGGCACATTGACTCCGAAAAGCGTGTTGAAGGTGTCATTGCCGAAGAAGGCGAAGATACCGATCAGCGAGGCCTCGAACACCATGTAGGCCATGGCTGTCAGGAAGCCCGCGCCGAGTCCGACCACCCGGCCGAGGCCGTGCGAGATGTAGCCATAGAAGGCTCCGGTGGCGGTGATGTGCTTGCTCATCGCGGCATAGCCGATGGCGAACAGCGTCAGCACGATCGTGGCGACGAAATAGCCGGCCGGTGCGAAGACACCGTTGCCGAATCCGACGGCGATCGGGACATTGCCCACCATCGCGGTGATCGGCGCGGCGGTGGCGACGGCCATGAACAGGACGCCGATGAGTCCGACGGCATTGGGCTTGAGCCGTTGGACCGTCTCGGTTTTGGCACCGCTGCCGGCGACAGTGGCCGGTGGATCGATGATGTCGCTCATTGTGTATTCCGATCTCGGGCGCGCCTGAAAGGCGTGCCGGTTTTTGGTCTGGTATTTGACCGGATGCTCATGCGTCCGGGAGCGAGTGACGATGTCGGCACGACGTCGTGGCGCGACCGAAGCATTGTTACTCCCGCGAGATCGCCTGGTCAACAGGAACTTCCGGGCCAGGCGAGCCGGATGTTTCCATCGTGTTTCGCAGCACCAGCCTACGAAACGGGAACGTTAAATGTGTCGATTTGGTCTGCTCGTTACGACGTTATGGTCCACACTGGTCGCATGCCGGGAATGCCGCCGACTCATGAGTTCTTCGCGCGCGCCGCCCTCCCTTCCTACGGTCGTGCGAGCGGGGCGCCGTTGCGGCTATTGAGCCTGTCCGAGAATGCCACCTACCTTGTCGACGATGACGATCCGATCGTCCTGCGGGTGCATCGGCCCGGCTATCACTCACTGGACGAAATCCGCTCTGAGCTGGCCTGGATGCAGGCCTTACGCGCGGAGACCCCGGTCGCGACGCCGGAACTGGTGACCGCGCGCGACGGCACCGACGTGGTGGCCGCGGAGTTCGACGGCGGCGTGCTGCACGTCGACGCGGTGACGTTCGTGGCCGGCTGCACCGCCGAGGAAAACCCCGACGCTGTCGGCTTCGATCAGCTCGGGCGACTGACCGCGCTGATGCACGAGCACGCCCGAAACTGGACATATCCTGTGAGTTTCAGTCGGTTTCGCTGGGACCTGGAGACAATCCTCGGTCCGGAGGCGCGTTGGGGCAACTGGCGGCTGGCACCCGGCCTCACCGACGACGACCGAATCCTGATCCAGCGCGCCGCGGACGACATCACCGCCAAGCTCACCGACTTCGGCTGCGCACCTGATCGCTTCGGCCTGGTCCACGCCGATCTGCGGCTGGCCAACCTGATGGTCGACCCCTCCGACGCCGGCGCGGGCATCACCGTGATCGACTTCGACGACTGCGGCTGGTCGTGGTACCTGGCCGATCTGGGGGCCGCGGTGTCGTTCATCGAGGACGCCCCGGCGGGCGAACGCATCATCTCCGACTGGCTCACCGGCTACTTCCAGGCCGGTTCGATCCCCGCCGAGCACCTCGCGCTGATCCCGTCCTTCGTGATGATGCGTCGGATCATGCTCACGGCGTGGATCGCCTCACACTTCGACGCCGACGCCGCGATCGGGGTGGGTGAACAGTTCGCGCCCGACACTGCCCGGCTGGCGCAGCGGTATCTGGAGGACCGGACCTGGCTGCAGGATGCGATATTCGGATCCCGGGTATGAAAACTTATAGAGCACAAGGAGATACGCGTGTTTGATCTGCAGTCGACATCCGTAGTGGTGACCGGCGGAAGCAAGGGTATCGGGCGGGGAATCGCCGCAGTGTTCGCCACCGCGGGCGCCAACGTGGCGATCGCGGCACGATCGGCGGCCGAACTCGATGCCGCCGTCGCGCATCTGGACACGCTCGGCGACGGAAAGGTGGTGGGGATACAGGCCGACGTCACCGACCCGGTGGGCTGTGCGGATCTGGCGGCATCGGTCATCGATGCGTTCGGCGGCATCGACATCGTCTGCGCCAACGCCGGCATCTTCCCCGAGGCGCCGCTGGCCACGATGACCCCGGCGCAATTGTCCGAGGTGCTCGACATCAACGTCAAAGGCAACGTGTTCACCGTGCAGGCCTGCCTGGACGCGTTGATCGCATCCGGCCGCGGCCGGGTCATCCTCACCTCGTCGATCACCGGGCCCATCACCGGCTTTCCCGGCTGGTCGCACTACGGCGCGTCCAAGGCCGCGCAGCTGGGCTTCATGCGCACGGCCGCAATCGAATTGGCGCCGCACAAGATCACGGTGAACGCCGTGCTCCCCGGCAACATCTTCACCGAAGGCCTCGCCGACATGGGGGAGGACTACATCGCCGGCATGACCCGGGCGATCCCCGCCGGTGCACTCGGCACGCCGGAGGACATCGGTCATCTGGCCGCCTTTCTGGCCACGGTCGAGGCCGGCTACATCACCGGCCAGGCGATCGCCGTCGACGGTGGTCAGGTGTTGCCCGAATCGCCGGATGCGTTGAGCCCCTAGCATCATGGAGGAATCGGAAGGGGGACCGATTGCCGAGGATGTGCGCCGTCGCATCCTGTCGATGCTCGCCCAAGGTGCGCTGCGACCGGGGTCGCGGTTGGGCACCGAGCGCGAGATGGCCGATCGTTTCGAGGTTTCCCGATCCACCCTGCGGAGCGCGCTACTGCCGTTGAGCCGTGCCGGGGTGCTGGAACGACGCACCGGGCGCAACGGAGGCACGTTCGTGCGCGCCGATGTGGTGCAACGCAACGCCGCCGAACTGGCCGGACTGCCTGCGCGGCTGCGCAGTGGCGGGCACACCAGCGCGACCCGAGTGCTGAGCACCGACCGGCGCCGGCCCACCCCGGCGGAGGCGGCCGCGCTGGAGATCGAACCGAACGAGGATGTGTTCGCGATCCGCAGGCTGCGCTTCGCCGACGGTGTTCCGCTGTCGGTGGACACGGCATGCTTCGTTGCCGGCCAGGTCGTCGACCTCCTCGAGCAGCCGCTCGGCGGCTCGCTCTACGAGCTGTTCGCCATCCGCTACGGATTGGTGCCCGCCACGTCCAGCGAGACCATCGAGGTGGTCAGCGCCTCTCCGCGGGAGGCCGATCTGCTCGGCATCGCGCACCGGCGGCCGCTGGTGGCGATCACCCGGGTCACCCGCGACGCCGCCGACCAGCCGTTCGAATACGCCTACGACCTGTTCCGCGCCGACCGGGTGCGGTTGACCGCGACGACGTCGACGGTCACCGCGCGCGAGCGCCGTGGCACCGACGGCCGGGTGGAACGCTCGGTCAGCAGCGCCTGAGCGACTACTGTGTGACCGGTGAGCAAACCCGTGATCGAATTTCCCGACGGCCCGGCGCCCACCGAGTTGGTCATCAAGGACCTGGTGGTCGGCGACGGCGATGAGGCCACGCCCGGCGCCGTAGTGGATGTGCACTATGTGGGTGTCGAATACGACACCGGTGAAGAGTTCGACAGCTCGTGGAACCGCGGTGAGTCCATCTCGTTCCCGCTGCGCGGGCTGATTCAGGGCTGGCAGGACGGGATCCCGGGAATGAAGGTCGGTGGCCGTCGTCAGCTGACGATCCCGCCCGAGCAGGCCTACGGCCCCGCGGGCTCGGGGCATCAGCTGTCCGGCAAGACGCTCATCTTCGTGATCGACCTGCTGGCGACCCGCTAGCTTTCACCGCGCGCCCGGTGCGCTCGGGGTGTGTAATGCCGGTGTGAGCTTACGCAGCGCGATCGTCACCGGCGCCTCCGGCGGAATCGGCTCTGCCATCGCCGGGATGCTGCGCGAGGAAGGATTCGCGCTCACCCTGGTGGGCCGCGACCCGGCCAAACTGGCCGCCGTCGCGTCGGCGAGCGGGCCACCGGTGCACACCGTGTCCGGCTCGTTGGCCGACGAGGCGTTCCTCGACCGGATCGTCGAGGAGCACGCCGAGCGGTACGGCGCACTGGATCTGCTGGTGAACAATGCAGGCGTCGCAGGCAACCGCGAGGTCGGCGAGATCACCGCGGAGTTTCTCGACGAGCAGCTCACGGTGAACGTCCGTGCGGTGATCCTGCTCACCGCCAAGTCGCTACCGTTGCTCAAAGATGCTGTGCGGCAACGTCAATCGGCGCAGGTGGTCAACATCGCCTCGAACGCAGGCAAACGCGGTGAGGCCACCCTCGCGTCGTACTCGGCGACCAAGTTCGCCGTCGTCGGGTTCACCGAGTCTCTGCACGACGAACTGTCCACCGCCGGAATCAAGGCGACCGCGATCTGCCCGGGGCTGGTGGACACCCCGATGGCCGATGACTACCGCGATACCGTCGACCCCGGCGAGATGATCGCACCGAGTGACATTGCCGAAGCGATCCGGATGACGATCCGGGTGTCGCGCAGCTGTGTGGTGCCCGAGATCGTGCTGCTGCGCCCGATCGAGTGGCGCCAGCCCGAAGGCGCCTAGCCGGGCACCCTAACCGGGCACATAGCCGAGGGCCGGGTCGACGACGTTGCGCAGCGGCTCACCCCGCAGCCACCGGTCGAGGTTGTCGGCGAAGATCGTCACCATATCCGCCTCGAAGCCGACGTAGTCGCCCGACATATGCGGGGAGACAAGGACATTGGGCAGAGACCACAGCGGTGAATCCGCGGGCAACGGTTCCACCTCGAACACGTCGAGAGCCGCACCGGCAATCACCCCGTCGCGCAGGGCATCGACCAGGTCGGACTCGACGACCGTCGGCCCCCTGCCGACGTTGACCACAAAGCCGCGCGGCCCCAGCGCACCCAGTACCTCGGCGCCGACCAGCGCCGTGGTCGCGGGCGTCAGTGGTGCGGCGAGCACCAGTAGGTCGACTTCCGAGGCGACGGCCACCAGGTCCTCAGCGGCCCGGATCGCGCCGAAGCGCCGATCCGTACCTGCTGTGCGGCCGACCAGCGTGACTTCGACGTCGAGGCGCAGCAGCCGCTCGGCGATGGCCCGTCCGATCGAGCCGGTGCCCAGCACCGCGGCGCGGCTGCCCGCCAGCCGGCCGGTGGTCCGGTACCGCCAGCGGTGCTCGCGCTGCAGCGACCAGCTCTCGGCAATGCCCTTGATATGGCTGAGCACTGCCCCGATCACCCATTCGGCGATCGGGATGTCGAACACGCCGCGGGAGTTGGTCAGGGTGACGTGCGCCAGTTCCGGGCACAGCAGCCGGTTCACGCCGACCGAGGCGGCATGCACCCAGCGGATATCGGTTGTGCGGCGCAGCAGCGGACCCAACTCGGTGAAGCGGTGATCCCAGACGTAGAGGATTTCCGCGCCGGCCAGCTGGTCATCGGTGGGCGCGGCACCGACCTCGACCACCGAGACGTCGGCGTCGATCAACTCGAGCGGTGGCGGCGGCAGTTCCGGGTCCGGTTCGGTGACAACCAACACGATGGGGCGCTTGACGGTGACGATTTCGCTAGTCTATCCGAGACGAAATGTATTTGCCCGACCGACTATTCGGCGGCGGCAGGAAGTGAGTTGTGCCGAAATGACCGCTGAGCGCACGCACCTGGACCCGGCCGCCGACGAACCGGTGATCACCGATCCCGCCGCGTTGCGGGAGCACCGCAAGCAGCGGCTGGCGCTGGCGTACCGAGTGTTCGGCGCACTCGGTTGGGGGTCGCTGGGCGACGGGCATATCTCGGCCCGAGACCCCGAGCGCCTCGACTGCTTCTGGCTCGGCCGGTACGGAGTTCCGTTCCGGTTCATGAGTCCCGACGATCTGGTGCTGGTCCGCCCGGACGGCTCCGTCGAGGGCGGCGGGCACATCAATGTGGCGGCCTACTACATTCACGCACCGGTACACGAGGCACGACCCGACGTCGTGGCCGCGGCGCACTGCCACACCCCTTATGGCACACCGTTTTCGGCGGCGGTCACCAGACTGGCGCCGATATCGCAGGAGGCGTGCGCGTTCTTCGACGACCACGAGATCTTCGACGACGAGGAAGTCAACATCGGCTCGACCGATGGCGGAAAGCGCATCGCGGCAGCCATCGGCGGTGCCAGGGCGGCGATCCTGCGTAACCACGGACTGTTGACCGTGGCGGGATCCGTCGACGCGGCGGTCGGATACTTCCTGATGATGGAGCGCAGCGCCGAGGTTGCGGTCAAAGCCCGTGACGCCAAGCCGATCAGCGCCGACGCGGCCAGGCGGGTCCACGATATGTTCGTCGAGCGCGAGGCCTGGCAGGTCTTCCAGTGGGCGCAGCGCACGTACCTGCCGGACGCCGGCTGAAGACTACCTGTTCGCCACGATCAGGCTCAGCAGGTCGAACACCACCGTGGCGGCGGCAATGGACGTGATCTCGGCGTGGTCGTAGGCGGGTGCCACCTCCACCACGTCGGCGCCCACCACATTGATCCCGCCCAGCCGGCGCAACATTCGCAGTAGCTCGCGTGAGGTGAGCCCGCCGGACTCGGGTGTGCCGGTGCCGGGCGCGAATGCCGGGTCCAGTACGTCGATGTCGATCGAGAGGTAGACCGGCAGGTCGTCGACACGGCGCGCGACGATATCGACGGCGGCCTCGACACCCATGACGTCGAGATCGCCGGCCCGGATGATCCGGAAGCCCATCATGGCGTCGTCGTCGAGGTCCATCCGATCATAGATCGGGCCGCGGATCCCGACGTGGATGGAGTGGTCCTCGACCAGCAGACCCTCCTCGAACGCCCGCCGAAACGGGGTGCCGTGGGTGACCGGCGCGTTGAAATAGGTGTCCCAGGTATCGAGGTGAGCGTCGAAATGCACCAGCGCGATCGGCCCGTGAACGGCATGCAGGGCACGAAGATTCGGCAGCGCGACGGTGTGGTCACCACCGATCGCGACGAACCTGCGTTCCCGGTCGCCGATGATCTCACGCACACCGCTTTCGATCTGCGCGCAGGCCTCCGGTATGTCGTACGGGGTGATCGTCACATCCCCGGCGTCGACGATCTGCACCTCCTCAAGGGGCGCGACGCCGAACTCCACGTGATAGCCCGGCCGCAGGGTGCGGGCGGCCTGCCGGACGGCCATCGGTCCGAATCGGGCGCCGGGTCGGTAGGAGGTTCCACCGTCGAACGGCAGACCGACCACGGCGATGTCGTAGTCACCGACCTCGTGGATGTCGGCGATCCGGGCGAACGTGCCCTTGCCCGCGTAGCGGGGCACCTGGGTCGACGGGATGGCGCCGACCGGCGGACGCGGCGCCATCAGTGGTGGTGGCCGTGCGGACGTGGGCTGCCCTCGCCGCGGCGGCGGGCTTCCTCACCTTCGGTGATCAGCCGCATCTGCTCGTCGGCCTCCCGGCCGGCCAGCAGCGGTTGGCTGGGATCCCAGGTGGTGCCGTTCGCCTTGTCCTTGCGACGCCGGGCGATCGCCGAGACCACCTCCAGGACAACCCGATTCCCCAGCAGGGCGGTGATGTCGGCATGGTCGTAGGGTGGTGCCACCTCGACCACGTCGACGCCGAGTACCGGCAGTTCGTAGCAGATCCGCCGGACGGTGTCGAGCAACTCGCGCGCCGAGAAGCCGCCCGGCTCAGGGGTTCCGGTGCCCGGCGCATGCCCGGGGTCGCACACGTCGATGTCGACCGACAGGAACACGCCCTCACACTCGTCGGTGGCGATCTCGAACGCCTCGGTCAGGCAGTTCTCCAGCCCCCGTGCGACGATCTCGGTCATCTCGTAGGAGCGCAGGCCGTGCGCGGCCATCCACTGCAGGATCGGCTCGTCCGGCCAGTATCCGCGCAGCCCCAATTGCAGGAAGCGGTCGCCGCGCAGCGCGCCGGATTCGATCAGTCTGCGCATCGGGGTGCCGTGGCCGACGAGGGATCCGTTGAGGATGTCCCCGGTGTCGGCATGCGCGTCGAAGTGGATCATCGACACCTTGCCGAAGCCGTGGTGGCGGGCCACCCCGGTGTGATCCGGCCAGGCGATGGTGTGGTCACCACCGAGGACGATCGGGATCGCGCCCGCCGCGCTGATCTTGTAGACGTCCTCCTCGATCAGCTTGACGGCCTGCTCGATGTCGCCGCTGTAGAGCATCACGTCACCGGCGTCGTAGACCTTCAGGTCTTTGAGGCCGTCGACGCGCAGCGCGAGGCTGGGCCGCGAGCCGTCCTGAGGCAGGTAGCACGCCTGGCGCAGCGCCGACGGGCCGAACCGAGCACCGGAGCGGTAGCTCGTCCCGCCGTCGAGTGGAGCGCCGAGGATCACGACATCGGCATCGGCATAGCTGGATTCGTCGGTGAGATCGCAGCGCGGGACCCCGAGAAAAGTGATGTCAGGGCCGAAGAGCGTGGCCATGTGTTCCGCCTTACTGTGTGGTTAATGAGTGTCGTGTCAGTGCGGTGACGGCTTTGAATGCGTGCCGTAGCGTGGCCCGGATCCGCCGCTTGTCCACCGGCCCCAGCGGCCGGTACAGGTTGTCGATCTCCAGGCCCGCCATCACCGCGATGATCGTGCGTGCGTCAAGCTCCGGCTGGTGTGAGCCGAGTTCGCGAAACAACCGGCTCAGCGCGGGAACCATTGCCACATACCAGGACTCGAACATCGGCCGTAGCCGCTCGTCCCTGCTGGCCTCGGTGACCAGTTCGTACCGGGTGACGATCGCGCCGCGCGGCGTGCTGAACCCGTCGATGAGCATGTCGGCAACCAGGTCGGCGAACTTCTCCGGCGGCATCGACGGATCAAGTCGGTCGGCGGTGGCCACCACGCGCTCGATCTCACGCTCGGATAGCTGTGCGAACGCCTGCGCGATCAGGTCGGACTTGTCCTTGAAGTAGTAGCTGAGCGCGCCGAGTGGAATCTTGGCCTGGCCGGCCACCAGTCTCATCGACAGCCCGGCGAGTCCGACATTGGCCATGACTTCGATTGCGGCGTCGATGATCTCGGTGCGGCGCGCCGCACCACGTGCGGTGGCGCCAGCCGTCACTGGCCATACTTCAGGGTAGAGAAGTCGGTGTCCCACATCCAGGCCGGCTGGCTCTGCCAACCGGAGTAGCCTTTGCGCGCGGCAATCGTGTTGTGCAGGTCGGAAATGTTCACCCAGCACAGCGAATCCCGATAGGCCTTACCGGCGTCGATATACAGTGCCTGCGACTTGGCCGGGTCGGGTTCGATGCTGCCGGCGTCCATCAGTTTGTCGGCCTCGGGCACCGAGCAGCCCTGGATGTTGACCGGCGCGTTGGTGTACTGATAGATCCGCGACCAGGTGTCCGGGTGCGCGGCGTCGGGGTTCATCGATGCCAGCATCAGATCCGGTCGCTGGTCCGGGTTTTCCGGCAGCGCGAAGAACTGGGCCAGTGGGAAGTCGCGGATCGTCGCGGTCAGCCCGGCCTGCTGCAGGATCACCTGAAGGTGGTTGGCCAGGTCCTGCAGGCTGCTGTCACCGGTGGGGTAACCGATCACGACGTTGCCGCCGGCCTTGCCGACCTCGGCCAGTTTGGCCGGGTCGTAGTCGTGCACGTCGGGTACCGCGCCTTCGGGCAACATCCCGACCGGATAGAACTGCGTCGATGGCTCGCCCTGAGCTCCGAATATCTGTGTCGTCAAGGCTTTCTCGTCGAGGGCAGCCTCCAGCGCGACGCACGCGTCGCGCGCACCGAAGACCTGCGAGGCGGGATTGACCATGATCATGCTTTTGACGAGTGCATTCTCCTGAAGCACCTCGGTGTTCGGGCCTGCGGCCAGCGCTTCGTAGTCGACCTTGGACAGGCCGTGCAGGATCATGTCCAGCTCCCCGTTGCCGAGCTGCAGGCGCTGCACGGCGGCGGTGGCGACCACCGGGAGCTTCACCGTGGTGATCTGTGGTGTCTGGCCCCAGAAGTTCTTGTTGGCGACCATCGTGTAGTGGCTGGCCGGCACCGCTTCGGTCAGCTCGTAGGGACCGGTCCCCGCAGTGTGTGACGCCAGCCACGCCGAGGCGTGATCGCCGCCGGTCTCGTTCTGGGACACCGCAGTCGGACTCGTCATCAGCGGACCGTACGGGGAGGCGAGATAATCGAGGAAGGGTGCAACGGGCTTGTTCAGAGTGACCACAAACGTCTGCGGATCCGGGGTCTGCATGTCCTTGACCTCGTCGAGCATGTAGGACGGCCCGCCCTTCATGTCGATGCGCCGCTGGAAGCTGGCCTTGGCCGCCGCGGAGTCGAATGGGGTGCCGTCACTGAACTTGACGCCGTCGCGCAGGGTGAACGTGTAGGTCAGGCCGTCGGGGGAGACGTCCCACTTGGTGGCCAGCAAACCGTCTATCTTCGTCGACCCCGGCGCGTACGTCAGCAGCCCCTGGTAGGCCGCGGTCATGATCAGCAGCCC
Organism: Actinomycetes bacterium; assembly: GCA_023416315.1. GTDB lineage: Bacteria > Actinomycetota > Actinomycetes > Mycobacteriales > Mycobacteriaceae > Mycobacterium. The sequence continues at coordinate 26,960 of JAEZIA010000254.1, forward strand.
CTCCGGCTGATAGAACGTGTCCGGATCGAGTGGCGGCGGGTCCGACATCAGCGGGGTGCGCACTGTCGACGCTGACGCCGCGGTGTCACTGGGGCTGTTGGTCTTTCCCGTACAGGCGGTGCCCGCCAGCAGCACCGCGGCGATCGCCACGGGCGCGATTCCCGACTTCAGTTTCATGCGCACAGCTTCGGGCCCGTTGATTTCCGGCATGTGACATGACGGTTACTACCTTGTACGAACGTCCAAGAGTTGGACGATCGACCTAGAAATGTTCGCGACCGGGCTCTACTGTCTGCGCTGAATGAGTTGAAATCCGAAGGGAGCAAACACAATGTCCGCTACGGCGCCACGTGCGTTCGACCTGAGCGGTCAGGCGGCTCTGGTCACCGGCTCGAGCAGCGAGCTCGGTATCGGTTTTGCGTCGGCCCGG
>JAEZIA010000109.1 GCA_023416315.1 Actinomycetes bacterium
CGGCACCCGCGGTCTTGAGCAGATCGGCGACCAGGCGTGCCGAGATCGGCTCGCGGCCACGGTGCTTCTTGTCCTGGCGGGCGTAGGGATAGAACGGCAGGATCGCGGTGATGCGCTTGGCGCTGCCGCGCTTGAGCGCGTCGATCATGATCAGCTGTTCCATCAGCCACTTGTTCAGCGGCGCGGGGTGGGACTGCAGCACGAAAGCGTCGCAGCCACGTACCGATTCGTCGAAGCGGACGAAGATCTCACCGTTGGCGAAGTCGCGTGCGGTCTGCGCGGTGACCGGTACGTCGAGCTCTTTGGCGACCTGCTCGGCCAGCTCCGGGTGCGCGCGGCCCGAGAAGAGCATCAGGTTCTTGCGGTTGTCGGTCCAGTCCGTGCCCACTGTGCTGCCCTTGCCGGTCGGGGGTCGATACGGCCTAATCGTACGGTGCTACGACCCCGGGTTACCAAAAAGGCAACATCTGGCGACACCGGTCACTGAGTCGGCCCGTCCGGTCCGGATTTCTTCGCCTCGGCCGCAGCCTGCGCCGATGCGCTTCCCGGCCGCTTGCGCAGCACCCAATCCTCGATGTTGCGCTGTGGCCCAGCCGACACCGCCAGCGCACCTGGCGGCACGTCGTCGCGCAGCACCGTGCCTGCGCCGGTGTAGGCGCCGTCGCCGACGGTGACCGGCGCGACGAACATGGTGTCCGAACCGGTGCGCACATGTGAGCCGATCGTGGTGCGGCTCTTGTTCTCGCCGTCGTAGTTCACGAACACGCTGGAGGCGCCGATATTGCTGTGCTCACCGATGTCGGCGTCGCCGACGTAGGTCAGGTGCGGCACCTTGGTGCCCGCGCCGATCACCGCGTTCTTGGTCTCGACGAACGTGCCGAGCTTGCCGCCCGGCCCGAGGTCGGTGCCGGGACGCAGGTAGGTGAACGGTCCCACCGTCGCGTCGTCGCCGATCACCGAATCGCTGCCGTGGGTACGGATCACCGCCGCCCCGTCGCCCACTCTCACCCCGGTGAGGGTGGTGTCCGGCCCGATCTCGCACCGGGCGCCGATCTGGGTGCCGCCCAGCAGTTGGGTACCGGGGTGGACGACGGTGTCGCGACCGATCGTGACGTCGACGTCGATCCAGGTGGTCAGCGGATCGACGACAGTCACGCCGGCCCGCTGATGATCGGCTACCACGCGGCGGTTGAGTTCGCGGCCCAGCTCGGCCAGTTGCACCCTGTCGTTGACCCCGGCGACCTGCACGGGGTCGTCCACGTGCAAGGCCTGCACCACCCGGCCGTCGGCACGCAGGATCGCGATGACGTCGGTCAGGTAGAACTCGTGCTGGGCGTTGTCGGTCGACAACCGGCTCAGCGCCGAGCGCAGCGCCTCGACATCGAAGGCGTAGATCCCGGCATTGATCTCGGCGACGGCGCGTTGCTCGGCGTCGGCGTCGGCGTGCTCGACGATCGCGGTGACCGCACCAACGGCGTCCCGGATGATGCGGCCATAGCCGGTGGGATCGGGCAGCGTCGTGGTCACGACCGTCACTCCCGCTCCGGCGTGCGCCTCGGTGAGCGACGCGAGGGTGTCGCCGGACAGGAGCGGCACATCGGCGGTCGTCACGACGACGGTGCCCGCGAAATCGTCGGGCAGCCCGGACAGCCCGACGCTGACGGCGTGCCCGGTGCCGAGCTGTTCTTCCTGCACGACGGTGACGGCCTGACTGCTGACCCGGGACACCTCGGCACTGACCTGCTCGCGGCCGTGCCCGACCACCACCACGACATGGGTGGGCTTGGTCGCGGCGACGGCGTGCAGGGTGTGGGCGAGCATGCTGCGGCCGCCGATGGCATGCAGCACTTTGGGGGTATCGGACCGCATTCGGGTGCCCGCACCGGCCGCCAGGATCAGCACGGCTGCCTCGGTTTGTCTCGTCACCTGGACGTTCCCATCTAACTGATCGCTCGCCGAGAGCTCCGTCGCCAGGACTCGAACCTGAACTATCTGAACCAAAATCAGAGGTGCTGCCGATTACACCACGACGGACTGGCCGAAATATCCGCCTGAGACTCTAGTGCAAGCCGTTACCGCCGGCGGGCAGGAGCGAAGCGACCCGGGGATTAGGCTGAGCCCGTGGCAGCACCGGAGAAGGAGCCTCGTCCGCCGCGGGCGCGGATGACCGGCACCGAACGCCGCCGCCAGCTCATCGACGTAGCCCGCACGCTGTTCGCCGAGCGCGGTTACGAGGGCACCTCGATCGAGGAGATCGCCCAGCGCGCGAACGTCTCCAAGCCGGTCGTGTACGAGCATTTCGGTGGCAAGGAAGGGCTCTACGCGGTGGTCGTCGACCGCGAGATGTCGGCCCTGCTCGACGGCATCACCTCGTCGCTGACCAACAACCGCTCCCGGGTTCGGGTCGAGCGGGTGGCGCTGGCCCTGCTGACCTACGTCGAGGAGCGCACCGACGGGTTCCGCATCCTGATCCGCGACTCGCCCGCAGCGATCAGCACCGGCACCTACTCCAGCCTGCTCAACGACGCGGTCAGCCAGGTGTCGTCGATCCTGGCCGGCGACTTCGCCCGCCGCGGCCTCGATCCGGTGCTGGCCCCGCTGTACGCCCAGGCCCTGGTCGGCTCGGTGTCGATGACCGCGCAGTGGTGGCTCGACACCCGCGAGCCGAAGAAAGAAGTGGTGGCCGCACACCTGGTGAACCTGATGTGGAACGGACTCACCCACCTGGAGGCCGATCCGCAATTGGAAGGCGAGTGAGGACGCGCGCTGCGATACTGGTCTGACACGTCGGACTGTCGGGGGATGGCAGGAGGGGTGTACGCCGGTGGATAAGCGGGAGGTTATCGACCAGGTTCGGACTCGGCTGCGGGATTGCGAGCGACTCGAAGACGTTCAGCAGGTGGTCAAGGTCGCGGCCCGGCAGATCGCCGACGCCCACGGCGCGACATTCGTGCTCCTCGATCACGACAAGTGTTACTACGCGGACGAAGACTCGATGAGTCCGTTGTGGAAGGGCCAGCGGTTTCCGGTGACCGACTGCATCAGCGGTTGGGCGATGATCCACCGGACGACGGTGGCGATCGCCGACATCCGCAGCGACGAGCGGATTCCGCAGGAGGCGTACCGGCCGACGTTCGTGCGCAGTCTGGTGATGGCCCCCATGCTTGGCCCCGACGCAGTGGGTGCGATCGGTGTGTACTGGGCCCGGCCGGGACAGCCGGATCCCACCGTGGTCGAGGCATTGACGTCGCTGGCCGACCTGGCGGTGACGGCGCTGCGGCGGTTCCCCGAAGGAATTCCCGACCCCGGCTTCACCGTCGCAGGCCGCTGACGCGACCCACGTCACAGCACCCGAGCGAATCGCGGCCCGCCGCAACGCCTTCGGCGGCGGCGCCTAGAATGGGCTGATCATGACCGCACCGGGGCAGGAGTATGTTCACACCCCGATCGCGGGGCTGGTGGACCTGGCGCTGACGGCGCCGGATTTCGTCGAACTCTCCCAGCGCGCCGCCGAGCGGCCCGGGGAACTGGCCCTGGCCGGGCCGGCCAGCGCGCAGCTGTATACCGCCTGCGCGGTGGCCCGTGGCGGCCCGCTGCTGGTCGTCACCGCCACAGGTCGCGACGCCGACGATCTCACCGCCGAGTTGCGCGGCGTGTTCGGTGAGGCGGCGGCGATGTTCCCGTCCTGGGAGACGCTTCCGCACGAGCGGCTGTCACCCGGCGTGGACACCGTAGGCGCGCGGCTGATGCTGCTGCGCCGGCTGGCCCATCCCGACGATGACCGGCTCGGGCCACCGCTGCGGGTGGTCGTGACCACGGTGCGCTCACTGCTGCAGCCGATGGCTCCCGACGTCGGCACCGTCGAACCGGTGACGCTGACGGTCGGAGCCGAATTCGACTTCGAGGCGTTGATCGCACGACTCGTCGAGCTGGCGTACACCCGCGTCGACATGGTCGGCAAGCGCGGCGAATTCGCCGTCCGCGGTGGGATTTTGGATCTTTTCCCGCCGACCGCCGAGCATCCGGTCCGCGTCGAGTTCTGGGGCGACGAAGTCAGCGAGATCCGGATGTTCTCGGTGGCCGACCAGCGGTCGATCCCCGAGATCGACGTGGCGGCCGTGGTGGCCGTGCCGTGCCGCGAGCTGTTGCTCACCGAGGAGGTGCGCGCGCATGCGGCCAAGCTGCTCGCCGACCGGCCGCGCGGTGCCGACAACCAGGTCACCGGCAGCGTCGGCGACATGCTGGCCAAGCTGGCCGAGGGCATCCCGGTCGACGGGATGGAGGCGCTTCAGCCGGTGCTGCGGCCCGACGAGCTGACCTTGCTCGTCGACCACCTGCCCGAAGGCACCCCGATCCTGGTGTGCGATCCGGAGAAGGTGCGCACCCGGGCGGCCGATCTGATCAAGACCGGACGGGAGTTCCTCGAGGCGTCCTGGTCGGTGGCCGCGATCGGCGGGGACGCCCCGATCGACGTCGAAGAGCTCGGCGGGTCCGGGTTCCGCGAACTCGCCGACGTGCACGACGCCGCCCGGGAGTCCGGTCACCCGTGGTGGACGCTCAGCCAGCTGGCCGCCGAGGATGCCACCGAACTCGACGTGCGACCCGCACCGTCGGCACGCGGCCAGCAGAGCAACGTCGACGAGATCTTCGCCATGCTGCGCGCGCACGTACTGACCGGCGGTTTCGCCGCCGTCGTCGCACCGGGCACCGGCACCGCGCACCGGGTTGTCGAACAGCTCGGCGAGCGTGACACCCCGGCGGCGATGCTCGAACCCGGCGAAGGGCCGAAGCCCGGCGTGGTCGGCGTGCTCAAGGGCCCGCTGCACACCGGCATCGTGGTGCCCGGTGCCAACCTCGTGGTGATCACCGAAACCGACCTCACCGGCAACCGGGTGACCGCCACCGAAGGCA
>JAEZIA010000154.1 GCA_023416315.1 Actinomycetes bacterium
TGCAAGGTGTTCCCGGCGCTGGCCGCCGGCTGCACGATGGTGCTCAAGCCGTCGGAGGTCGCGCCGTTCAGCGGGCAGATCTTCACCGAGGTCATGGACGCCGCGGGCGTGCCCGCCGGGGTCTACAACATGGTCTTCGGCGACGGGCCGGGCGTCGGCACGGCGCTGTCCAGCCATCCCGGCATCGACATGGTCTCGTTCACCGGCTCGACCAGGGCCGGCATCGAGGTCGCACGCAACGCCGCCCCCACCGTCAAACGAGTCGCCCAGGAACTCGGCGGCAAGAGCCCGAACATCGTGCTCGACGACGAAGCCTTCGCGCAGAGCGTCGCTGCCGGCGTCTCGGTGATGATGGTGAACTCCGGTCAGAGTTGCAACGCACCGTCGCGCATGCTGGTGCCGAACTCGCGGCTCGACGAGGCCGTCACGGTGGCGCGCGCGACCGCCGAGGGCGTCAAAGTCGGTGACCTGTCCGATAGTTCGGCGATCGGCCCGGTGGCCTCGAAGGTGCAGTTCGAGAAGGTCCAGGGACTGATCCGCAAGGGCATCGAGGAGGGCGCGACGGTGGTCGCCGGCGGTCCCGGCCGCCCCGAGGGTCTGGACACCGGCTACTACGTACGGCCGACGGTGTTCGCCGACGTCAACAACGACATGACGATCGCCCGTGAGGAGATCTTCGGGCCGGTGGTGTGCATCCTCGGCTACGACGATCTCGATCAGGCCATCGAAATCGGAAACGACACCGACTACGGCCTCTACGGCTACGTCTCGGGCGCCGACCTGGAGCAGGCCCGGGCGCTGGCCCGTCGGATCCGCGCCGGGACGGTGACGATCAACCACGCGTTCGACATCACCGCACCGTTCGGCGGCTACAAGCAGAGCGGCAACGGCCGCGAATGGGGCGAAGAGGGACTCGATGAGTTCCTCGAATCCAAGGCCATTCTGGGCTTCGCCCCGGCAGGCACCGGGGAGTAGCCCGGGTCCGACCGTCGCCCGTTAGCATCGGCACTCATGCGAGTGCTGGTGCAGCGGGTCAGGTCGGCGTCGGTGTCGGTGTGTGGTGACGTGGTCGGCGAGATCCGGCCGTCCGGGCAGGGTCTGGTGGCCCTGGTCGGCGTCACCCACTCCGACACCGCGGCGATCGCTCGTCGGCTCGCCGAGAAGCTCTGGCAGTTAAGGATTCTCGACGACGAGGTGTCGGCGTCCGATGTCGGTGCCCCCGTCCTGGTCGTCAGTCAGTTCACCCTGTACGGCAATACCACAAAGGGGAGACGGCCCACCTGGAACGCCGCCGCACCGGGTGCGGTTGCCGAACCGCTCGTCACAGTGTTCGCCGATGCGCTGCGCGCGTTGGGCGCCCACGTCGAAACGGGAGTGTTCGGCGCCGACATGCAGGTCGAGTTGGTCAACGACGGTCCGGTCACGGTGCTGCTGGAGCTGTGACTCCGAGCTTCTGCAGCGGCGTGCGCGCGGTTTCGCGCAGCGTCAGCACCGTGGCCAGTGACACCACCGCGGCGATGATTACGTAAACGCCCGCGGCATAGGCATTGCCGGTGCGGGCTGCCAGCAGCGTGACCACATAGGGCGTAGTGCCGCCGAACACGGCCACCGATACGTTGTAGCCGATCGACAACCCGCTGTAGCGCAACCGGGTGGCGAACAACTCGGCGGCGACCACCAGCGACACCGAGACGAACACCGCCTCGATCGCGGCCAGCAGGCAGTGCGCGGCGATCGCGTAGGCCAGTGATCCCGAATTGAGCATCAGGAACGCCGGATACGACAGCACCGCGAAGCCGACGGCGCCGGCGATCAGCAGCGGCCGGCGCCCGATCCGGTCCGACAAGGCCGCCAGCGGCAGGATCAGCACCAGCGCCACCACACTGGCCGTGGTGATCGACGCGAACGACGCGGTCTTGGAGAAGTGCAGCGTCTTGATGAAATAGGTTGGCAGATAGGTGAACACCACGTAGAAGGCGACGTTGTGGATGATCATCAGCCCGATCACCTGCAGGATCGGCACCCATGCGGTGGTGACCGCCTCCCGCAGCGGTGACGTCGCCACCTCGTCGGCCTCGGAGATCTCGGCGAAGGCGGGGGTGTCCTGCAGTCGCATCCGGATATACAGGCCGACCAGGCCCAGCGGTGCGGCGAGCAAGAAGGGGATGCGCCAGCCGTAGCTCTCCATGGCGCCGGCCGGAAGTGCCGTCTGCAGCACGGTCACGGTCACCGATCCGAGCAGGAACCCCAGCACGGCCGACCACACCAGGAAGCCGACCACAAGGCCTCGTCTGCGGTCGGTGGCGAACTCGGCGAGATAGCATGCGCCGCCGCCATATTCACCACCCGAGGAGAACCCCTGCAGGCAGCGCAACAGCAGCAACGCGAGCGGTGAGAACACGCCGATGGCGGCGTAGGTGGGCAGCAGTCCGATCAGCAGTGTCGCGCCCGACATCAGTAGGATCACCAACGCCAGGACGCGCTGACGCCCGATGCGGTCGCCGAGCGGGCCGAAGAAGAAGCCGCCCAGCGGACGCATGAAGAACGCCGCGGCGAAGATCGCGAACGTGTTCAGCAGGGCAGCCGTCTCATTGCCCGGGGGAAAGAACTTGACCGAGATGATCGTGGCGAGAAACCCGTAAATCGCGAAGTCGTACCACTCCACGGCATTGCCGATCGACGCGCCGATGATCACCCGCCGCAGAGAGGATCTGTTCGTTATGTGATCACTGGTCGACAAGTCTGTTCTCCTGCAATCGAAGTCCCCCAGCACGATATCGGGGTCCTTCCGAATCAGGACGCAGAACGGCGCGCTGAATGACGCGGCATCCCTGCCTTGCCGACCGATTCCATCGCCTGCACGAACCGCGGGTAGATGACCGTCGGGCCGACCCAGCGGGCCAGGAACGCGCGCAGGTTGGCGCCGCTGCGCGGGTTCTGATTGCTGTCGACGAGATAGGAGTACAAGATCCGGAGGAGGAATTCGGCGAGGTCACTCAGTGCCGCTTCGTCGAAACCGTTGGCTTCCCAGTCGACGTCGTAGCGATGCAGCATCGCGCGGCTGAAGGCCAGGGCAGTATCGGCGGTCAATGACGGCGCCATCTCACCGCGCTTGTTCAGCATGAATCCGATGCGGTCGTCCCTCGACAGATTCTCGATCGCGAAGGCCAACCCCTCGACCACCGCGGTGACCGCGTCGGTCTCCCCACCCACAAGGGCGGCGAGTTGGTCGAGGAAGCCGTCCCCGGACCGCATCGCCGTCGCCAACAGGAGTGCTTCGGTACCGGGGAAGTAGCGGTACACCGTCTGGCGGGTCACACCCAAAGACCGCGCCACGTCGGCGATGCGCATGGCCGACCCGCGCTCGGCGATGATCTCGTCGGCTGCGTCGAGAATCCGGCTGATCGCCTCTTCGTCCGAGGCCGGAGTATTGCCCGACCAGCCGTGCCGGCGTGCCACTACGCGCCTACCGAGTACCAGCGAGCCGCGCTCTTCGGCTCTCGCTCGTAGCTGTCGAACCAACGCGCGGCGAAGGGCGGGAGGTTTTCGAAGGCCGGATCGTGATTCGGGCCCTGCGAGCGGACCAGGCCGGTCAGCATCGCCAACATCTCCCGCTTCGGGACGCCGGCATAGGTGGCCTGTTGGGGCCGGGTCATCCGTCGCGCGGCGCGGGAGGCGGCGAGCATCGACCGCGCTGTCAACCCGGCGGGCAGTAGCCGTCCGTAGTCGCCACCGTCGACAGCCGGGACGTGCTTGCAGAATCCGTTCGACACGATCGAAAGGACTTCGCTGAGATGCCTGATCACCCCGCCGATCGCCTTCACCCGGTACAGGAAATCCCCATGCACCGCGTCGTACACCATCAGTGCGGAGCTGCGGTGCTCGATCTCTTCGACGAAATGCCAAAGGAACAACGACGCGACCCGCTCGTCGCCCGGCGCGAACAGCTTGTCCTCGTGATCGAGGAAGACCTTGAAGTAGGGCGTGAACGTGTTCTCGATGACCGCCGTGTACGCCAGCCGCCATGCCAAAGGTTTTGTGGCGGTGAGGTTATCGTAGGACGCGATGACCTGATCAACGGTCTCCTGCAGACCCGGCCAGCGTCGGACAAGAGCCCGGGCGTGCGCCAGATGGGCGGCCGAGTGCTGCGCCTCCTGACGCAGATAATCCCTCGCCTCCTCGGCTTGGCGTTGATCGCGCATCAGGGGGATCGCCTCGCGGGTGGCGTCGACGATGAGCTTTTCGAACCCGGGCGCGAAGAAGGTGATCAGGTTGCACTGCATGGCAAATGCCGGGCGGGCCGGGTTCCAGTTGAACGGGACGTCGTCGCCGCCGAGGTCGAACCGCACACGGCGGACTTGCAGATTCGACATCGGTGAACTCCTTGGGCTCGCGGATCGATCTTTAGACCATACGCTGTGTCGGTTCTGTATGGTTAGCCAATGGTCGGCGGCACAGACAACGCGGCACTACTCGGGCTTCCGTTCAGCGATTCGGATGACGTCATCCGTGCCGCGGTCGCGGAGGCGAGCGTTCCGGCGCTGCTGATGTCGATGGTTCACATGACCGGTGACATGAGCCTGCTCGACGAGCTCCCCGGGCCATTCCTGCTCATCGCGATGGACCTGCAGGGCGCCATGAGCGAACCGGACAAACAGAAGGTCCGCGACCGCGCCGTTGACGTGATCCGTGAGTATCGGGACCGCGGCTGCCCGCCACCGTTCGTCCCGAATCCCGAGCAGCTGCGAACGATGCTTGCCGTGATCTCCGCGGGCACGGTCACCGAAGAGCACGTGGACTATGTCGCGGCGGACCTGCGGCTCAGTGCCGCCGACAGGTGCGGCCCGGTCCTGGCCTCCACTGCCGAGCAGCGGGCGAATTTCCCTGTCGTCGTCATCGGATGCGGCGAGGCCGGTCTGCTGGCGGGGATCAAGCTCAAAGCGGCGGGAATCCCCTTCACGATCGTGGAGAAACAGTCGGCGGTGGGGGGCACCTGGCTGGCGAACCGTTATCCGGGGTGCCGCGTGGACATCGCCAACCAGTACTACGCCTACTCGTTCGAGCCGACCGACCATTGGACGCACTACTATTCCGAGCAACCCGAAATCCTGGGGTATCTGCAGGACGTCGCCCGCCGGCACGACATCGAACCGCACGTGCGATTCAACACCGCGGTGACCGGTGCGGTGTGGGACGACGACACCTCGACGTGGCGGGTGAACATCAAGGGGGGCAACGGCAGCGAGACGCTGACCGCACGGGCCCTGATCTGTGCGGTCGGCCAATTCAGCAACTCGGTGATACCACCGATAACGGGTGCCGGGACCTTTGGCGGGCCATCCTTTCACACCGCGGACTGGCGCGACGATGTTGACCTGGTCGACAAGCGTGTGGCGGTGATCGGCGCGGGGGCCAGTGGTTTCCAACTGGTGCCGGCCATCGCGGATACGGCCCGGCGAGTCGACGTGTATCAGCGCACCCCGCAGTGGATGGCCCCCAACCCGATGTATCACGACGCGATCCCGGACGGCGCACGGTGGGCAATCCGGCATCTGCCGTACTACGGACGGTGGTTACGGTTCGTGTCGTGGTGGCCGATCGCCGACGCCCTGGACGAGCAGGTGCGCATCGATCCCGAATGGGACAGCGGCGGGCTATCCTGCAACAAAGCCAATCACGCCATCCGGGAGATGTTCATCGCGTGGATGCGGGCGTTCTGCACCGACGAGACCCTGTTGGACAAGGTCACTCCCGATTATCCCCCGATGGGGAAGCGGACATTGCAGGACAACGGGACCTGGCTCACGACGCTTCAGCGCGACGACGTCGAACTGATCACCGACGGCATCGCCGAGATCACTGCCGATGGTGTGGCCACGGTGGACGGAGTGCATCGCAGCGCCGATGTGATCGTGTGGGCCACCGGCTTCGACGTCAACCATCAACTGGGCCCGATCAATGTGCGCGGCCGTGGCGGGGTGGAATTGAACGCGCTCTGGGGTGATTCGGCCTATGCCTACCTCGGCATCACGGTTCCGGAATTCCCGAACTTCTTCTGCATGTTCGGCCCGGGCACCAACGCGGTCAACGGCGCCAGCATCATCTACAACTCGGAATGCCAGATGCGCTACATCATGGGGTGTCTCGACATGGTGGCCGCCGGTGACCTCGGCTCGGCGGCACCGCGCCCAGAGGTCTGTGACTCATACAACCGCAGGGCTCAAGAACGGTTGAGCCAGATGGTGTACAGCCACCCGGCGGTCAGGAGCAGCTACTACAAGAACGTCGCAGGAGGGCTGCCGACGCTGTACGCGTTCCGCATCTTCGACTATTGGCGCTGGACCAATCGTCCGAACCCCGACGATTTCGACCTGCGGCCCAAGACGGCCCAGGGCGACCGGGTCAGCTGACGTTCAGGTACGTGGCGATAGCGTCGGCAACGGCCTCGGGACGGTCGAGCTGGAGAAAATGTCCCGCGCCGGGAATGCGTACCACCCGGCTGCCGGGTGGCAATGCGTCAATGACGCCGTCGAGATACTCCGGCTGGATCGCGCCGTCTTGGTCACCCTGTAACACGAGAATGGGCACGCGCGGCAGCCGGAACCGGAAGCGGTGCAGACCTGCGTATTGCGTTGCGGGGCGGGTGAATCGGACCATCGATCGGTAGTAGGAGACCGCAGCCCTGCGGTGGGCGGTCGACGGTAGCGCCGTCAACGCCGACTCGACGCCATCGGCGACATCGATTCCCGGGGGTGTCCAGTCCCGCCACAAACGGGGGATCACCCTGTGCAGGAACCGTTCCGGTAAAAACGGCAGTTGGAAGAACAGCACGTACCAACTTCGGCGCAGTTGGATCGCCGTCGTCCGCAGGTTCTGCGCGAGACCGCGACGGGTGTTGTCGATCGCACGGATCGGCGGGACCGCCATCGCGATGTGAGCGCTGAACGGTGAGCCGGGATATGCGGCCAGTCCGCTGGCGGTGAAAGCGCCCCAGTCATGCCCGATCAGCACCGCATCGCCCGCGGCCCCGAGGTGGGTGTGAAGATCGATGAGGTCGCTCATGAGCGCACCGAGGTGGTAGTCGCCGTCCGACGCCGGGCCGGTGGGCGCGTATCCCCGGGTGAACGGCGCAATGACCCGAAATCCGCTGGCCACCAACAGAGGAGCGAGAGAGCGCCAACCATGGGCGCTGTCGGGGAAGCCGTGCACGCACAGCGCCAGTCGGCCGTCGGCCCGCCCCCAGCACAGTGCGCTCATCCGCAGGCGGGGGAGGTCGAATTCGATCAGCTCCGGGTCGGTCATTTCTTGACCATACAAGATTTAAGAAGTGTACCGTTATGGCTCGTGGACTTCGACGTGGTGATCACGAACGGCCGGCACTTCGACGGCACCGGCGGTCCATCGGCAATCCGCAACATCGGTATCCGCGGCGGCCATGTCGCCGCGATCACCGCGGAACCCATCGAGGGCCTCGAAGTGATCGACGCGTCGGGGCAGTGGGTGATGCCGGGGTTGATCGACATCCATACGCACTACGACATCGAGCTCCTGGGCGGTGCGGGTTTGCCCGAATCGCTTCGGCACGGCGTCACCACCGTCGTCGTGGGGTCCTGCTCGATCTCCACGGTGCACGTCGGCGGCGTCGATGCCGGCGACCTGTTCGGGCGCGTCGAGGCGATTCCCCGTGACTACGTCATCGCGGCCGTCGACCACCACAAAACGTGGTCGAACGCGCAGGAGTACGTCCGTGCCCTCGAGGCACTGCCGCTCGGCCCGAACGTCACCGCCTTCATCGGTCACTCCGATATGCGGACAGCCGCCATGGGCCTCGAACGTGCGACCACCGACGAGGATCAGCCGACGGCTGCCGAGCTCAAGCAAATGGAACACTGGCTCATCGAGGCGCTCGACGCCGGCTTCATCGGACTGTCCTCCCAGCAGCTGCTGTTCGACCGGCTCGATGGGGACGTGTGCCGGTCCCGCACGCTGCCCTCGACCTATGTCAAACGCAAGGAGATGCGCCGGCTCACCCGGCTGGTACGCAAGCGCGGTCGCGTCTTGCAGAGCGGACCCGACATCCAGCACCCGCTGCGGGTGGCCGCACAGCTGTCCCGGTCCATCGGCGGGCTGCGACGGCCGCTCAAGATCAGCTTCCTCGCCGCCGCCGACGCCAAGTCGAATCCGATCGGACACCGGATACTCACCGGTGCAGCGCGTTTGATCAACGCCCTCGACGGTGACTTCCGATGGCAGCATCTGCCCGTGCCTTTCGAGGTGTACGGCGACGGGATCGATTTGGTGATCTTTGAGGAGCTGGGTGCGGGGGCGGCCGCGCTGCACCTCCGCGATGAGATACAACGCAATGATCTGATGCGTGACGAGTCGTACCGGCGTCGGTTCCGGACGGACTACGACAACAAGTTCGCCATCGGGGCGTGGCACAAGGATTTCTTCGACGCGGATGTCGTGTCCTGTCCCGATGCGTCTCTGGTGGGCAAGACATTCGGCCAAATCGGTCTGGACCGCGCCATCCATCCCGTGGATGCGTTCCTCGATCTCGTTGTGGAACACGGCCGCGCGCTACGCTGGCGCACCGTCATCTCGAATCATCGCCCCAAGGTGCTCAAGAAACTGGCAGTCGATCCCGGCGTGCAGGTCGGCTTCTCCGATGCCGGCGCGCATCTGCGCAACATGGCTTTCTACAACAGCGGGTTGCGCCTGTTACGACATGTTCACCAGAGCGAGCAGGCTGGTGCGCCGTTCATGACGGTCGAGCACGCCGTGCGCCGGCTCACAGGTGAACTGGCCGACTGGTTTTCGCTGGACGCGGGATACCTGCGGGTGGGGGACCGAGCCGATATCACTGTGGTCGATCCGGCGCACCTGGACGATTCGCTGGATAAGTATGTCGAGGAGCCTGTCGCGCAGTACGGCGGGCTGAGCCGCATGGTGAACCGCAACGACGACACCGTGCCGGCAGTGCTGGTCGGCGGCCGCACGGTCGTCCGCAATGGAGAGCCGACCGATGTGGTCGGGACAGTGCGCGCGGGCAGCTTTCTTCGTGCCGGACGGAAGGTGCCCGCGCCTCGCGTTCCCGCCGCGGCGAGGATCGGTGGGTGACATCGACTACACGCAGTTCGACCCGGAGCTCCGACGAGTGGCCCGCATACTGCCGAACGGCTATGCGCTGCATCGTGGTTTGACGATGCCGCGAGCTCTCATGACGCTTGCGGGCCGCGTCGGACGGCTGCGCGATGTCGAGGTCGGCCGTGTGAACGGTGATGTGACCGTACGCGTACATCGTCCGGCGGTAGCGTCGGGTGGCGCGCTGTTGTGGATTCACGGTGGCGGAACCGTCATGGGCACGGCAGCGCAGGAAGATCGATTCTGTCGCAAGCTGGCCAACTTCACCGATATCGCCGTGGTCGCGGTGGAGCACCGGCTCGCCCCGGAACATCCGTATCCCACGCCGCTGGACGACTGTTACGCCGCGCTGCAATGGCTTTCACGGCAGTCGTGGGTGGACCCGGCGCTGCTCGCCGTCGGTGGCGCAAGCGCGGGTGGGGGATTCGCCGCTGCGGTCGCACAGCTGGCCCACGACCGTGGCGACGTCGACGTTGCCTTGCAACTGCTGGTCTATCCGATGCTCGACGACCGGACACCCGACGAAGCGAACCCGCGGGTGATGTGGAGCGCCCGGGACAATCTGATTGCGTGGCGTTGGTACCTCGCGGGCGCGGACCCGCAGACCGCCGTAGCGGCACGCCGCCGAGAGCTCACGGGGCTCGCACCGGCATGGATCGGTGTCGGTACCCGAGACCTCTTCTTCGAGGAATGCCGTGACTATGCACAGCGGCTCCGCACAGCCGGGGTCGACGTTCAGGAGGAGATTGCCGAGGGTGCCTTCCACGCGTTCGACCTGATTGCCCCGAATACCACGGTATCCCAACGCTTCTTCGCCAGTCAGTGCCGCGCCATCCGGTCGGCGCTTGTCGATATCACGTGAAGGTCCTCTCCATGCCACGAGACGAATCGGTAGAACTCACACGTCGCGTCCTCAAGCACTTCGAGAACGACACCTTGGATATCGCCAACGAGGTCTGGCGCGAACCGAGGAGTTCCTACGTCGATCGCGACCGCTTCGACGCCGACGTCCGCATGTTGCGCAGCGTTCCCCACGTGGTGGGCTGGGCGGGCGAAGTAGCCGCACCCGGGTCGTACTCCACCAAAGACGTGATGGGCGTGCCGGTCCTGCTGGCGCGGGCCAAGGACGGAATACTGCGTGCCTTCGTCAACGGGTGCGCGCATCGCGGCGCGCAGGTCGCCGCTGATTGCGGCACCACCAGGATCTTCACCTGCCCATACCACGGCTGGTCTTACGGCCTCGATGGCCGCCTGGCGGGCGCGCCGGCGCGCAGGATGTTCGCCGGAGCCGATCTGGACGAACGTGGTCTGGTCCCGCTGCCCGTCAGTGAGCAGGCCGGGCTGATCGTCGTCGGGCTGATGGCTGAGGTAGACACCTCGGCAGCATTGGACGGGGTGTCAACCCCACTGGCCGACTACGCGTTCGGCACGAGCCACCACGTGGAAACCCGGCGATTCGACCTGGCGTGCAATTGGAAGCTGGCCATCGACGTGAACTTCGAGGGATACCACTTCCCCTACGTGCACGCCGACACCCTCGACCCGCTCGCGTCGAACAACTCGGTCTACGACATCTACGGGCGGAACATCCGCTGGGCGTTTCCCTTCCGCGACATCGTGCAGTATCGCGACGTTCCCGAGACGGACTGGCCGGACCAATTCTTCGGCACTGTGGTGTACGGCCTGTTTCCCAGCTGTGTTCTGATCGAAGCGCCCGGCACGTCGCAGATGCTGCGGGCCTACCCGGGCAGATCCCCGGGAGAGACGGTGCTCTACCTGTCCATCGCCGCGCCCGATGAGGTGACCACCGACGAGCAGCGCGCCTGGTACAAAATGGGGCTCGACGGTGCGGCTCAAGTCCTCGACGGGCAAGACTTCCCGATGGCGGCCGCATGTCAGCGTGGTCTCGAAGCCGGCGTCGACCACGCCGTATTCGGCCGCAACGAGCCTCTTCTTCATCACTTGGCGGCCGTCCGGAATGAAGCGCTGCTCGTCGCCGCGTCGGGCAGGTGATGCAATGGGCTTCCTGAAAGCGGACTCGCCGGCCATCGACTACGCGAGATGGCGGGACGGTAACCGCTCCGACCGGCTCAAGCCGCTCGTGCGCCACATTGCCGAGCGCGGTATGGGAAATCCCGACGTGCTCTATGTGATGTATACCGTGAAAATCGGTCTCTTCATTCTGGGTGGCGTCTGCTTTGCATTGACCACCAAGGGAATTGACGGATGGAGCAACATCACGTCGTGGTGGAGCGAGCCGATCGTCTTCCAGAAGACGGTGCTCTGGGCACTGCTCTTCGAAGTGCTCGGGTTGGGGTGCGGCTTCGGACCCCTCACCGGCAAGATCAAGCCGCCGATGGGGTCTGTGCTGTATTGGCTTCGCCCCGGTACGATCCGATTGCCGCCGTGGCCCAACCGGATTCCCCTGACCGGCGGGGACCGCCGCACCGCCTTCGAGGCGGTGCTGTATGCCGGTCTCCTGGTGGCGACCATCCACGCGCTGCTATCGGATGGCACCGGCGCAACTCCGGCACTCGGCACGTCGGTCGGCTTACTCCCGATATGGAAGATCGCGCTGATTCTGGTGCTGCTGGCACTGGTGAGCCTGCGGGACAAGCTCATCTTCCTCGCCTGCCGCGGTGAGGTGTACGCAGCGTTGACCGTGACGTTCCTGTTCCCCGGTCCGGATATGATCGTCGCCGCAAAGCTGGTCATGGTTGCGATCTGGATCGGTGCGGCGACGTCGAAACTCAACAAGCACTTCCCGTACGTTGTCGCAACGATGATGGGCAATAGCCCGCTGATCCGGTCAAAGATGCTGCGTACCAGGCTCTATCGTGGCTATCCCGAAGACATCCAGCCCAGCATCATTCCCCGGTTGCTCGCACACGGCGGCACAGTGATCGAAATGGGTGTTCCGCTGGTGTTGCTGTTCTCGCACGGCGGTGCGGCGACACTGATCGCTGCCACGGTGATGGTGATCTTTCATCTGGTCATCCTGTCGTCCATTCCACTTGGCGTGCCGTTGGAGTGGAACGTGTTCATGATTTTCGGCATCGGCTCGCTGTTCGTCGCGCACGCCGACATCGGTCTGGGCGATGTCACGCAGCCGTGGCCGATCGCGGCATTGATGGTCGTGATCGCGCTGGCGATCGCGGTGGGAAACCTCAATCCGCCGAAGGTCTCGTTCCTGCCCGGTATGCGCTACTACGCCGGGAACTGGGACATCTCGACGTGGTGTCTTACCGAATCTGCCGTCGAGAAGATTCATGCGCGACGGATCGGCCTGGGCCGCCTGCAGCACAAACAACTGGAATCCCTCGTCGGCCCGCAGAACGCGGAGATCGCAACGTATCGCGGACTGGCCTTCCGGGCGATGTACGCACACGGGCGCGCAGTGATCACATTGCTCAACCGCGTGATACCCACGGGTCGGGAGAACGGTTACGCGATCGTTGAGGGCGAGATGATCGCCGCGTATGCGCTCGGGTGGAGCTTTGGCGATGGGCACCTCCACAACGAAGCATTGGTCGCGGCGTTGCACCGACGCTGTGGGTTCGAACCCGGAGAGGTTCGCGTCATCATGATCGACGGCCAACCGATTCAGCGGCAGTCTCAGCACTACCGGCTCGTCGATGCGGCAACGGGGGAGTTCGAGCGCGGCACCTTCGCCGTCGCGGACCTGGTCGCCCGTCAGCCCTGGCAGGATGACGTCCCGGTGGTGGTGACGCAGCCTCGCTGATGCGTGGCGTGTCCCGTGGACGGGAAGGGCTTTCTCCCGCAATCGAAGTCACCCTGCTCCTATCGGGATAAGCTCGGGCCAGCGTGGTTGACTGGCAGGGATGGGAGGCCGACCGATCGACGGCGACGCAGAGCACAGGGTCGCCGGCGTCCCCGACGACGTCCGGCAAACGGTGATGAAGGCCGCTTACGACGAGCTGACCCGGTGGGGTCTGGAGCGGTTCGACATCCCGACGATGTGTTCTCGCCACAAGATCGACGAATCCGTGATCACCCAGTACTGGGGAGACGGCAGCCGGCTTGCCCTCGAGGCGCTTCTGTACTGGAGTAACGATGTCCTCACGCCGCCGGACACCGGTTCGTTGCGCACCGATCTGCAGGCGCTGGCCCGGGTGGTGGCAGAACAGGTCAACGACACGGTCGGCCGTAGCCTCCTGCGCGCCATGGTGGTCGACGACCGCGCCGCCTTCGCCGACGACACCCGAATCGCGTTCTGGATGCGGCGATTCGCCGGGGTTCGAACAGTATTCGACCGGGCCGCCGCGCGCGGTGAGTTGCGGGAGGGCGTCGACACGATCGCCGCGATGCAACTCGTTCTCGCTCCGATCAATGTGCGAGCGCTGTACACCCGCGAGCCGATCGCCGAGCACTACTGCGCAGCCATTGCCGATCTGGCCTGGCACGCTGTCGCGAAGCACTGACGGTTAGCGCCGCCACACCCGTGGTACCACACGACGATGAGCGCACCGTTGGATGTGGTGGTCGTCGGCTCCGGCCCCAACGGTCTGGCCGCGGCCGTCATCGCCGCCGCCGCGGGCCTGTCGGTGCAGGTGCTGGAATCCGAAACCACGGCCGGTGGCGGCTGTCGCACCGTTGATCTGGATGTCGGGGCGCCGCTTCGCCACGACCTGTGTGCGGCGGTTCACCCGATGGCGGTGGCGTCACCGTTCTTCGAGCGTTTCGACCTCAAGGCGCGCGGTGTGCAGTTGCCGGAGCCGTCGATCGCCTACGCGCAGCCGCTTCCTGACGGACGTGCCGCGGTGGCCTACCAGGATTTCGACCGCACGGTAGGCGAGCTGGCCGAGGACGGCGCGCAGGAGGGCCGGACCTACCGGCGGGTGATGGCTCCGCTGGTCGCGGGATGGATGGCGGTGCGCGATGTCGGCCTCTCCGATTTCCGGAGCGTGCCGGGCAGCGTGTTGCGCCCCTCGGGCCTGGCGGGGGCGGCGGCGTTGGCGGCCGGCGCGGCGGAACTGGGCAGCCCACTCTGGGACCGGGTAACCCGGGCGCCCCGGGCCGGTGCCTTGCTCACCGGAGTCGCCGCGCACGCCAACATCGTGATCCCGTCACTGGCCGGTGGAGCGGCGGCGTTGCTGCTCGGCACGTTGGCGCACAGCCACGGTTGGCCGATCCCGATCGGCGGCAGCCAGGCCATCACCGCGGCGTTGCTGGCCGACCTGGCCGCGCGTGGTGGTGAGGTCGTCACCGACTGCCAGATCACGGACGCCGCCCAGTTGCCGCCGGCGCGGGTGTATCTGTTCGACACCTCGCCGTGGACGCTCACCAAGGTTTTCGGCGCTGCGCTCCCCGAGGGCTACCGGTCGGCACTCGGCCGGTTCACGCCCGGGAATGGGGTGGCCAAAGTCGACTTCGCGCTCTCCGGTCCGGTGCCGTGGGCGGACCCGCGGCTGGCCGAAGCCGGGACCCTGCACATCGGTGGCAGC
This sequence comes from Actinomycetes bacterium, assembly GCA_023416315.1. Lineage (GTDB taxonomy): Bacteria > Actinomycetota > Actinomycetes > Mycobacteriales > Mycobacteriaceae > Mycobacterium. The sequence goes on from JAEZIA010000154.1 coordinate 14,610, forward strand.
CGCCGGGAGATGAAACAGGCCGAAGCCGACACCGCTGCCGGGCGGCACAGCCCGACACCGATGACTCTGGCCAGCCAACCCACCGTGGTGGATCCGAGCCGCTTCGGGCCCCGCGGGGCGCGGCCGCTGTGGACCTACGCGCACGTCCCGAACAGTTCCACCCGCGACATGACCGAAGCGGTGACCGCGCAGATCGAGCGATTCGCGCCCGGCTTCCGCGACGTCGTGATCGGCTCGCGCGGTATTCCGGCCGCATCGATGGCCGGACACAATCCCAACTACGTCGGCGGCGACATCGCGGTGGGCACGGTGTCGATGTATCGCATGCTGGCCCGGCCGGTTGCGCGGTGGAACCCGTACCGCACCCCGCTGGACAACGTGTACCTGTGCTCTGGAGCGACCCCGCCCGGACCGGGAGTACACGGAATGTGCGGTATGCATGCCGCCGCGCGAGTCCTGCGCGAGCACTTCGGCATTCGGGAGCTTCCCGATATCGGACCGCGACTGCGGTAATCGGTGGCGGTTTCACATCCCGGCATCGGGGCAACACAGGCCAGGGAATACCTGTGGCGCCGCTCACACAGGGGAGGACGCGAGATGGCCGAACGAGGTGCGCAGCCACCTGTGCCGCGTGGGCGTCGGCTGATGCTGAGGGCGATACGCCACCTGTTCAGCCCGCTGCGGCCCGACGATTACCTGGAAATGGTCAACCCCCTGTGGACGACCAAGGAGTTGCGTGGCCGCGTCGAGCGCATCGAACCGCAGGGCACCGAGGCGGCGAGCGTGTTGATCCGGCCGAGCTATGAATGGCCGGGCCACAAGCCGGGCCAATATGTGCGCCTCGGCTTGGTCATCGACGGTCGCTATCACTGGCGGGCGTACTCACTGACATCCGATCCGCAGCCAACGGACGGTCTAATCAGCGTCACTCCGAAGAAAGTCGACAGCGGCGTGGTCTCACCGTATCTCGTCCACGGCGTCGCGCCGGGCGAGGTCGTGCGACTCGGGGACGTCGAGGGCGTGTTCACGCTGCCCGAGCCGTTGCCGGCGAAATTGCTGTTCATCAGCGCGGGCAGCGGTATCACGCCGATCATCAGCATGCTGCGCAGTCTCGACCACCGCGACGAGTTGACCGATGTCGTGGTGTTGCACTCCGATCGCCACCGCGAGCACGTCATGTTCCTGTCGGTGCTCGAGGATCTCGAACGCCGCCACGACGGCGTTCGGCTGGACATACGCCTGACGTCCGAACGCGGCCGCTTGGCGCCCGACGAACTCGACGACCTGTGCCCGGACTGGCGGGACCGGGAGGCTTTCTGCTCAGGCCCGGGCGAATTACTCGACGGACTCATCGAGTTCTGGCAACGCCGCGGGGACCCCGAGCGACTGCATTACGAACGCTTCCAGCCGAAGATCGGCGGCAATCCCGGGGCAGGCAGAGGTGGCAAGGTCACGTTCACCGAGAGTGACGTCACCGTCGACTGCGACAGCGGCACACCGATTTTGGAGGCCGGTGAACAAGCCGGAATCAACCTGGCGTACGGCTGCCGGATCGGGATCTGCCACACCTGCGTGGGCACGGTGAAGTCGGGCAAGGTAAGGGACCTGCGTTCAGGCGATGTCACCGAACCGACCGGCCAGGACGTTCGCATCTGCATCCACACCGCCGAAGGCGACCTCGAACTCGAACTGTGATCGGAAGGATCTTCATGAGCACCATGATCGAGAGCCCATTGGCGCGACTGACCGACCGCGAACTCGAGAAGCTCGCCAAGGAATTCGACGCCATCCACGACGAGATCTTCGCCGAACTCGGTGATCGGGACCGGCGCTACATCAAATCCGTGATCGCTGCCCAACGCCAGATCGTCGTCGTCGGACGCGTGCTGCTGCTGGCGTCCCGGTCGAAGACGGCGTGGGTACTCGGGACGGCTTGCCTGAGCATGGCCAAGATCCTGGAGAACATGGAGTTGGGACACAATATCCTGCACGGTCAATGGGATTGGATGAACGACCCGGACGTTCACTCCTCGGTGTGGGACTGGGACACCGCGTCGACAGCCAAAGCGTGGAAACATTCACACAACTTCGTCCACCACACCTACACCAACATTCGCGGAAAGGACCGCGACCTCGGCTACGAGATCATGCGGATCGACCCGAACCAGCCGTGGCACCCGGTGTGGCTCGCTCAGCCACTGTTCAACGTCTTGCTGATGATCCTGTTCGAGTGGGGAGTAGCCGTCCACGACATCGACTTTCGCGCGGCGCAGCGCGGTGAGAAGCCATGGGCCGAAGTCCGCTCCGAGTTGAAAGGCATCACCGGTAAGGCTCGCGCGCAGATCATCAAGGACTACGTGGGCTGGCCGAGCATCAGTGCGGGAGCCTTCGCCCTGGCGCAGCTCACGCTACGCGGCCGGATCGAGCAGCCGGCCCAGTCACGCGTCGGACGGCGGTTACGCCAGATCTCCGGAGGTGGCCGGATCGGTTCGGCAGCAGCGTTCCTCGACCGGATACTGCCCGGGGTGGAGAGCACGTTCCTGCGCACCCTGGGCGCCGACGCGCTGGCCAACGTGATCCGTAATGTGTGGTCGAACGCCATCATCTTCTGCGGCCATTTCCCCGATCAGACCTACACGTTCAGTGAACAAGAGGTCGCCGACGAAACCCGCGGCGGCTGGTACGTGCGGCAATTGGTCGGCGCGGCCAACATCGAGGGCAGCTCGCTGTTTCACCTCGTCAGCGGCAACCTGGGTTACCAGGTAGAACATCACCTGTACCCCGACATGCCCAGCAGCCGCTACTCCGAGATCGCCCCCAAGATCAAAGACATCTGCGAGCGTTACCAGTTGCCCTACAACTCCGGACCGTTCTCCAAACAGTGGTTGTCCGTGCAGCGCACCATCATTCGTCTTTCCTTCCCCGGCGGCAAGCCGCGCCCCAAGCCCGGGCCGTACCAACGTGATCCGGCGAAGCCGACCGGTCCCAGCGAAGCGCGGCGGTTCCGCGAGCGGGTGCCCGCCGAACATCCCGACGCCGGACCCGAACATGACTCCGGCGGCGTCGCGGTCCAGCCACCGCCGCGAGGACACGACTGAGCGACTTTCGTGCGGCGTCGCGGGCCCGACGGGTGAACAACGGATTCGCGAACTGCTGCTGGCACAATGCCAGGGGTGAAGAGCCAGGAAGTCGACGGACCTTCCGCGTCGGACATCGATGCGGTACTTCGGGCCTCACGCGCGTTGGTAGGGATCGCCGCAGGCTCGATCGCCGAGATCTCCGAAGTCGTCACCGTTCCCCAGCTGCGGGTGCTGGTGATGATCGACACCCACGGTCCGTTGAACCTGGCATCGGTTGCCGCCGCACTCGACATCAGCGCCTCCAACGCCAGCCGGATCTGCGATCGGTTGATCCGGGCCGGCTTCCTGCACCGGCAGGACTCCGCGGCGGACCGGCGCAACATTTCGCTGTCGCTCACCACCGAGGGTCGCCAACTGGTCCGCAAGATGACCCGGCACCGGCGCCGTGCCATCACCCGCGCTTTGCGGGCGATGAGCCCCGACGAACGCGCGGCGGTGGTCGCCGCGCTGGACATCTTCGCCGTCGCCGCCGGTGAACCCGCCGACGATGCCGTACTGACCCTGGTGTGGCCGCCGCGCTGACAGCACCGATTTGTTACCGGTCCGCGCTCTGACGTCCACATCCGGCATGAGACTGTAGACCTCTATGCACACTCACAGCTTCGTCACCTACGAGGAATTCGGCCGCCGGTTCTTCGAAGTCGCGGTGACCGAGGAGCGGGTGGCCGCGGCGTTCGCCGAGATCGCCGGGGGAGAGTTCGAGATGGGCCCGATGGCGCAGGGACCCGCCGGCCTGGCCAAGGTCACCGCCAAGGTGCAGATCCAGCAGCCGACCGCGCGGCGCACTGTGGGCGACACCATCACGTTCAACGTCCGTATTCCGCTGGTGATCGAGCTGATCGTCGACCTGCGGGTGGATAAGCAGCGGTTCAAGGTCGACGGCGACATCGCGTTGCGGGCGACCGCCCGCGCGGCCGAGCCGCTGCTGCTCGTCATCGACGTCGCCAAGCCGCGCCCGTCCGATATCGCCGTACATGTGACGTCGAAATCGGTGCGCGGCGAGATCCTGCGCATCGTCGCCGGGGTGGACACCGAGATCCGCCGCTTCGTCGCGGCCTATGTCGCCGACGAAATCGACAGCCCGGCCTCCCAGCAGGCCAAAGTCATCGACGTCGCCGACGCGGTCGCCTCCGCCTGGGACTGACGAGCGCCCGGGTGGCGCGGAATTCTGCCCAAAGCGGGTAATCCCATGCGATGAACCGGTTGAGTGGGCGGCGATGACCGCTATCGACGTCGACGCCGAGTCATCGGAAGACACTCCGGACCGGCGAACCCGCCGGCTCGTCCTTGCGCGCCGCGCCGCGATCGGAATCTGGATCACGGGCATCGTATTGTGGACGGCCACAAACGGTTTGGCGCTCAACCGCGAGCTCGTCCTGCTCTATGTGTGCACCGGGCTACTGGCCGCCAGCATCGGCAGGCGGCGCGTGCTGCAGATCGTGCGGGACTGGCTGCCTTTCGCATTGGTGTTGATCGTCTACGACCTGAGCCGGGGAGCGGCCGACCTCATCGGCACGCCCACCCAGTGGTTGTGGCAGCCGGACGTGGACCGGCGCATGTTCGGCGCGATACCCACGGTCTGGCTGCAGGAGCACCTCAAGATGCCGTCCCCGCCCTGGTGGGAGGTGGTCGTCAGCACGGTGTACATGTCGTTTTTCATCCTTCCGTACGTGGTGGCCGCGGTGTTGTGGCTGCGTGACCGGGCGGAGTGGAAGGCGTTCGTCCGCCGGTTCGTGGTGTTGTCGTTCGCCGCACTGGTGGTCTACGCGGTGATGCCCGCCGCGCCGCCCTGGGCGGCGGCACGCTGCGAACCCGCCGATCTGGTCGGCGGGCCGGCCGAGCCATCGTGCATGTTCCGCCCGGCAGCGCTCGCCGACGGTGGGCTGCTGGGCACGGTGCACACCGTGCACGCCGGCGCCGGCGACGTCGTGGAACGAATCTCCAGCCGCGGCTTCGCAACGCTGCACCTCGACGTGGCCCGCGCGCTGCTCGACGAGGGCCAGGCCAGCGTCAACCTGGTCGCCGCGATTCCGTCGCTGCACGCCGGGTTGTCACTGATGATCGCGGCGTTTCTGTGGGGCCGGGTGGGTCGCCGCTGGCAGCCCCTGCTGGCCGGCTATGTGGCGATCATGGCGTTCACCCTGGTGTACTCGGCCGAGCACTACGTGATCGACATCCTGCTCGGCTGGGCACTCGCCGTTCTCATCGCGCTGGCGATCCGTCGCTACGAACGCCGACGGCTAGTCCCGGCGGAGCCTGGTGAGGACGTCCTCGACGCGGGCGGCGGGCATCTCGGTGCGCCACTGCGCCACGCCACCGGTCAGATGCAATGACCCCGGCCCCAGCGACAGACTCGTCAGGGTGAGCCCGCTGGCCAGCTCGGGTAACCGCACCGGATAGGCAGGCAACCGGGCCGGTAACCGCCAGCGGCGCCGACGCATCCGCAGCGCCCGGGCGCGTAGCCACAGTGTCGAGCCGTCCAGCCGCACATCGACCTCCACGCTGCCCAGCCCGGGATGGCGCGCCCACCGTAACCGGGCGACGCCGTCGTCGTCGACGTGCCCGGCCAGCCGGGCCCCGGACAGCACCTCGTCGAGTGCATGGGTGGAGACCGCCAGGCTGACCTCGACCGGAGCCGCCACCAGCACCGGCGGTACCCCCGGCTTCACATGCACATTGTGCAACACCACGGTAGCCCGCTCGAAAGATCTTTTGCCCCAACGAATGTCGGTGGCGAGCAAGCGCACATCGTTGAGCTGGCCGACGGCAAGTCCCCGGACATCGAGACGCGAATCGAATTCGGTGACGGTCAGCGTGATGTCTTCGCCGTCCAGCCGCACGGTGATCCGCCGGCCCAGCACCAACCGTTTGACGGTCATGAACAAGGTTCGATACGCCATCGCGGCCGTCGTACTCACCGGCAGGGCGGCCGCTGACGACCACACCGCGGACAACCGACTCAAGGCCATAGGGCTACCCATCCTGCTCGGTTCTTGCAGCGTCGCGCAAGGTGTTCAAGCCACGTTTGTGATCGGGCCACTCGGGTATAAAGGACCCGATGACGTCCGTGGTGGTAGTGGGCAGCGGCTTCACTGGTTTCGAGTGTGCACGCCGACTGCAGCGGCGGCTTCGCAAGCACGATGCGGACGTCGAGATCACACTCATCTCACCGATCGACTACATGCTGTACACGCCGTTGTTGCCCGATGTGGCAGGCGGTCTGGTCGATGCCCGCTTCGTCTCGATCCCCTTGGCGGGCACACTGCCCGGTGTCCGGGTGATCCGCGGCCGGGTCGACGACGCCGACCTGACGGCGCACACGCTGAGCTACACCGATCCCGAGGGCCGCACCCACGAGCTGGCCTGGGACCGGCTGGTGCTCACCCCGGGTTCGGTGACGCGGCTCTTCGACATCCCCGGGTTGGCCACCTACGCGCGCGGGCTCAAATCGATCGCCGAGGCGCTGTACCTGCGTGACCATTTCCTCGAGCAGCTGGAACTGGCCACCATCGACGACGACCCCGCCGTCGCCGCCGGCCGGCGCACGATCGTCGTGGTGGGTGCGTCGTATTCGGGGACCGAGCTGATCGTCCAGCTGCGCGCGTTGGCCGACGCGGCAGCCCGCCAGATGGGATTCGACCCCGGTTCGGTGCGGTTCGTGCTGCTGGATCTGGCCGAACAGGTGATGCCCGAGGTGGGGGAAAAGCTCGGCAAGGCCGCGATGGACGTGCTGCACGCCCGCGGCATCGACGTCCGACTGGGCCTGACCTTGAAAGAAGTTCACCCGGATCACGTTGTACTCAGTGATGATTCACGGCTCGACACCCGCACCGTCGCCTGGGTGACCGGGGTGACCGCCGCACCGTTGATCGAGACGCTGGGCCTGCCGACCGAGAAGGGCAGGCTGAAAGTGGGGGCGGACCTGCGAGTGCCGGGTCACCCCAACGTGTTCGCGGCAGGTGACGCGGCGGCGGTGCCGGATCTGACCCAGCCGGGCAAGATCACCCCGCCGACCGCCCAGCATGCCGTCCGGCAGGGAAAAGCGTTGGCCCGCAACGTCGCCGCCAGCCTGGGCTTCGGCACACCCAAGGACTATCGGCATCGCAACATGGGCCTGGTCGTCGATCTCGGGCCGGGCAAGGCCGTCGCCAACCCGCTCAATATCCAGGTCTCTGGCCTGCCTGCCAAGGCCGTCACGCGCGCCTACCACCTGTATGCGATCCCGAGGGGAGTCAACCGCTGGGCCGTCGGGTTGGCCTATCTGACCGACCTGATCTTCCCGCGCACGCTGGTGTCGATGGGCCTCGCCAGCCAGGAGGACGCCCAGTTCTCGACCAGCGAGGGCATTCCGATGATGAAGGCCGACTGACTACAGGTCCAGTTCCAGGTGCCCGCCGTCGGGGGCGCGCGACACGCAGGTCAACATCATGCCGGCAGCGCGCTCGGGTTCGGTGAGCAGGGTATCCCGATGCTGCACAACGCCATTGACGACCCCGATACGGCAGGTTCCGCAGAACCCCTGCTGGCACGAGTACGGGGCAGGCACCCGTTCGCGGCGCAGGGCCGCGAGCAGCGTTTCGTCGGGGCGTACGGTCAGCGTGGTGCCCGTCGACGCCACCGTCGCGGTGAACGTGGTGCCGTCGATCACCGGTGCCGCCGCGAATCGCTCGAAATGCAGTTCGACGTCGTCGCGTCCGGCGAGCGCGGCGCGGATCGCGGTCAGCATCGGCGCCGGACCGCACGTGTAGACCGTCGTGCCATCCGGGCAGTCACCCAACAACTCTGCGGCGGTGGGCATTCCGTGCACGTCGTCGGTGCGGATCTGGATTCGCGGACCGAACCTGCGCACCTCGTCGAGAAACGGAATGGACTCCTCGCTGCGCCCGGCGTAGACCATCGACCAGTCCACACCCAACCGCTGCGCCAAGCCGAGCATCGGCAGGATCGGGGTGATACCGATGCCGCCGGCGATCAAGCGCAGCCGTTGCGTCGGTGAGCCGTAGCCGGGAACGGTCAACGGAAACGCATTGCGCGGGCCACCGCTCGTCACGATCGCGCCGACCTGCAGATCGTCGTGGATCTCGATCGAACCGCCGCCGCCGTCGGGGATGCGTCGCACCGCGATGCGGTAGCTGGTGTGCAGGTCCGGGTCACCGCACAGCGAGTACTGCCGGACCCGCCCGCTGGGCAGGTGGACGTCGATGTGCGCGCCGGGATGCCAGGCGGGCAGCGGTCGCCGATCCGGTGCGGCCAGCGTCAGCGCGACGACGTGCTGATCGTGGGCGACCACCCGGCGGTCGACGACCTGCAATTGCAGCGTATGGTCGCGGGCCGGCGGCGTGCCGGGTCTGCGAACCGCGCCGCTGATCGCCCACAGCGCCGTGATCGACGCATCGGTGAGGCGGAGCAGGACATCGTGACGGGTCCGTCCGGACGCGCTCGGCGGCGCGGACCGTAACCGCACTCTCACAGGTGCGCCGCGCGGGCGGCGGGCGAGCTGGCCAGATAGGCCACCGCCTGCGCCGTCGAGCCCACGTCCTCCGGCGAGTAGTTCGGCCGGAAGTACGTCAGCGTGGTGGTGCCGAACAGCGTGCGGTACTTGGGCAGCAGACCCAGCTTGGAGTCCCGGGCCCGCAGCCGTTGCATCCGCCACCAGCTCAGGCCCAGTGTCGGGTCGGTGCGGCACAGATACCAGCTGCCGCGGTTGAAGAAGCCGGCGATCAGCACCACGGCCAACGCCATGGAGCGGATCCGGTCGAGATAGCTGTCGTGGAAGTAGACGGCGACGTCATGAGCGACGTTGCGGTGCTCGACCTCTTCACTGCCGTGCCAGCGGAACACGTCGACCAGAGTGGGATCGGCGCCGTAGTCGTCCCAGGCACAGTTGAGGGCAAAGTCGCCGAGCACCGCGGTGTAGTGCTCGATGGCCGCGATCAGCCAGAGCCGGTCGCACAGATTGTTCAGCCTGCGCCGCGGATCGGTCGAGCTGCTGGGCCCCAGCACCTGGCCGAACACGTAGTCCAGCTGGCGCAGGATCGGCTCCGGGTCCACCCCGCGGGCCACCATCAGCTCGTGCAACAGCCGATCGTGGGTGTCGGCGTGGGTGGCTTCCTGGCCGATGAAGCCGCGCATGTCCTCGGCCAGGCGTGGGTCTTGCACCAGCGGCAACGCTTCGTTGTAGGTCTCGACGAACCAGCGCTCGGCCACCGGGAGCACCACGTTGAGCAGGCTCACCACATGCGAGGCGACCGGGTGGTTCGGAATCCAGTGCAGCGGCGCATCGGAGACGTCGAAGGCGACCTTGCGGGCCTGAATCTGCACCGGGCCCGGATCGATCTCCCGTTCGAAACGGCGTGGGCGCAGCATCGGCGAAACCTCCCGGCAGTGGGTGCCAGGAGTCTAGCCGAGGGGGCCGGTCAGCCGACCTGGGTCGGGGTGACGACGACGGTTCCCGGCGCGCCGGGCGTCGGGCGTGAGCCGCCGTCGGCCGGGATCGGTGCCTGCGACGGTCCCGCGCCCGGTCCGCTCTGGGCAGGCGCGTCGGGCTGGGCGGCCTTGGTGCAGTTCAGCATCAGCGACATCTTGCCGCTGGCCAGGTATTTCTGGCTCTGGACGATGCATTTGGCCTGCGGAACGTCACTGCCCACCGAGCCGCCGAACACCGTCGAGATGCCCTGCGCGTGCAGGATCGCGACCGCCTTGTAGTACGGCTCGCCGAGGATGTTCATCGTGCCGCCGGCGTTGGGGTCGGCGCTGCTGGCCCCCATGCTGAGGGCGGCTGCTGCCGAACTCGCGGCGAGCGTGCCTGCGGCCACCAGGATGAGCCTCTTCACTCGAACCTCCGTCTGTCTCCGGTCGAACATAGCCCAGGGAGCTTGAAGGTCGCTCTTCGAGCAGATCCCACCAGCCTCTTGCGTCCTCTATCGCCACAGGGGGGTGGATGTGTTTCACCCGACGTACATCAGCCGCCGTTGCCGCGCAGAATCTCCTCGGCGCACCGCAGCCGGGTGTGCCCGGTCTCCTGCATGCAGATCCGGACCGGAGACTCGTTTTCCACCGGTGGGGCCACCGCCGGCGACGACGTGACGACCGGGTTGGGGATCTCGTCGGAGTGGACCGACCACAGATAGCGGTTGGTGTATTGCAGCTGCGTGCAGTACGCGGTGGCGCCGTCGGCCGTCGTGCCGGTGGCGCCCGGCTCGTCGCAGTCCGAGCCGATCACCGCCGTCGGTGTCGGTTCGACGGTGACGGTGTCGGTCGGTGCGGTGGTCGTCTGCTCCGTCGTGGTGGTCGTCGTGACCGGCGGTGGTGGGGCGACGACGGGGGCTGTCTTCGTGGCGCTGGTGGTGCGGTCCTCCTCGGCGGCGACGTCCTCACCGCGGTCGCGTCCGGCGATGAACGCGACCGCCACGCCGACGATCAGCACTACCAACACGGCCGGCAGCAAAATCTTGAGCCACCGATTGTCGGATTGCGGTTGCGGCTCACCGATCGGTGCGGCGTCGGTGATCGGAGTCAGCCGGGTGACGTCGGGATCGGTCAGGCCGTCGCCGGACAGCGGGGTGGTGATGTGGTGGGCCAGCGCCCGGGCGAAGTCCACACACCGCCCGTAACGCTCGGCAGGATCCTTGGACAGCGCCTTGCGCAGCGCCGAGTCCAGGTTGGCCAGATCGGGGCGGCGGTCGCCGAGGCTCGGCGGCATCGCCGACAGATGCTGGCTGATGACCACCGCGGGATTGGAATGCGGAAACGGGGGCGTTCCGGTGAGCAGGTGATAGGCCGTGGCCGCCAGCGCGTACTGATCGGCCCGCCCGTCGAGGTCGCGGCCCATCAGCTGCTCGGGTGCGGCATAGGACACCGTCCCGACGGTCATGTTGGTCTGTGTGAGCCCGCTGGCATCGTCATCCCAGCGGGCAATACCGAAGTCCGCCAGCAGGATTCGCTCCTCGCCGGACTCCAGCTTGGACACCAGGATGTTGGCGGGCTTGACGTCGCGGTGCAGCAGGTGGCGCTGGTGTGCGTAGTCCAGCGCCTCGGCGACTGCGGTGACGATGCCGAGGACTTCACGCGGCGGCAGGCCATTCGGGAAACGCTTCAGCAGGTCGGCGGCGTCGTTGCCGTCGACGTAGTCCATCGCGATCCACAGCTGACCGTCGAACTCGCCGCGATCGTGCACGCCGACGATATGCGGGTGCCACAGCGTGGCGGCGATGTCGGCCTCGCGTTCGAAGCGGGCGCGATACTCGGCGTCGCTGCTGACCGACGCCGGCAACACCTTCAGTGCGTCGCGGCGGGGCAGCCGCGGATGCTGGGCGAGATAGACCTCTCCCATTCCGCCCGCACCCAGCAATCGCAGAATCGTGTAGCCGGCGAATATCTCGCCCTCGGCCAGCGGCATCTGCTGATACTACAAATGTCCCGCCTCGACAGGCCCGGACGCGCGCAGCACTGCGAGCGCATCCTCGCTGACACCCAGGACCCGCAGGCAGGCGTCGGCCACGTGCCCGGCCAGCGTGGCGGAGTCGGGACGGGGCGGGGGTGACCACATGTTCACCAACGACTCGACCAGCCGAAACGGCAGGTCGGCGGCGTCGGCGGCGATCCCGGTAGCGGTCAGGACGGTGCGGCTGAGCTCGAGGTAGGCCAGGCGCAGCCGCTCCCGCTCGGTCCAGAACGCAGCGAGCCGGGCCTCCCGCAACTCCGGCAGCAGGTAGAGCGCACCCAGGTTCCACCGCGACGTCAGCAACTGCGCGCCGTCGAAGGCGGCCAGGGCATGCAGGGTGCGGGCCGCCCGGGCCGGTTCACCGTCGCGCTCCAGGCCCGCGAGGAACGTCAGGGTCGGGGTGACGGTCTGATGCAGCAGCGCCGAGAGCAGTTCGTCCTTGGTCTTGAAATAGTGGTAGAGCGAGGCTTGCCGGATGCCGACCGCCTCGGCGATCGCCCGAGTGGACGTGCTGGCATAGCCGCGCGTGGTGAACAGTTCCGCGGCGGCGTCGAGGATCTCGTCGCGCGCGGTCGTGCCGGGTCTGCGCCGCTCGGTCAAGCGCGGGCGGCCCGCCCGCGTCGTTTCCATGACCTCGATGGTGACCCACACCACCTGCGAAAAGACACCCCCACGGATTTTCTGTCACACGACAGAAACGCGGGATACCTATCGGTTACTTGCCGTCTTGGTTTGGTTACGCCAGCGACACCCACCGTGACGCGGGGGCCGCAAAACTGTCAATCGACAGGCTGATGGCTCACCGGCGAGCGCATCCATGACCCTCTGACCCTCCGGGAGACTGCATGGCGAGCGCCGCAAGTGTTGCGCTACGACCGGACGCCCCGGCGACCCCGCCGGTCGACGGCGCGGTCGCGGCGGTGGACGATCTGCGTGTCACGTTCCGCCGTAACGGCAAGAACGTCCACGCACTGCGCGGGGTATCCCTGCAAATCGCGCCCGGTGAAATCATCGGCCTGGTCGGCGAATCCGGTTCCGGCAAGAGCGTGCTGGGTTTCAGCATGCTCGGTTTGCTCGGCTCGGCGAAAACCAGTGGCGCGGTGCGGGTCTGCGGCACGAACATGCTCACCGGCGCCGCCAAGCAACTGCGGAAGGTGCGTCGCCTCGACCTCGGCGCGGTCTTCCAGGATCCGATGACCTCGCTCAACCCCACGATGCGGATCGGCAAGCAGGTCGAAGAGGTGGCCGGCAGCACTGCCGAAGCACTCAAACTACTCACCGCCGTGGGCATTCCAGACCCCGAGCGGCGGCTGCGCGCCTATCCACACGAACTGTCCGGCGGCTTGCGCCAGCGGGTGATGATCGCGATTGCGGTGGCAGGCAACCCCGAGTTGATCATCGCCGACGAGCCGACCACCGCACTCGACGTCACCGTGCAGGCCCAGGTGCTGGCGTTGCTGCAACGACTGCGCGCCGAGATCGGTTGCAGCATCGTCTTGATCACCCACGACCTCGGTGTCGCCGCCCAGATCGCCGACCGCATCGCCGTGCTGTACGCCGGGCGGATCGCCGAAATCGGGCCGACCGCCGAGGTTCTCGCCGCGCCCGCACACCCGTACACCCACGGCCTGCTGCAATCCCGGCTGACCTTGGAGACCGCACGCGACCGTCCGCTGGTCGCAATGGCCGGCCAGGTACCGAGTCCGACGGCCCCGCTACCCGGGTGCGCATTCGTGCCGCGGTGCCCGCTCGCGCGCGCCGAATGTTCGGCGGCACCACCGGATCCGGTGCTCGTCGCCGACAACCGGGTGAGCGCGTGCATCGTCGAACCCACCCAGATGCGGGCCGAGCTGGCCGGGGTGATCGCCGCCGAGGCCGAAGCCTTCAGCTCCGACGCCGAGGTGGTCAAAGACCAGCCGCCCGCCGTCGACGTCCGCACCGTCACCAAAGCCTTCACCGTGCGCCGCCGCCGGCTGGATCGCTCCGGTACCTCGGGCGGCAAACTGCAGGCGCTGCGCGGTGTGTCGCTGACCGTCGCGCACGGTGAATCGGTGGCCCTGGTAGGGGAGAGCGGGTCGGGAAAGTCCACCCTGCTGCGGATCGTCGCCGGGCTGGAGAAGGCCACCACCGGTGAGGTAGACCTGGCCGGAAACCAGCGCCCGCAGATGGTCTTTCAAGACGCAGGCGCCTCGCTGACGCCGTGGCTGTCAGTCGGTGAACTGATCGGCGAACGCCTGCGCGGCACCTCGATGTCGCGCGCCGAGCGCAAGGACGCGGTCGCCGCGGTGCTGGAGCGGGTCGGCCTGCCGCAGGATGTGGTCAAATCCCGGGCCGCACAACTCTCCGGCGGACAGCGCCAGCGGGTATCGCTCGCGCGGGCGACGGTGATCCCGCCGCAGGTGCTGCTCTGCGACGAGCCGACCAGCGCGCTCGACGTATCGCTGGCGGCCTCGGTGCTCAACCTCATCGGCGAGTTGCGCCGCACCCTGGACATGTCGGTGGTGTTCGTGACCCACGACCTGTCGGTGGCGCGGGTGGTCGCCGACCGGATCGCCGTGATGTATCTGGGCCGGATCGTCGAGATCGGGCCTGCGGAGGACGTCATCGGCCGTCCGACCCATCCATACACCCAGGCGTTGGTCGACGCTATCCCTGATCTCGGCCGTGACTGCCGGGTCCTGACCGGCGAGCCGGCCAGCCCGCTGTCACCGCCGACCGGGTGCGCCTTCCATCCCCGGTGCCCGATTGCGGTCGACACCTGCAGCGACATCGACCTCGACGTCCGACTGGAAGGCATTCCCGGCAGTCCGCACCAGGTCGCCTGTATCGAACGAAAGGCGCGTTGATGGCCATCGCAGTACCCGCCCCTGCACTGTTGCGCAGCCGCGAGAAGCGGATGGCTGCGCTGCCCAAAGATCGTGCGGTGGTGCTGAATTGGCTCGGCGTCTCGCTGATCGCGCTGGTGACCCTGATCGCCGTCGCGGTACCGCTGCTGGCCCCGCACGATCCGCTGGTCCCGGTCGGCATGCCGCTGCAGGCGCCCGGTAAGGACGGCTTCCTGCTCGGCACCGACAGCGTCGGGCGCGACATCCTCAGCCGGGTGCTGTTCGGTGTGCGGTCGAGCTGGTTCGCCGCGCTGGTCGTCGTGGGCGTCGGGTTGCTCATCGGCGGACTGGTCGGACTGATCGCCGGGGCGACCGGCGGCTGGGTGGACGCCACCCTGATGCGCATCACCGACGGCTTCCTGTCGCTGCCTGCCCCGGTTCTCGCGATCGCCGTCGTCGCCGCCCTCGGGCCCGGCTTCGTGCACACCCTGATCGCCGTGTCGATCGTGTGGTGGCCGTTCTACGCCAGGCTGGTTCGCGGTGAGATCGCCCGGCTGAAGGCGCGTCCACACGTCGAGGCCGCGCGGCTCGCCGGAGTCGGACGCATCCGGGTCGCGCTGCGCCACCTGCTGCCCGGCGCGGTCCCCAACGCGCTGGTGGCCGCCAGCCTCGACCTCGGCACGCTGATCCTGACCCTGGCAGCACTGTCCTTCCTCGGACTCGGGCAGTCCGCTCCTGCACCGGAGTTGGGCGCCGACGCCGCCCGCAACCTCAGCTTCTTCCTGCAGCAGTGGTGGGTTCCGGTCATGCCCGGCCTGGGGGTCCTGGTGTTGGCGGTGATCGGCAATATCGCCGGCGACAGCCTGCGCAACCTGATGAAGACGAGCTAGGAGGCCCGCAGGTGAAAACCTTCATCGCTTCCCGACTGGCAGCCATGCTGGTGATCCTCGTGGCACTGACTGCGGTGATGTTTGTGCTGCAACACGTTTCGCCGCTGGACCCGGTCAAGGCCCAGATGGGCGCCCAGTCCTCGGCCTCCGCGGTCGCGGCACGCCGTGAAGCGCTCGGGCTCAATGACCCGATCGTGACCCAGTTCTGGCACTACCTGACCGGCGCCGTGCAAGGCGATCTCGGGACGTCGTACCGGACCCGGCACCCCGTCGCCTCCGATCTGGGCAGCTTCTTTCCGGCCACGCTCGAATTGGCGCTCTACGGCATCGGCATCGCATTGATCCTGGCCGTGCTGCTGGCGTTCAGCACCACCCTGAAGTGGCGCGGCTCGGCGATCCTGCGCGGCGTGCTGTTCACCGGAGCCTCGGCGCCGATGTTCCTCCTCGGCATCCTCGGCCTGATCGTCTTCTACCAGAAGCTGGGCTGGGTCCCGGCCAACGGCCGCACCGGGATCAGCGATCCACCCACGGGACCCACCGGACTGCTGACGGTCGACGGACTCATCAGTGGGCGGTTCGACGTCGTCACCGATGCGCTCCACCACCTGGCGTTGCCGGCCTTCGTGCTGGCGCTGGGGCCCGCGGTGGCGATTGGCCGGGTGTTGCGGTCGAGCCTGCTCAGTGACATGGACAGCGACTACGCCCGAACCGCGCGCGCAAAAGGCCTGTCGGAGAGTCGAATTGTGGCCGCGCACGTGTTGCGCAACTGCGTCGGCGCCGCCTTGTCGATGACGGGGCTGCAGATCGGCCTGATGTTCGCCGGAGTGCTCGTGATCGAGCAGGTCTTCGGCTGGCCGGGGATCGGCCAGTACATCGCGCAAAGCATCCCGGTCGCCGACTTCCCGGCGATCGCGGGAGTCACGCTGATGCTCGGCGCGCTCTACGTCTTCATCAACACGGTCGTGGACCTTCTCCAGGCCGCCGCAGACCCCCGTATCGCAGTCACAGGAGGATAGGTTAGGTGCCGAAACAGCCACTGATCGTGGGTAATCCCGTTCTGGTCGTCGTCGACATGCAAGAAGCCGGTGGCATGCCCGCCGACGAGGTGGGCATCGAGCACATGCCCGGCTATGACGACCGGATCGAGCGTGCCGAGCGATTGATCGAGGCCGCGCGCGCGGCGGGGATCCCGATCGTGTTCTTCCAAGAAGTGCACCGGCCCAACGGCATCGACTTCGGCCGTGAACTGGACGGCACCGAGGGCGAGCACTGCGTCGAGGGAAGGGCAGGCACGCCACTGCACCCGCGGCTGCTGCCCGACCTGAACGGCCCCAACCACGAGTTCCACATCGTCAAACGGCGCTATTCCGGTTTCATCGGTACCGAGTTCGAGATCGTGCTCTCCGGCCTGAAGGCGGACACGCTGATCCTGATCGGCGGGCTGACCGATGTGTGCGTGCACTACACGTTTGCCGACGCCCACCAGCGCGACTTCTACGTGCGGGTGGTGACCGACTGTGTCGGCGGCTCGTCGACGTACCGGCACGATGCTGCGCTGGATGCCATGGAATACCTGCAAGCCGGTGCGCTGCGCAGCACCGAAGAAATTCTCGATGCCTTCGCCTCCCTTTCCGCCCCCGTACTCGAAGGAGCCGCCCGATGAAAAAACTGAGCATGCTGCTCGCGATCGGCGCGACGGCCGCGCTGACCCTGACCGCCTGCGGCGGTTCGAATTCCGGTGGCGGCGGCACCCCCAACGCGGCCCCGACCGACAAGGTCCTGCACCTGTCATTCCTGCAGGACCCGGGCCAGCCGCCCGACCCCGACGTCTACTACGCCGGCCAGGGCCTGTTGCTGACCACCAACACCTACGAAGGTCTGCTGCAGTACAAGGCAGGCACCGAAAAGCCGGAGTTGGAACCGTTGTTGGCGACCGAATGGACCGCCTCGCCCGACAACAAGGTCTTCACGTTCAAACTGCGCGAGGGCGTGAAGTTCCACGACGGCACCCCGTTCACCTCGGCCGCGGTGAAGGCATCGTTCGACCGCCGTGCGGCGGTCAACCAGGGACCGGCCTACATGGTCTCCGATATCGAATCGGTCACCACCCAGGGTGATTACGACGTCACCGTCACGCTCAAAGCGCCGAACTCGGCGTTCCTGGACTACCTCGCGTGCCCGTACGGACCACGCATGCTCAGCCCGGAAGGCCTGGCCAAGAATGCCGGGAGCGACAACGCCCAGTCCTATCTGACCAACCACGATCTGGGCACCGGGCCCTACACGCTGACCGCCGCAGAGGTCGGGTCGAAGTACGAACTGACGGCGTTCGGCGACTACTGGGGTAGCAAGCCGTACTTCGAGAAGGTCGAACTCCCGGTGATCACCGACGTCTCCGCGCAGCAGTTGCAGTTCAACAACGGTCAGCTCGCGGCGATTCTGCACGATCTGCCCTCGTCGGCGGTGGGGCAGTACCTCAACGACAGCAAGTACGCGAACTACTCACTGCCCACGATGATGTCGAACTACGTCTACATCAACCCCCGCAAGGGCATGATGGCCGACGCCAAGAACCGCAATGCGGTGATGCAGGCGATCGACGTCGACGAGCTGGTCAAGCAGACCTACTTCGGCCGCGGCAAGAAGGCCGAACAGATCTACCCGCCGAACGTGATGGCCCCCGAATACGCCAAGCAGTCGGTCACTCACGATCCGTCGGTCCTGACCGGCATCGTGGCGAGCCTGCCCGCCGATCAGAAATCCGTCACGATTGGATATGACTCCAGCAACCCGGACAACCAGCTGATCAGCAATCTGGTCCAAACCCAGCTCGCCGCAGCCGGATTGAACGCGAAGGTCCAGGCCTACCCGACCTCGGAGATCTACGGCTGGATCGGCGGTGACGGACAGGGTGCGCCGGAGATCATGACGTATCTGGGCTGGCCGGACGCGCCCTCGCCCTACACCTGGGGCCACATCTCCTGGGACGCCGACGGCGGTCTGAACTTCTTCGGTTGCTCGTCGCCGGAAGTCGCGGCAGCGCTGGCCAAGGGCCTGCCCACCGGATCGGCCGAAGATTTCTCCACGGCGGGACTGGAAGCGGTCAAGACCGGTTGCTGGCTGAACGTCGCCGATGTCAATGACTTCATGGTGGCTCAGCCGTGGCTCAAGGGCGTCGAGCAGGCCCACGTGGTGACCAACCCGAACTCGCTTCGGCTGGCCGCATTGTCGGTGGGCTGACGCCAGTGGTTCTCGGAGACGGGAAAGTTCGCCGGATCGTCCTGCTGACGCTCGGCTGGGAGGAGCTGCCGAAAGCGGTGTCGGTGTACGGATCTCCACCGGAGCTGCGGATGCGCGAACCGGTGCCGGGCGTGCTGCTGCAGACCGACGGCGGCTGGGTGCTGCTCGACACCGGCTTCAACACCGCACTGATCCGGGACCCGGCGTTGTACCGGCGGTTCTTCCCGACCGTCGAGTACATCCCCGTCCTCCCGGGACCTGGTGAGCCGATTGAGGAGTCGCTGCACGACATCGGCATCGACGTCGACGACATCCATCTCGTGGCGCTGTCGCACCTGCACCACGACCATGCCGGCGGTGTGAAACTGTTCGCCGGCAAGGTTCCCGTGCACGCGCAGCGCCGCGAGCTGGAGTACGGGTTGTCGAACCACCCCGAACCGGAACGGAATGCGATCAACCGCATCGACTTCGACGACCCGAACATCGACTGGGTACTGGCCGACGGTGAAGCCGAGATCGCGCCTGGTATCACGGCGGTGCCCACGTACGGGCACACGCCGGGGCACCAGAGCTTCGTGGTGGATCTCGACGAGTCGGTGGGTGGCGGCGGATTCGTGTTCGCGTTCGACGCGGCCGATCTGACCGAGAACATCGAACACGAATTGCCGATCGGCGGGTTCATCGGTGTGGAGCCCGCCGACACGGTGGAGCCGATCCGGCGGCTGAAGAAGCTGGCCACCGACAAGGGGTACGAGCTGGTTCCCGGCCACGACCCGCACGTCTGGCCGGAGCTGACCCGGGCGTTCGAGGAGCGATTCGGCCCGGTACGGCCGCGGTGAGCGCGCCCGTCGTCGAGCACGTCATCCGCGCCGAGCGCGCGGTCATCGACGGCGAGGTGAGACCCGCAGCAATCGCACTGGGCGACGGCATGATCCGCGTCATCGGCGAGATCGACCTCGATATCGGCGATATCGGTCAGACCGTGCTCGGCCAGGAGGTGGTGCTGC
Organism: Actinomycetes bacterium; assembly: GCA_023416315.1. Lineage (GTDB taxonomy): Bacteria > Actinomycetota > Actinomycetes > Mycobacteriales > Mycobacteriaceae > Mycobacterium. The sequence goes on from JAEZIA010000154.1 coordinate 34,155, forward strand.
TGCCCGGGTTGGTGGACACGCATGTGCACATCGACGACCCGGGCACCGATTGGGAGGGGTTCGCCTCGGCCACCGCGGCCGCACTTGCCGGCGGGATCACCACCGTGGTGGACATGCCGCTCGACAGTGACCCGGTCACGACCAGCGTGGCGGCGCTGGACGTCAAGCGGTCGGCCGCCGCCGGAGTGTGCCGCGTCGATACCTGGTTCTGGGGTGGCGTCGTGCCCGGCAACCTCGCGTCGCTCCGCGAGTTGGCGGCAGCCGGCGTGCTCGGGTTCAAATGCTTCCTGTCCGAGTCGGGGAATCCGGACTTCCCGCCGCTCGACATCGACGAGTTCCGGGCGGCGATGCGCCTTGTCGCCGAGCTGGATTCGGTGTTGCTGGTGCATGCGGAGAGTGCCCGGGTACTGGCTGGTTGCCCGGCACCGGGCGGCCGGTCGTACGGCGATTTCCTGCGGTCACGTCCCGACGCCGTCGAGAAGGACGCCGTTGCGATCGTCCTCGACGCCGTGGCCGACACGGGGGCGCGGGCGCATATCGTGCACGTCTCCAGCGCCGAGGTGCTGCCGATGATCGCCGCGGCCAAAGCGGCCGGTCTTCCGGTGACGGCCGAAACCTGCCCGCATTACCTGACTTTCGCTGCCGAGGACATTCCCGACGGCGGCACGATGTTCGCGGCCTGCCCGCCGATCCGCGGTGCCGACAACCGTGCCCTGTTGTGGGCGGGGCTGTCCGACGGCACGCTGGACATGGTGGTCTCCGATCACTCGCCGTGCGCTCCGCAACACAAGGACCTGGCGGGCGGAGATTTCGGTCGCGCGTTCGGTGGGATCAGCTCGCTGCAGGTCGCGCTTGCGGTGGTGTGGACCCAGGCTGCCCGAGCGGGATTCGGACTTCCCGACGTGTGCCGGTGGATGGCGCAGGCGCCCGCCGAGCTGGCCGGTCTGAGCGACCGCGGTGTGATCGCCTCCGGCAAGCGGGCCGATTTCTGCGTCTTCGACCCCGCCGCGACCCGGGTGGTCCGTAGTGCCGATCTGCACCACCGCCATCCGCTCACGCCCTATGAGGGTGTCGTACTGACCGGAGCGGTGCGCCAGATGTGGCGCGGCGGGATACCGGAGGCGGCGTGAAGATCATGGTGCTCAACCCCAACACATCGGCCACTATGACGGCCGAAATCGACGCCGCCGCCCGAGCTGCCGCGTCGCCCGGGACCGAGATCCACACCGCCCAACCCAGTTTCGGGTCAGCGGCGATCGACTCGGCCGCGGAAAGCTACCTGTCCGCCGTCGGTGTGATGGATGTCGTCGCCACCCACGTGGCTGCCGGCACCTTCGACGCCGACGCCGTCGTGCTGGCCGGTTTCGGCGAGCACGGCAAGGACGCTCTGCAGGAGATGCTCGACGTCCCGGTGCTCGACATCGCCGAATCCGCCGCTCACGTCGCGCACCTGATCGGCCGGCGGTTCTCCGTGGTCACCACGCTGGCCCGGTCGATCGCCCCGATCGAGGACCGGCTGCTGCTTGCCGGTCTGGCGGCGCACTGTGCCTCGGTGCGGGCGTGCGGGCTCGCGACCGCCGAGGTGGACGCCGACCCGGCCGGCGCGGTGGCTGCGATCGTCGCCGAAGCCGAACGTGCCGTGACCGACGACCACGCCGACGTCATCTGTCTGGGCTGTGCCGGCATGGCGGGCGTGACCGCCGCGATCACCGAGAAACTCGGCGTGCCCGCCGTCGACGGGGTCGCCGCGGCGGTGGGGCTGGCACAGATGCTGGTCGGGTTGGGCATGTCCACCAGTAAGGCCGGGGTGTATGCGCCCGGACCGAACAACCCGCGCACACACTGGCCGCTGTCGAAAGCGTTGGGCACATGAGCATTCTGGATCTGGCCAGCCGTGCCGTCGGCGGCAGTGTGGTCGCGGCCAGCGACGAGTCGTTCGGCTTCAAGGAGCGATTGATCGACCCGGCTGAACCGAATTTCGTGCCAGGCACGTTCGATCTGCGGGGTGAGGTGGTTGACGGCTGGGAGACCCGCAGGCATGCACTGGCGCCGGACTGGGCCATTGTCCGGCTCGGGGTGCCGGGGCGGCTGCACACCGTCGACGTCGACACCCGCTTCTTCACCGGCAACCACCCGACCGGCTGCACCCTGTATGCGGCGACTCTCACGGGCGCCGACGACCCGCGCGCCGCCGGGGTGCACTGGCGGCTAGTGGCGCCGCTGACGTCGCTGAAGGCCGACGCGCACAACCCGATCGCCGTCGATGACCCGCGTCGCTACACCCATCTCAAGCTGGTGATCGCCTCCGACGGCGGCGTGGCTCGGCTTCGCGCGTACGGTGAGCCGATTCCCGATCCGGAGCTGTGGTCGGAGGTGACCGTCGAGGTGTCGGGCATCGAACAGGGCGGGCACGTCGAGCACTGCAGCGACACGTTCTACTCCAGCGCACAGGCGCTCATCGCCGCCGACCGGCCCCGCGACATGGGGGCGGGTTGGGAGGCCAGGCGGCGCCGCGACATCGGCCCGGACACCCACGATGCGGTGACGATTTCCTTCCTGGTGCCCACCGACCTCGACCGCATCGAGATCGACACGTCCTACTTCGTGTTCAACGCCTCCCGTGAGGTCTGTGTGTGCGGCACCAGGGAGCGGCCGGACGCGAAACGTCCGTGGTGGGCACTGCCCTTCGACGAGATCGTGCTGCCGCGGACCCCGCTGTTACCCGATGCCAGGCAGGTGTTCGTGGTGGACGCGGCCGCGATCACCGCGATTCGGGTGCAGGCGTACCCGGACGGAGGCATCGCCCGGGTCCGTGCGCTGGGGCAGCCCACCGAGGCCGGTATGGCCGAGCTGCGCTCCCGCTGGGATGCGGCACGATGACTCCGACGATCTCCACGTGTACCGGCCTGTGGCGGCGAACCCTGCTGATCGAGGCCGACGGGTCCCGTGATACCGGCACGAGTGTGCTGTGGCTGCAGGGCCGTTCGCTGTTCGTCGATGTGCGCGGCCCGGGGGAGGGTTTCGCCGGCCGGCTCGGCCAGCATGACGACGTGTTCGAGTGGGATCGGCTGGTCGACCTGCAGCCGCCCGGTCTGCCCGACGCGGGCCGGATGAGCTGGGCCGGCGACACGCTTGTCGAGATCGGTGTGCACGCCGACTACACCGAGCACTGGCACCCCGAACCCGGCTCGGCGGACCCATGTTGGGGAGCGGTGGTGTCGGCGCGCGAGGTGTCGGGTGTGCTGGTTCGGGTGGGGAAACGCTTCGGCTGGGCCTGCCCGCAGGAGGTCTCGCTCGGCACCGTCAGCGGAACCGAATGGCGGATAACGGAATCCAGTGATGCAGATCGGGTCGGGGCGGTGCTGCGCCCGCGCCTGGAGTCAGGACAACTACGAGTCGACGACGACATCGCCTGGGACATCGACGAAACCGAAGGAAGCGTGGAACTGTGAGTGGGGCGACATCATTTCAATCCGTGCCCGTGATCGACATCAGCGGGTTGCGGTCCGCCGATCCGGCCGAACGCGACCGGGTGGCGGCCGAACTCGGTACGGCAGCCCGCGAGGTCGGGTTCTTCTACATCGCGGGTACCCCCGTCAGTGACGAGCTGTTCGATCGGCTGCTCGCTGCCACCGAGCAGTTCTTCGCGCTGCCGATGGACGAGAAGATGAAGTCCTATATCGGGCTGTCCACCTGTCATCGTGGGTACGTCCCGGTGGGCGAGGAGGGTTTCTACGGCGACAAGCCCGATCTCAAGGAGGCGTTCGACACCGCGTTGGACCTGCCGGCCGACGATCCGGATCACCTGGCCGGCAATCCGATGCTCGGGCCGAACGTATGGCCGGACCTTCCCGGGTTCGCCGACGCGGTCACCGAGTACTACCAGGCAGTGATGGGTGTCGGCCAGGATCTGTTGGGGGCCTTCGCGATAGCGCTGAAGGAGGATCCTGACACCTTCACCAGGCATGCGACCAAGACGCCGAGCCAGTTGCGGCTGATCTACTATCCGCACAATCCGGATGCCGAAGACGCCCAGGGCATCGGGGCGCACACCGACTACGAGTGCTTCACTCTGCTCAAACCGACCGCACCGGGACTCGAGGTGCTCAACGGCGCCGGGGAATGGATCGACGTCCCGCCGATCCCTGGCACGTTCGTGGTGAACATCGGCGACATGCTCGAGTTGTGGACCAACGGCGCCTTCGTCGCGACCTCGCACCGGGTGCGCAAGGTCAAGGAGGAACGGTACTCGTTCCCGCTGTTCTTCAACGTCGACTACCACACCGTGGTGCAGCCGCTGCCGCAGTTCGCCACCGCCGAGGGGCCGTCCCGGCCGGCGCTGATAGCAGGTGAGCATCTGTTCGCCCAGACCGCGCAGACGTTCGCCTATCTGCGGTCGCGGCTGGAGAGCGGCGACCTGGTGCTGCCGGACGGATCGCTGAAGACCGGCACCTTCGGTCAGCAGGCGCTGCAGTCGCGGAGCTGA
>JAEZIA010000169.1 GCA_023416315.1 Actinomycetes bacterium
GAGCCGGCGAGCACCGCGGCCAGTATCGAGCCCGCGGCCTCGGCGGTGCCGGGGCCGGCCACCCACACGACGGTGCGCGGCGGTGCGTCGGACCGCAGACCGTCGAGGTCACCCTCGTCGAGCGCGGCCGCGGTGGCACGGACCTGCGCACCCGCCATCGACGCCGCCCGGAGCAGCCCGTGGCGGTCGGCGGCCAGCAGGCCGTCGGTGTCGTCGAGGTCGACCTCAGCCGCCGACAGAGGGCTGGTGCTCACGTCGATTCCCTTGCACCTGAGGTGATGTACCCACCGATCTCGTCGACAAGCTCCTCGACCTCCGCGGCGTCGCGGGCCTCCACGTTGAGCCGCAGCAGCGGTTCGGTGTTCGACATCCGCAGGTTGAACCACCGACCGTCGCCGAGGTCGACGGTCACCCCGTCGAGGTGGTCGATCGCCTGCACGCGGCCGCCGAAGGCCTGCAGCACCGAGTCCACGATCGCGGGCGCGTCGGTGACGGTGTAGTTGATCTCGCCGGAGGCCTCGTAGCGCTGGTAGTCGGCCATCATCTCCGACAGCGGCCGATCCTGTTCGCCGAGTGCGGCCAGCACGTGCAGCGCAGCGAGCATGCCCGAGTCGGCGCCCCAGAAGTCGCGGAAATAGTAGTGCGCGGAGTGCTCCCCGCCGAAGATCGCGCCGGTCTCGGCCATCAGGGCCTTGATATAGGAGTGGCCGACGCGCGAGCGCACCGGGGTGCCGCCGCGTTCGGTGACCAGTTCGGGCACCGCCCGCGAGGTGATCAGGTTGTAGATGATCGTCGCGCCGATCTCGCGGCCCAGCTCGCGGGCGGCGACCAGCGCGGTGACCGCCGACGGTGAGACGGCTTGGCCGCGTTCGTCGACGACGAAGCAGCGGTCGGCGTCGCCGTCGAACGCGAGCCCGATGTCGGCGCCGACCTCGACGACGTACTTCTGCAGGTCCACCAGATTGGCCGGGTCCAGCGGGTTGGCTTCGTGGTTCGGGAAATCGCCGTCGAGCTCGAAGTACAGCGGCTCCACCGTGACCGATTTGATCGGTCCCAGTACCGCGGGGGCAGTGTGTCCGGCCATCCCGTTGCCGGCATCGACGGCGACGCGCAGCGGGCGGGCGCCGCCGATGTCGACCAGGGAACGCAGGAAGTCGCCGTAGTCGGCGAGGACGTCGCGTTCGGACACCGATCCGCGCGGGCCGTCGTAGCCGGGAACGCCGGCGATCACCTCGTCGCTGATCACCGACAACCCGGTGTCCTTACCGACCGGCTTGGCGCCGGCGCGGCACAGCTTGATGCCGTTGTAGGCGGCCGGGTTGTGGCTGGCGGTGAACATCGCGCCCGGACAATCGAGCAAACCCGACGCGAAGTACAGCTGGTCGGTCGAGGCGAGACCGATGTGGACGACGTCGAGGCCCTGGGCCAACACACCTTCGGCGAACGCCTTCGCCAATGCCGGCGAGCTGGCGCGCATGTCGTGGCCGATGACGACCTGGGTGGCGGGCTGGTCTGCGCTGTCGCGGACCAGCCGCGCGAACGCCGCGCCGACGTCGGCGACGAAGGGCTCGTCGATCTCGTCGCCGACCAGTCCACGCACGTCATATGCCTTGATGACGCGCTGCACGGCCTCGGCGGGACGAGACATGGGACTCCTTGGACGAAGAGACTGTTCGGTGCTCCAGCCTAGCCGTCGCCGGTTGGCTGCACGCGGCGTCGTCGCGGGGTCCGGGCTCCGGTCAGTCCGTGGGGTCGGGCAACACGCGGAGGTGACCGCGGCGTCGGCCGTTGGTCTCGGGCCGCCGCGCCGGGGGCGCCATCAGCGCGCCGCCCTGCGCTCCGGTGACCGGGTCGGTGAAGCCTGTGGTGAAGCCGGCTGTCACACCGCCGGATGGGACGGGGCCTTCGCGACCTTCTCGAACTGCGTCAGCCAACGCCACCAAGTCATCATCATCGGGGTGTGAGGGCAACGGACCGGCGTGGCGAACGAGCTCCCACCCGCGCGGGGCGGTGATGCGACCGGCGTGCATGACACACAGATCCCACGAGTGCGGCTCGGACACGGTGGCCAGCGGGCCGACGACAGCCGTCGAATCTGCATAGACGAAGGTGAGCGTCGCGACCGCATAGTGCGGGCACCCAGGCCGGCAGCAGCGACGGGGAACATTCACAGCAGGAGGTTATCGTGCAGGAACGTCCCCGTGCCGCCGGACACGCGCGGTTGTGAGGCGGCCGAAGCCCAACCGTTACGATCTTGTCCGTGACCAGGCGCCAGCATCGGGGGTCGCGGCGGGGCCGGGAGATGCGCGGACCGCTGCTCCCACCGACCGTTCCGGGATGGCGCAGCCGCGCCGAACGTTTCGACATGGCGGTGCTGGAGGCTTACGAGCCGATCGAGCGGCGCTGGCACGACCGGGTGGCCGCGCTCGACGTCGCGGTCGACGAGATTCCGCGGCTGGCCCCGAAAGATCCGGAGAGTGTGCAGTGGCCGCCGGAGGTGGTCGCGGACGGCCCGATCGCCCTGGCCCGGCTGATCCCGGCGGGGGTGGACGTCCGCGGGAACTCCACAAGAGCGCGAATTGTGTTGTTCCGCAAGCCGATCGAGCGCCGGGCGAAAGACACCGACGAGCTGACCGACCTTCTGCATGAATTGCTGGTGGCTCAGGTAGCCACGTATCTGGGCGTGGAACCGTCTGTCATCGACCCGACTCTGGACGACGACTAGCGCGGCTCGTTAGATGATGCCGCGCTTGAGGCGACGGCGCTCCCGCTCCGAGAGACCGCCCCAGATACCGAAGCGCTCGTCGTTGGCGAGGGCGTACTCCAGGCACGCGTCCTTGACCTCGCAGCCCTGACAGATCCGCTTGGCCTCGCGGGTGGAGCCGCCCTTCTCGGGGAAGAACGCTTCCGGATCGGTCTGGGCGCACAGGGCGCGTTCCTGCCACTGGTCTTCGTCCAGCGGGTCGAAGTCGTCGCTGAAGTGATCGACGTGTTCGGGCACCAGACTGAGTTGGGGACGTCCGTTCGCCCCCGACTGCACCGGACCGGTCTGGATGTGCGGCGCACTCCCTACCGAGCCGAGGAGCCTGTTCTCGAACGCTGCCGAATCGTCGAAATCCGCCTGTTCAAATGCCATTTCCCCTCCTCCACGGGTCTCGTAGTTCCGTATCTGCCAGCCTCGCGAAATCCGCGAGACCATCCCCATTCGAACAAGTGATCGAATCTCGGTCTGCGACACCGGAACCGGCCGGAGAACCGCGAAATGACACTGGTGTGATTACACACGCGTTAGCTGCCCCGGTCAAGCGCTGGAACAGGAATTCATACCATTCCGTGACTTGTTTTCGGCGCGTCGCGCTGTGGCGTGTCTATCACCCTCCCCACCGGCCGCCCCTCGACGGGGTTGGACCGCCTAGTCTCGTTCGTTGTGAAGGTCACGGTTCTGGTCGGCGGTGTCGGCGGTGCACGGTTCCTGCTCGGTGTCCAACATCTATTGGGCTTGGGGCAGTACAGCACTCAAGATACCAATGATCATGAAGTGACCGCTGTGGTCAATGTTGGTGATGATGCGTGGATGTTCGGGGTCCGTATCTGCCCTGACCTGGACACCTGCATGTACACCCTCGGTGGTGGCATCGACCCCGAGCGTGGTTGGGGTCACAAGAACGAAACCTGGAACGCCAAAGAGGAACTCGCGGCCTACGGGGTACAGCCGGACTGGTTCGGGCTCGGTGACCGCGACCTCGCCACCCATCTGGTGCGCACCCAGATGTTGCGTGCGGGCTACCCGCTCTCGGACATCACCGAAGCGCTGTGCCGGCGCTGGTCCCCCGGCGCGCGGCTGCTGCCCGCCAGTGACGACCGCTGCGAAACCCACGTGGTGATCACCGATCCCGGCCCCGGCGAGTCGGCCGGGGAGAAACGCGCCGTCCACTTCCAGGAATGGTGGGTGCGTTACCGCGCCCAGGTGCCGACGGACAGCTTCGCGTTCATCGGCGCCGACAAGGCCACTGCCGCACCCGGTGTCACCGACGCGATCGAGAACGCCGACATCGTGTTGATCGCGCCGTCGAACCCGGTGGTCAGTGTCGGGGCGATCCTCAACATCGGCGGCATCCGCGCCGCGCTGCGCTCGACGAAAGCGCCGGTGATCGGCTACTCCCCGATCATCGCCGGAAAGCCGTTGCGCGGGATGGCCGACGAATGTCTGTCGGTGATCGGCGTCGAGACCTCGTCGCAAGCCGTCGCCCATCACTACGGCGCGCGATCGGCCACCGGCATTCTCGATTATTGGCTGATCTCCGAGGGCGATCACGCCGAGGTGCCCGGAATCACGGTGGAGGCGATCCCGCTGTTGATGTCCGATCCGACGGCCACTGCCGAAATGGTGCGCGCCGGGCTGGAATTGGCGGGTGTCGCGCCGTGACGATTGAGCACGGCAGCGCAGCACCCGTCGAGATACTCCCTGTCGCCGGACTCCCGGAGTTCCGCCCCGGTGACGACCTGGCGGCCGCGCTCGCCGCCACCGCGCCGTGGCTTCGTGACGGCGACATCGTCGTCGTCACCAGCAAGGTGATCTCCAAGTGCGAGGGCCGTATTGTGGCGGCGCCGTCGGATCCCGACGAACGGGACGCCCTGCGCCGCACGCTCATCGACGCCGAGGCGGTGCGAGTGCTGGCCCGCAAGGGCCGCACATTGATCACCGAGAACCGCAACGGCATCGTGCAGGCTGCCGCCGGTGTCGACGGCTCCAACGTCGGGGCGACCGAATTGGCGCTGCTGCCGGTCGATCCCGACGGCAGTGCGGCAGCGCTGCGGGATTCGTTGCGTGAGCTGCTCGGCGTGACCGTCGCCGTGCTCGTCACCGACACCATGGGCCGGGCCTGGCGCAACGGTCAGACCGACGCCGCGATCGGGTCGGCCGGGCTCCCGGTTCTCTACGGCTACGCCGGTGCCGTCGACCGGCACGGCAACGAGCTGGTGGTCACCGAGGTTGCGGTGGCCGACGAGATCGCCGCCGCCGCCGACCTTGTCAAAGGAAAGCTGACGGCGGTACCCGTCGCGGTGGTTCGCGGCCTCGACCTCGCCGACGACGGGTCGACCGCCGCGCGACTGCTGCGCGGCGGCGAGGACGACCTGTTCTGGCTTGGCACCGCCGAGTCGCTCGAACTCGGCCGCAGGCAAGCCCAATTGCTGCGCCGGTCGGTGCGCCGGTTCACCGCCGAGCCGGTGGCGGCCGGGCTCATCGAGGCCGCCGTCGCCGAGGCACTCACCGCGCCCGCCCCGCACCACACCCGTCCGGTGCGGTTCGTCTGGCTGGCCGACCGCGACCGCCGGCTCGCGCTGCTGGACCGGATGAAGGAGGCCTGGCGCGCGGATCTCACCGCTGACGGCAAGCCGGCCGAGGCGGTCGAGCGACGGGTGGCGCGCGGGCAGATCCTCTACGACGCACCGGAGGTCGTGATCCCGTTCCTGGTACCGGAAGGTGCCCACAGCTATCCCGATCCGGCCCGCACCGAAGCCGAACACACGATGTTCACCGTCGCGGTGGGTGCTGCGGTGCAGGCCCTCCTGGTGGCACTGGCGGTCCGCGGGGTGGGCAGCTGCTGGATCGGCTCGACGATCTTCGCCGCCGAGTTGGTCCGCGAAACCCTTGACCTGCCGCCGGATTGGGAGCCGCTCGGCGCGGTCGCAATCGGCTATCCGGTCGAACCGCCCGAGCCACGCGATCCGGCGCCCGTCGGTGATCTGCTGGTTCGGTTATGAGCGTTCGCGATTCGGCGATCGAGCTGCTGACCGACTGGAATGCACCCGACGCCTGCCAGGATGCGTTGCGCCAGGCCGTGCTGGCGTTCCTGCTGGCCCGTACCGACGCGTGCGAACGGGCTTGCGAGCCAGGCCATATCACCGCATCGGCGTTGGTGGTCGACGACTCCGGTGAGCACGTGCTGCTGACCCTGCATCCGCGGCTGGGTCGCTGGGTGCAACTCGGCGGGCACTGCGAGGATTCCGACACCGATATCGTCGGCGCCGCGATGCGCGAGGCCACCGAGGAATCCGGGATCGAGAACCTGCACATCGATGCGGCGTTGGGGGCCATTCACGTTCACGCGCTGACATGCTCTCTCGGCGTGCCCACCCGCCATCTGGATCTGCAGTTCATCGCCCGCGCTCCGGCGGACGCCGCGATCGCGATCAGTGACGAATCCCTGGACCTACGATGGTGGCCGTTCGATGCGCTGCCCGACGGCGTCGATCCCGCGGTACGACACCTGGCGGCGGTGGCACGCGCCCGCGTCTAGTTCGGCCGGGCCTAGATATCCGACGAGTACCGAATGCCGCAGTCCGGAATCTCGACTCCCGGCCACACCCGCGCACCGCGCAGCAGCTCGCAGCGGGCGCCGACGTTGGCCCCGTCACCGATGATGCCGTCGCGGATCAACGCACGCGGGCCGATGCGGGCCCCGGCGCCGACGATCGAACGCTCGACCACCGATCCCGCCTCGATATGCGCTCCGTCGAAGATCACCGCACCATCCAGACGCACCCCGGGCCCAATCTCGGCGCCGCGGCCGACCACGGTGCCGCCAACCAGGACCGCACCCGGCGAGACCGAGGCGCCGTCGTGCACAAGACTTTCCCCGCGCCGTCCGCCGAGCGCGGGTGAGGGGGCCAAGCCGCGAACCAGATCCGCCGAGCCGCGGACGAAGTCCTCCGGCGTACCCATGTCCCGCCAGTAGCTGGAGTCCACGTAGCCGCAGACCTTCACACCATCGGCCAGCAGTGCCGGGAACACTTCGCGTTCCACCGACACCTCGCGCCCGCGCGGGATCTGCTCGAGGATCTCGCGCTTGAAGATATAGGTGCCCGCGTTGATCTGATCCGACGGCGGGTCCTCCGTCTTCTCCAGGAACGCCTGCACGCGGCCCTCGGCGTCGGTGGGCACGCACCCGAACGATCGTGGGTCGCTGACCCGCACCAGATGCAGGGTCAGGTCGGCCTGCGTGTCGTAGTGACTGGCCAGCATCTTGCGCAGATCCATGCCGGACAGCACGTCGCCGTTGAAGACCATCACCGTGTCGTTGCGCAGTTTCGGGATCACGTTGGCGATACCGCCGCCGGTCCCCATCGGGTGGTCCTCGACGACGTACTCGATCTGCAGTCCGAGCTTCGAGCCGTCGCCGAACTCGTTCTCGAACGTCGCGGCCTTGTACGAGGTGCCGAGGATGACATGCTCGATGCCGGCTTCGGCGATGCGGGACAGCAGGTGAGTCAGGAACGGCAGGCCCGCAGTGGGCAGCATCGGCTTGGCCGCCGACAAGGTCAGCGGCCGCAGCCGGGTGCCCTTGCCCCCGACCAGCACCACCGCGTCGACTTTGGACGTATCCACTTCACTCATCAGGCCCCCTACCCTTTCGCCAGCTCGCGCTGGGACTTGCGTACCGCCGCTCGCGACCTAACCTTCAGCGCGGTCTTCATCGTCCACCGAAGCGGCGCACGCCACCGACCAGCATGACGTTCCGACAGATAAATGTATGTGCTCTCGTGATGGGCGCGCAGGTTGCGGGCCGGATCACGCCCGGTCGAGTGGCCTTTGGCGTGCAGGATCTCCGCGGACGGCACGTACACGTTGAGCCAGCCGGCCCGGCCGAGCCGGTCGCCGAGGTCGACGTCCTCCATATACATGAAGTAGCGCTCGTCGAATCCGCCGATCTCGTCGAATGCGGCGCGCCGGATCAGCAGGCACGAGCCCGACAGCCACCCGACCGGCCGCTCGGTGGGCTCGAGGTATTCCTGCCGGTAGGCCTTCGTCCAGGGGTTCGTCTTCCAGACGAATCCCACCACTGCGTGCATGCCGCCGCGCACCAGGCTCGGCAGGTGGCGCGCCGACGGGTAGACCGCGCCGTCGGGGTCGCGGATCAGCGGTCCCAGCGTCGCGGCGCGCGGCCAACGCTCGGCGGCCTCCAGCAGTTCATCGATGCTGTTCGGCCCCCACACCACATCGGGATTGGCCACGATCACGAACTCGTCGTCGGCGGGCGCCGTCGCGACACCGCGGTTGGCGGCGCTGCCGTAACCCAGGTTTCCGCCGGTGTGCACCAGCCGGGTGCCGGGATAGCGCTCCACCGCTTCCTCCGGTGCGCCGTCGGTGGAGCCGTTGTCGGCCAAGACCACGGTCACCGGCCGGTCGGTGGCCACCGTCAGCGACGACAGGAAACGGTCCAGATGGGAGCCCGGAGAATACGTCACCGTCACTACGGTCAGGGGGCTCGACGTCACGGCGTAGAGGGTAACTGTCCGCCGGGGGCCGGCTGAGCAAGCGCCTCGGCCAGCGCCTCGCGCCACGGCCTGGCGGGGCTGAGTCCGGCCTGCACCGATGCCGCCATCGACAGCGCCGAATACGCCGGACGGGGCGCCGGACGGCCGGCCGAACTCACCGGCCGGATCCGGTGCGGATCGGCGCCCAGCTCCTCGAACACCGCCCGGGCCTGGTCGAACCGGGTGCAGGCACCGTCGTTGGCGACATGCAGGATCGGCTCGCGGATGTGCCCCTCCCCGATCTGCAGCACGGCGTCGACGAGGTCCTTGACGTACGTCGGCGACCCGAACTGGTCATCGACGGCGTCGACGGTGTCCTCGCCGGCGGCCAGCCGGCGCAGCCGCGCCACGACGTCACTGCCTGCCCCGCCGGTGTACACCCACGAGGTCCGCACGATGTGGGCGCCGGGCATCGCGGCCAGCACCGCCAATTCGCCGGCCAGCTTGCTGCGGCCGTAGACGCCGAGCGGCGCGGTCGGGTCGCCGACGTCGTAGGGCCGGCGTTGCCTGCCGTCGAAGACGTAGTCGGTGGAGAGGTGCACCAGCTGCGCGCCGACCCGGGCGCAGGCGTGCGCGACGTTCTGCGCCCCGGTGGCGTTGACCGCGTGGGCGGTGTTTGGGTCGGCCTCGGCGGCGTCGACGTCGGCGACTGCCGCGCAATTGACCACCAGGTCCGCCCCGGCGACGAACTGCTCGGCTGCTCCCGGATCGACGATGTCCCATTGGTGGTGGGTCAGCGCACTGACTTCGAGGCCCCGACGGGCCGCCTCACCTGCGAGAAAGCTGCCAACCTGGCCGCCGGCGCCTGAAATCACGATCCTCGCCACCACGATGACGAGTCTGGCACGCCGGTTTCGGCTACCCGGAATGCGCCCTTCTCGCCAGTAGCCTGGGCTGATGCCTGCTCCCACCGAAGCACGGACGGGCGCCCAGCGGATTGTCCGTACCGTGCTCGCGTTGATCGCCGTCACCGTGATGGTCGGCACCGGTGTCGCGTGGGGCAAGATCCGGTCCTTCGAAGACGGCATCTTCCACATGAATGCCGCCGCGCTCGGCGAGGGTGGCCAGGACGGCGCGATCGATATCCTGCTGGTCGGCATGGACAGCCGCACCGACGCGCACGGCAACCCGCTGTCCGAAGAGGAACTCGCCGCGCTGCACGCCGGCGACGACGTCTCGACGAACACCGACACGATCATCTTGGTCCGCATCCCCAATAACGGGAAGTCGGCGACCGCCATCTCGATCCCCCGTGACTCCTACGTCAAGGCGCCGGGACTGGACAAGACCAAGATCAACGGCGTCTACGGCCAGGTGAAGCTCGAGAAGATGAAGCAACTCGTCGAGCAGCAGGGCATGGACCCCGCCGAGGCCGAGCCGAAAGCCACCGAGGCCGGCCGGGAAGCACTCATCAAGACCGTCGCCGATCTGACCGGCGTCACCGTCGACCACTACGCCGAGATCGGACTGCTCGGCTTCGCACTGATCACCGACGCCCTCGGCGGCGTCGACGTCTGCCTCAAAGATGCTGTCTACGAGCCGCTTTCCGGTGCGGACTTTCCGGCCGGCTGGCAGAAGCTGAACGGCCCACAAGCACTCAGCTTCGTCCGGCAACGCCACGACCTGCCGCGCGGTGACCTGGACCGGGTTGTGCGCCAGCAGGTGGTGATGGCTTCCCTGGCCCACCAAGTGATTTCGGGCAAGACCCTGACCAGCCCGTCGACACTGGGCAGGCTGCAGGACGCGATCCAGCGCTCGGTGGTGCTGTCCGACGGCTGGGACATCATGGATTTCATCAAGCAGCTCGAGAACCTTGCCGGCGGCAACGTGGCATTCGCGACGATTCCGGTACTCGATGAAGCCGGTTGGAGCGACGACGGCATGCAGTCGGTGGTCCGCGTCGACCCGTCCGCGGTCCAGGAATGGGTGGATGGCCTGTTGCACGACCAGGCCGAGGGCAACACCGAGAAGATCGCCTACTCCCCCGATCAGACGAAGGCCGATGTGGTCAACGACACCGATATCAACGGTCTCGCCGCAGCGGTATCAGATGTGCTCAGCACCAAAGGCTTTACCGCGGGCAACATCGGCAACAACGACAACGACCACGTGACCCACAGCCAGGTGCAGGCGGCCAAGGAGGACGACCTCGGCGCGCAGGCGGTCGCCAAGGAACTCGGCGGACTGCCGGTGGTGGCCGACGCCGCGGTTCCGGCCGGAACCGTGCGGGTGGTGCTGGCCAGTGACTACACCGGACCGGGCTCGGGGCTGGAAGGCTCGCTGCCGTCCTCGGCGACGGTCAGTCAGGCGGCCGGCCAGGCCGGTGACAGCGCTCCTCCCCCGCCGTCACCCATCATCACCGCGGGGTCCGATGACCCCAAGTGTGTCAACTGATGACGAATGTGACTGCGGCAGTACTGGATCCGCTGCTGCGCGCCGACCCGATGGGTCCCCGCATCACCTACTACGACGACGCGACCGGTGAACGCATCGAGCTGTCGACGGTGACGCTGGCCAATTGGGCGGCCAAGACCGCCAACCTGTTACGCGACGAACTCGGCGCCGGGCCGGGCACCCGGGTCGCGGTATTACTGCCCGCGCACTGGCAGACCGCCGCGGTGCTGCTGGGTGTGTGGTGGATCGGCGCGGAGGCGGTGCTGTCCGGCCCGGCAGACGTGGCGTTGTGCACCGCGCAGCGACTGGACGAGGCCGATGACGCGGTGGCGGGCGGCGAGGTCGCCGTGTTGTCCCTCGATCCGTTCGGCAAGCCCGCGCCCGATTTGCCGATCGGGGTGACCGATTACGCGACCGCGGTGCGAGTGCATGGCGACCAGTACACCGCCGAGCCGCGTCCGGGTCCGGCACTGGAAGGCCGAACGGCCGACGAGGTGCTGGCCGCGGCTTCCGAGTCCGCCACGGCCGCAGGCATCACGGCGAGCGACCGGGTGCTCTCGACGCTGCCGTGGGACTCCGCCGACGAGGTGGTCGCCCACCTTCTCGCGGTGTTCGCCACGGGCGCTTCGCTGGTGCAGGTGGCCAACCCGGACCCTTCCGTGTTGGACCGGCGCCGCACCGCCGAGAAGGTGACCCGAGTCCTGCGGTAAGCACGAATCATTATCTGCCCCACAGTAAATTGCCAGCGACCCCTCGATGAATTCCGGGGATTGCGAAACCGTCCCGAGACGTGGGCGGGCGTGACACGCTTGGCAACAGATCGGCCGGGATCACTGTTGGGAGGCAGGGGTGGCAATGCACGCCGAGGATACGGACACGACCCAGACAACCGAGACGGCGGTGACTGGCGATACGGAAAGCACGTCGCCTCCGCGGTCGAGGAGCAAGCGCGGTGCGGACAATTTCGCGTCCTGGCTCGCGATCGGGCTCGGCGTGTGCGTGACGATCGTGAACATCGCGCTGGCGATCAGAATCTGGAAGCTCATCTTTGTCCGTGCCACGTCGGGAAGCCTTCTTTTCGCGCTGTTGATCTCTAGCTTCCTTCTTGGTCTTTTCCTGGTTGGGCTCGGGATCGCACTGAGGCGATCGCCGGCTGACCACGGTGGATCTCCGCGACCGCGGTACGCGGCCGCCGCGACGGTCCTAGTGACCAGCGTGGGAGCGTTCGTCATGACGATCTCGGCAGCCAACGCCGCTGAGCCCGACAAGCCCGTGCCTGTCACCCCCAAGGCGTGCGCCGATCTCTACCAGCAGGCGATTCCCATCCATCAGGCCAGCAAGAACTTCAGATTTTTGCCGAATGAGCCAGACCAGCGACGGTGCGACATCAACAGACTCCTCAGGACGATTGGGAAATGAGGGTTCCGCGTCCTCGAACGCCGACGGCTGCAAAGGCACTGTGTCGGTGATCGATCCCGCCACCAATATCATCGTCGACCAGATCGGCGTCGGCGCAAACTCGTTGGCAGCCAGCCCGATCGGCAGCAATGCTGGTTCCAGCTATGGTAGCTGGGGACTCCGCTACGCGATGAGCTGACCCACTAGGCTCGATGGGTGATCCGTACCCCCCTGAATCCCGGGTCCCTGTCCGGACTTCCCGTGCAGCGCGTCGATGTCGTGGAGGAGACCGGCTCGACGAACGCCGATCTACTCGCCCGGCACGCCGCCGGCGAGGACATCCGCGGCGCGGTGCTGCTCGCCGAGCACCAGAGCGCCGGCCGTGGCCGCAACGGGCGCAGCTGGTCGGCCCCGGCGCGCTCGCAGATCGCCCTGTCGATCGGCGTCGGCGCCGACACCGTCGCCCCGGAGGGCTGGGGCTGGCTGCCGTTGCTCACCGGCGTGGCTCTGGTCGACGCGGTCAGGGCCACCACCGGGATCGCGGCCGGGGTGAAATGGCCCAACGACGTTCTGGTGGACACCGGCAAGCTCGCCGGGATCCTGGCGGAGGTCGCCGCCCCTGACCCGGTCATCGTGGTGGGGCTGGGCCTCAACGTCACGCTGACCGCGCAGGAGGCACCGGACCCCAGGGCTACGTCGTTGCAGATGCTCGGCGCCACGATGCTGGACCGCGATGTCCTCGCCGCGGCGATTCTGCGTGAATTGACCACCCGTATCGAAAGGTGGCAGAGCGCACAGGGACCCGATCCGGCACTGGTCGAGGACTACCGGGAGCGCAGCACCACCCTGGGCAGCCGGGTCCGGGCGCTGCTACCCGGCGATCGCGAAATCACCGGCACCGCAGTCGATGTGGACACCTTCGGCCGATTACACATCGACACCGGCGCCGAGGTGGTCACGGTGTCGGCGGGTGACATCACCCACCTGCGTCCCGCGGACTGAGTCAGCGCAGCAGCGCGCGGGACATCACGACCCGCTGGATCTGGTTGGTGCCCTCGTAGATCTGAGTGATCTTGGCATCGCGCATCATTCGTTCCACCGGGAAGTCCACCGTGTAGCCGGCACCGCCGAACAGCTGCACCGCGTCGGTGGTGACCTCCATGGCGACGTCGGAGGCGAAGCACTTCGACGCCGCGGAGATGAACCCGAGATTGGGCTCACCGCGCTCGGCGCGAGCAGCCGCCGAATACACCGTCAGCCGGGCCGCTTCGACCTTCATCGCCATATCGGCGAGCATGAACTGGACGCCCTGGTTGTCGGCCACCGGGCGGCCAAACTGCTTGCGCTCCTTGGTGTATGCAATCGCCGCGTCCAGCGCACCCTGCGCAATGCCGACGGCCTGCGCGCCGATCGTCGGGCGGGTGTGATCCAGTGTCGCCAGCGCCGTCTTGAACCCGGTGCCGGGCTCACCGATGATCCGGTCGCCCGGAATTCGGCAGTTTTCGAAATAGAGCTCGGTGGTCGGCGAGCCCTTGATGCCGAGTTTGCGCTCCTTGAGGCCGATCGTGAAGCCCTCGTCGTCGATGTGCACGATGAACGCCGAGATACCGTTGGCGCCCTTGTCCGGATCGGTCACCGCCATCACCGTGTACCAGCTGGACTTACCGCCGTTGGTGATCCAGGCCT
>JAEZIA010000215.1 GCA_023416315.1 Actinomycetes bacterium
GTCGTATAGCGATTCATGCCGCCGCCACATACCTAATGGAGATGCTTAATGAGCAACCGGCGACGCCCGCTGAATTGGCGGTGCCAGTTTCATCATTGGCTAAGCAGTATCAAAGCATGCTTCTAGATCAAATAGGGAATGCCGACAGGGCAACGCTAGACGCCGACTACCACAATGCTGATTCCCTCACATCGAAAATATCCGAGGTCTGCAAGTGACAGATCTTCCGCCAGGCCAATGGTCGCCGCTTCTCGTAGGCCATCAATGGCCTGGCGCTGCCTCACTAATCACACTCCAGTCAGCGATGGCAAACAGATCTGCCACGGGTCATGCGTTCGATGCATATGCCGACGTCCTTCAGAGCACCCGGACCGGCGCGCTCGGGAGCCAAGAGGGCATCACCGCGGAGGACACTCGAGCGGCATTCCAATCTGGCGAAAGGCAGTCGCGAGATCTCGCGTCGAAATTCGGGGCGATAGCAGAGAGCTACAAGACAGCACAGCAATCAACTGAGCAACTACGCTCCGATCTCGCAGACATCGCAGCACGCGGAAACTCGGAAATAACGCAGATCCAAAACTCGTCCGAACCGGTTGCAGCGAAGATCGGCAGAATCGTCAAAGTCGTGGTCTCGTCGCAATCCGAATCCAACGCCAAAGCTGCGACGCACAGCGCGACAGTTTCGAGCGCCATACAAGCAGTGCTCAACCGGCAAGGCATCGACACCTCGGCGCATAATTTCGCGGAGTCCAACGGAGTCTACGTCGACGGTGAATTCGGATCACCTAATGAGGATGTAGTACAGAGGCAAGTGACAAAAATGCTGGACGAGCATCCGCCGATTGGACCGAGGCCTGGCTCGTCGAGCCTTTATGGAAATGCTGAGGCCCGGCCTGCGGCCGATCCCAGCCCGATGAATCCGACTGCCCTGCAGAATACTTCGAGGTCAGTATACGCGGAGGCAGAAAGCCAGCCCGCGGGTACTCAAGGTTCAATCCCTCATGTCAGCGCTTCCGACGCCGCGCTTTATGCCAGGGCCGAAGGCCCGTCGGCGGCACCGCCAGTGCCCACAACCTCACCCCAGGCGGGTTTGCCGACGCCGGCTGTGCCGAGCGGCTCGGGCGTCGGCACAGTCTCGCAGCCAGCAACTGGGGTGGGCACCGGGCAGCCCGGCATCCCTGCATTACACACCGCCCCCACCCACGCCCTCTCCCCCGAAGGCTTCGCCCAGAACTTCAACGCCGGCTCGCAGACCGGCACGCCGATGTCGGCAGGCACCGAGGCGCTCTCCAGCAGTGCGGCGCACGCGATGCAACCGCAGGCCCCGCTACACACCGAGAGCATGGCCCCGCCCCCGATGGCGCCCACCACACCCACGGCCGCACCGATCTTCGAAACCGCCCACGCCGCACCGACTTACGACGCAGCGCAAGCACCCGTAGCCCCTCAGCCCGAGGCACCTCAGGCCTACGTCGCGGCCCCGTCCGCCCAAGCGGCCCCCATCATGCCGTCCACTGCCGCACCCGCCGCCCCGCAAGGCCCGCTGCCCGCCTACGGCGCAGACCTTCGCCCACCCGCCGCGACCGCACCAGCAAGCCCACCGGCGATGCCCACTGCCGCCTCCCCCGCATCCGCACCCGTCCACCCCTCGACCGGCGCGCAACTCAACCAACCCGCCGTCGTCCGCCAAGCACCGACCACGGCCGCAACCGCAGCCACCACACCGGCTGGCCTCACCGAAAACGCCTTTGCCGCAACAACTACCGGCGCCATGGCCGGCGCCAGCGCCGTACAGACTCAGGCCCAGCAGCGGCTCACCCGACTCCTCGACGCCGTCGCCCGCCAAGAACCGAAGCTGCGCTGGGCCATCGGCGACCGCGATGACGGCGACACCGTTCTGGCCACCGATCTGGCCAGCGGCTGGATCCCCCCGCACATCGAAATACCTACCGGTATCAAGCTTCTGAAGCCGGGCAGCCGCAGCAAGTCACTCGATGCCCTCCTCGGCGAGACCATTCTCACCGCCGCCTACATGCCTGGCCAATACCTCCCGCCCGCCGAGGACGTCGACCCCACCCAGATGTCCATCCGCGCCCGCGACACCCAGCAGGTCGAGGACCTCGGCTGGGAATTGTCCCAAGCCACCAAGTGGCGCGACGGGCTGCCCCGCCTCGCCCACACCCTGGCCAAAGCGGCATCGACCGGCACCGGCTACCTCGACTCTGAAGTAGACCTGCTGCGCGATCACCTGGCCACCGTCGCAGCCCAGGTCATGGGTGACTACCCCGATCATGTGGACGCGGCTATCGTCGGCAACTGGCAGCTCTTGGCGACCATCGACGCCCTCATCAAGGGTGAAAAAACTGCTGCCAACTACCACTTCGCGTGGTTTCAGGCCCTGAACCTGGCGCTGAAGGGAGAGGTGCACCGATGACGGGTGGACAGCTCAACGCGAACGCGGGTCAGTACCAGGCGGCCAACGGCATGAATCTCGCTCCACCGCCCATCAGCTCCGACCCGCTCGTCGCGGGAGTAACCCCCATCGAGCAACTGCTGCGTGTCCTCGGCTTGGCCGCCAATCTCGGTGACCCCAAGGACAACAGCGAAAGCATCGAGGAACACGCCAAGCGTGACTCCAAGACCGCCGAAGCGGCCGCGAAGTTCCCCGCCCAGGACGAGCAGGCCAGCGCCGAGATGAAAGGCGTCGCCGGGCAGGGCCAAGCCGACCAGATGGCCCAGCAGCTTCCGCAGATGGCCTCCCAGCTTGCTGGTGCGTTAGCCGGCGCGATGGGCGGCGCCCTGCAACCGCTTGCCCAGATCCCCCAACAGCTGGCCCAGGGCGCACAGCAAGCGATGCAGACCGGCATGGGCATGATGCAGCAGGCCGGCGGTGCCTCCGCGCAGCTCGACAAGGCGAGCCTCACCGACCCGGCGCTGGGCGATTTCGGTGAGACGATGGGCGAAATGGGTTCTGGCGGTGGCAGTTCCGGCGGCGGGGGCGGCGGTATCGGTGGCACCACACCGACCGCGATGCTCGGCCCGCCCCCGGTTCCCTCCCCGGGCACGTCGCCGTCGTCGGCCAACACCGTGACCCCGCCGCCACGGGTGGCCGCACCGGCCTCGGCGCCCGTCGGTGGGATGGGCGGCATGCCGATGATCCCGCCCGGTGCGATGCACGGGGCCGCCGGATCGGAGAAGGACGCCAAGACCGACACCAAGCGGGTGTCGGTTCCGACCGTGAAGAACGGCGCACCGGTGCAAGGCCGCATCACCGCCCCGCCACCTGCCAACCCTCAGGTGACCAAGAAGGTCGACGGCAAGCCGGTCGCCACCAGGCGCATCCTTCTTCCCGACAGCAAGCCCACGGACGAGGCATCCGGCGAGCCCAAGTCCTGATCCAGCTACCTTGGAGCGATGACATCGCGAAGCTTGCTAGAGGGTCAGGGCATCCGTCAGATCACGGGCGGGCTGGGCACGCTGGACCGCGAGGTGTTCGAGGCCGTCGCGGAGTCACCGAGCTTGCTGCTGGATAAGGCGATGCCGATCCTGACCCGTGCCGCCGACCACTCCAAGCTGTGGTTCGCCATCGCAGCGGCCATGGCGGCGACGGGCTCTCCGTCGGTGCGCCGCGGCGCCGGTCGCGGGGTGGCCACGCTGGCCGTCACCAGCCTGGTAACCAACCAGTTCGCCAAGCGGATTTGGAAGCGTCCCCGCCCGAACCGCACCCTGGTGCCGCTGGTGCGCCAGGCCCGGAGAATGCCGACGTCGAACTCGCTTCCCTCCGGGCATTCGGCCAGCGCGGCCGCCTTCGCCGTCGCCGTCGGTCTGGAGACTCCGCCGTTGGGCCTGGGCCTGGCCCTGCTCGCGGGCCTGGTGGGCCTATCCCGAGTGGCCACCGGCGCGCACTACCCCGGCGACGTCTTCGCCGGGTTCGGTATCGGCGCCGCGATCGCCGTGCTCGGCGGCCGGCTGGTCCCGCCCATCGTGCCCGCCAAACTGCCATCGACCGAGCCGCTGCTGGTCGACACCCCCGAACGCCCCGAAGGCGAGGGCGTGGTGCTGGTCATCAACCCGGCGTCGGGCAGCGGTACCGGTACCCGGGTCATCGACGAGGTCCGCGAGAAGCTGCCCAAGGCCGAGATCGTCGAGCTCGGCGAGGACGACAACCCCGAGACCGTGCTGAAAGAGGCCGCCCAACGCGCCCAGGTGCTCGGGGTCGGCGGCGGCGACGGGACGGTGTCGTGCGCGGCCACCGTGGCGATCTCGGCCGGGCTGCCGCTGGCGGTCTTCCCGTCCGGGACGTTCAACCACTTCGCCAAGGACATCGGTTGTGACACCGTCGATCGCACCGTGACGGCGATCCGCTCCGGCAGTGTGTCCTGCGTCGATCTGGTCTGCCTCAACGAGGACCAGATGGTGATCAACACCGCCAGCATCGGGGCCTACCCCATGTTCGTGCGAACCCGAGAAAAGCTCGAACACAAGATCGGTAAACCGTTGGCGGGTCTCTACGCGATGCTGCACACCCTGCGCCACGGAACCCCGGTTCGAATCCGCTTCGACAACAAGACACTTCAGACGTCGTTGTTCTTCCTGGGCAATTCCGTCTATCTGCCATCAGGTTTCGCACCCGCCCGGCGGACCCGCATGGACGACGGGCTGCTCGACGTCCGCATTCTGGAGACTGGCAAGCGGTTCAGCCGGCTGCGCATCCTCGCCGCCGTCGCGCTCGGCCGCCTGGAACGCAGCCCGCTCTACCACGAGATCCAGGCGCCGGAGTTCTCGTTCGAGGCTGTCGACGGACCGACGCCGCTGGCGCGTGACGGCGAGGTCGGCGACACCTATGACAAGGCCAGCTTCACCGCACGCTATCGAGTGCTGCCGGTGTTTCGGCCGCTGACGTGAGCGGGCGCGGCGGCACCAGCCGCACGCACAGCAGGTAGAAGAGGTAGCCGAGCGCCCACCCGGCCAGCACATCGGACGGGTGGTGGACGTTGAGCACCACCCGCGCCGCACCGACCACGAAGATCAGCGCGCCCCCGACGACGCTCAGCCACAGCTTCAGCCGCGGCGACAGATGCGGCCACGCCACCGTCAACAGGGCCAGCACGCCGACCATCACGCCCAGCGCGTGCCCGGACGGGAACGACGTCGACGACCCGTGGGCCAGCGCCGTCGCCGGGCGCGGCCGACCGGCGAGGAACTTCGCGCCCACCACGACCAGCCCCATCATTCCGACGCTGACCACCAGAAACAGCGCGGTGGACAGCTTCCGGCGGATCAGCGCGACGATGATCAACGCCAGCGCAACCACCCGGAACCCGTTCGGCCCGAACACCACGCAAAACACCACCCAGAACGACACCCAACCGGGATTCTTGGCCCCGATGTTGTGCGCAGCCTGAAGGAGGTCGGTGTCGACCACGTCCAGCCAACCCCAGTTCAGCGCATAGCCGACCCACATCGCCGCGTAGATCGCTACGGCGACGACGACCGATGCAATCACCCACGATTTTTTCGATGCCATCCCTTCTTCAGTACCACGGGTGTCTGGCACCATCGTCGGGGTGGCTGTTTTCCTACGCCGACTATTCGGCATCGGCAAGCTCCCGCGAGCGATGCGCGATGAATTCGAGAGCGAGGGCATCATCTACCTCGCCGACTACGTCGCGGTCACCCGTCGCTTCAGCGGCAAGGTCCCGGGGTTGCGCGCCAACGGGGCAGTCGCCAGCTACGTCGGATCACTGGTCTTCACCTCGCAGCGCGCCGTCGCGACGCTGTCGAGCGTGCCCAAAGTGGCCGGACGCACCATGGACGCCCGATGGAGTGACCGGCAGGAAGGCGCGGTCAAGGTCGAGATATCGGCCGGCGGAGTCGCTTTGGCCGTCGACGTCGCCGATGTCGACCCGCAGTTCAGCGGGCACTTGTCACTCACCTACAAAGTCGACCTCCCCGACGATGTCCTCAATCGCCTGCCCACCCGGCAGTTGGCATTCGACGTCCCGCCGGAATACGTCTATCGCGCGGTCGGAGTACCACACAACCCGTGACCCGCACGACGACCAAACTCCGGTGGTGAATAACCCTTGCGCTCGACACCGGATGCAGGCACCGTCAGCCGACGAGGCAAGCTAGACCTCGACGAGCCGAACGGAGGCATGCGTGACCCAGGACAACCTGCTGATCGTCCACTGGCACGATCTGGGCCGCTGCCTCGGCGTATACGGGTATCCAGGAGTGCACAGTCCGCGTCTGGACCAGCTGGCGGCCGAGGGCATTGTGTTCACCCGGGCTCACGCCACCGCGCCGTTGTGCTCCCCGTCGCGTGGCTCGCTGTTCACCGGCCGCTACCCACACAGCAACGGCTTGGTCGGTCTGGCTCACCACGGCTTCGAGTACCGCGCCGGAGTTCGCACACTGCCACACATACTGCGCGACAATGGCTGGTACTCAGCCCTTTTCGGAATGCAGCACGAAACATCGTTCCCGGCGCGATTGGGTTACGACGAATTCGACGTCTCCAACTCCTACTGCGAGTACGTCGTCGCGCGGGCCCAGGAGTGGCTGACCGAGAGCGCGCCGATCGAGCAGGACCAGCCGTTCCTGCTCACCGCCGGGTTCTTCGAGACCCATCGTCCCTATCCGCGCGACCGCTACGAGCCGGCCGACACGTCCGACGTCGACGTGCCCGACTTTCTGCCGGATACCCCGGCGGTCCGCGGCGACCTTGCCGAGTTCTACGGCTCGATCGCCGTCGCCGACGCCGCGGTCGGCCGGCTGCTGGACACCCTCGCCGAGACCGGCCTCGATGCCACCACCTGGGTGGTGTTCCTCACCGACCACGGCCCGGCGTTCCCACGCGCCAAATCCACCCTCTACGACGCCGGAACAGGCATCGCGACAATCATCCGCCCACCGCGGCGGCTTCTGAATAGACCGTTCGTCTACGACGAATTGTTCAGCGGAGTGGATCTGCTTCCGACGTTGCTGGAGCTGGTCGACATCACCCCGGGGGACGACATCGAGGGTCTGTCCCACGCCGCGAATCTGCTTGCGGGACAGCAAAACCCGGTTCGCGATCACATCTACACCGAGAAGACCTATCACGACTCCTACGACCCGATCCGGGCCATCCGCACCAAGAAGTACAGCTACATCGAGAACTACGCGCAACGCCCGCTGCTCGACCTGCCGCTCGACATCGAGGAAAGCCCCTCGGGCCACGCGGTCGAATCGTTCATCAAGACCCCCCGCCCGGCACGCGAGCTCTACGACCTGGAAGCCGACCCTGCCGAGTCGACCAACCTGCTGACCACCGATGCCAGCGTCGAGGCTGAAGCCATCGCCGACGAACTCGCGGTCCGACTCAACGACTGGCGACAGAAGACCGGCGATGCGATTCCGTCGGAGTTTGCCGGCACCCGGATCGCGGCCCGCTACACCGAAACGTATTTCCAAATCCACGGCCTCACGCTGACGAGTAGGTCGGCACTGGCCTCCGAGCGTGGCCTCGACGATGAAGTTGTTTCCCAGCAATAATTTTCGTCACTCGGAGTTTAATTTTTGACGTCGGCGTCGCTCTCTGACTGCCACTAGGCTTCGGGTCATGTCCGCGCATCCGACCGCCTACCTGGTTCTCGCCTCCCAACGCAGCGGCAGCACGCTGTTGGTCGAGTCGTTGCGAGCCACCGGTGTGGCCGGTGAGCCCCAGGAGTTCTTCCAGTACCTGCCGACCACGAGCATGTCGCCGCAACCCAGGGAGTGGTTTGCCGACACCGACGACGAGTCGATTCTTCGGTTGCTGGATCCGATCGTCGAAGGCAAGCCCGATCTGGCCCCCGCCGAGATCTGGCGCGACTACATCCGCACGGTCGGCCGCACCCCCAACGGCGTCTGGGGCGGCAAGCTGATGTGGAACCAGACCCCCCTGCTGCTGAGCCGCGCCAAGGATCTTCCGGAGCGCTCCGGGGCGGGCCTGCGGTCGGCCATCCGCGATGTCGTCGGCAGCGATCCGGTCCTGATTCACGTCTACCGCCCGGACGTGGTGTCCCAAGCGGTGTCGTTCTGGCGTGCGGTGCAGACCCGAGTGTGGCGCGGCCGGCCCGATCCGGTGCGCGACGCCAGGGCGGAGTACCACGCCGGGGCGATCGCGTACGTGGTGCGGATGCTGCGCGCCCAGGAGGAAGGCTGGCGTAACTGGTTCATCGAGGAGGACGTTCACCCGATCGACGTCCCCTACCCGGTGTTGTGGCGCAACCTGACCGACGTCGTCGCGCAGGTCCTCGAAGCGATCGGCCAGGACCCCAGGCTGGCCCCGGCGCCCGTGCTGGAACGCCAAGCCGATCAACGCTCGGATGAATGGGTAGACCGATACCGCGCCGATGCGGAAAGAGAGGGCCTGCCGACATGAGCACGGACACCGCCACCGTGGACACCACCCACGTCGACGAATTGCGGTTGCTGGAAGCCGAATCCGTCCACATCATCCGGGAGGTCGTCGCCGAGCTCTCCCGGCCGGTCCTGCTGTTCTCGGCGGGTAAGGACTCGATCGTCCTGTTGCGCCTGGCGGAGAAGGCTTTTCGACCCTCACCGCTGCCGTTCCCGATATTGCACGTCGACACCGGCCACAACTTCGACGAGGTGATCGAGTTCCGCGACCGCCGGGTTACCGGCCAGGGGCATAAGTTGATCGTCGCGTCGGTGCAGGAGTCGATCGACACCGGCCGCGTCGCCGACCCGGGACCCGGTGCGTCACGCAACCGTCAGCAGACCCGCACCTTGCTTGACGCATTGGAGGCGGGCGGGTTCGACGCCGCGTTCGGTGGCGCGCGGCGCGACGAGGAACGGGCCCGGGCCAAAGAGCGGATCCTGTCCTTCCGCGACGAATTCGGTCAATGGGATCCCCGCGCCCAACGCCCCGAGCCGTGGTCGCTCTACAACGGCCGCATCAAGAAGGGCGAGCAGGTTCGGGTGTTCCCACTGAGCAACTGGACCGAGTTGGACATCTGGCGCTATATCGAGCTGGAGAACCTCGAGCTCCCCCCGATTTACTTCGCCCACGAGCGCGAGGTTTTCGAACGCGACGGGATCCTGCTCGCGGTGTCCGAATACGCGCAGCCGCAAGGCGACGAAAAATCCGCCGTCGAGTGGGTTCGCTACCGGACGGTGGGCGACCTGACGATCACCGGCGCCGTGCGCTCCACCGCCACCGGGATCGACGGCGTGATCGCCGAAATCTCCGCCGCAACAGTGTCCGAACGCGGTGAGACCCGCGCCGACGACCGCACGTCGGTGGCTGCCATGGAAGACCGCAAGCGCGAAGGCTACTTCTGATGGCAACGCGTCAGCTGCTGAGAATCACCACCGCAGGCTCGGTGGACGACGGTAAGAGCACGTTGATCGGGCGGCTGCTGCACGATACCGACAGCCTGCCACTCGACCACCTCGAAGCGGTCACCGACGACGAGGGCGTGGCCGACCTGGCGGCGCTGTCCGACGGCCTGCGCGCCGAACGCGAGCAAGGCATCACGATTGACGTTGCCTATCGGTTCTTTTCGACGGAGACCCGCAGCTACATCCTCGCCGACACCCCCGGACACGAGCGCTACACCCGCAACATGTTCACCGGCGCCTCCAACGCGCACGTCGCGATCCTGCTCGTCGACGCCCGCGCCGGTGTCCTGCGACAGACCCGACGCCACGCCCGCATCGCCAAGCTCGTCGGCATCAAGCGCTTTGTGGCGACCGTGAACAAGATCGATCTCGTCGGGTTCGACCAAGCCCGGTTCAGTGAAGTCGAAGATCAGTTGCGGCAGATGTCCGCGCGCCTCGGCGGCTTGGACCTGACCGTGATCCCGATTGCGGCCAAGCACGGCGACAACGTCGTGCACCGATCGACCAACACCCCCTGGTATGAGGGGCCGACCCTGCTGGAGTACCTCGAGCAGGTGGAACTCACTGCGCCGCAAGCGCAGCAGAACCGGCTCCGACTGCCGATTCAGTGGGTGTCACGGCCGACCGCCGAGGAGCGCAGGCGCTACACCGGGCGCCTGTCCGCCGGCACGCTGACGGTCGGCGATCCGGTCATCTCGCTGCCGTCGGGCACTCGGTCGGTGGTGACGGCTCTCGATGCCCTGGATGACTCACGGACGACCGCCGTTGCACCGCTGTCAGTTTCGGTCGAGCTTGCCGACGACATCGACGTGGGGCGCGGCGACGTTCTGGTCAGCGGTCTCGACGACGCGCACTTGCCGACGCTGGCCCGCGAGCTGGACGCCACGGTGTGCTGGTTTACCGACACCCCCTTGCGTGCCGGGGACCGGCTGGCGCTCAAGCAGGGCACCCGAACGGTGCGGGCCACTGTGCAGGCGCTGCACAGTCGGCTGGACCCCGAGACCCTCGACGAGCTCGACGGACCAGTCGAGTTGGCCATCAACGACATCGGCTCGATCACGCTGCGCACCAGTTCGATCGTGGTGGCCGACCCCTATGTCTTGGACCGGGACAACGGTGCATTCATCCTGATCGACGAGCACTCCAACGACACCGTCGGCGCGGGCACAATCCTCGAGCCCCGTGAGGTCAAGCCGGGCGAGCAGACCCGCAATGACATCAAGTGGCATCCTTCGTCGTTGGATCGCGAATTCCGCTGGAATGCAACGCAACAACGTGGCGCCACGATCTGGTTCACCGGCCTCCCGGCGTCCGGCAAGTCGACACTGGCGGTCGCCGTCGAACGCGCACTGGTGGAGTCCGGCCAGGTGGCCTATCTGCTCGATGGTGACAACATCCGGCACGGCTTGTCCGACGACCTCGGGTTCTCGGCCGGTGACCGCGCCGAGAACATCCGCCGGGTCGGCCATCTCACCCGCTTGTTCGCGGACTCCGGCGTGGTGGCGTTGGCGTCGCTGGTGTCACCGCTGAAGTCCGACCGCGAGATCGCCCGCACCCTCAACGCCGCGGCCAAGCTACCCTTCATCGAAGTGTGGGTGTCGACACCGGTCAGCGAGTGTGAAAAGCGGGACCCCAAGGGCTTGTACAAGCGGGCACGGGCCGGTGAGCTCACCGGACTGACCGGCGTAGACGGCCCCTATGAGCCGCCGGAGAACGCCGATCTGGTGGTCGACACCACCGGCGCCGACATCGACGATCTGGTCAAGCAGGTGCTGGCGGTGCTCGAGCAGAAACGTCAACCGCCCACCTGAGCGACGACGAAGATCCGTCGGAACGGGAAATAGGTCCGCCCGTCGGGCCGGACCGGGTAGGCCTCGTCCAGCAGCGGGATCAATTCCTGCCGAAACTGTTGCCACAGTTCATCACTGAGCTGATCACGCACCGGGGTGAGCGCGGTCCCGGTGATCCAGTTCAACACGGCGTTCTGGCCGCCGAGTTCGTGAATGTAGGTGGTCTCCCAGGCATCGACCCGGCAACCGGCGTCGGTGAGCAGTTCGGCATACCGAATCGGTGTCTCGACCACCGTTGCGGTGCGGAAAGCGAAGTCGCCCAGAACTTTCGACCAGCGGTCCTCGGCAGCCAGCCGGCGGATGGCCACATGCGACGGGGCGTCGAAATTGCCGGGCACCTGAACTGCGATCCAGGCGCCGGGCTCCAGAAGACCGGTCCAGCGCACCATCAGCTCGGGGTGGCCCGGAACCCATTGCAATGCTGCGTTGCTGAACACCACGTCGGTCCCCGGACTCGGCGCCCAAGCGGCGATGTCGACCAATTCGGCGTCGATGCCACAGTCCCGCGCCGCGGCCACCATCTCCGGTGAGCTGTCCACTGCCTCGACAACGGCATCGGGCCACCGCTGAGCGAGCTGCTGGGTAAGGTTGCCAGGACCGCAACCCAGGTCGGCCACCCGCCGCGGCGACTCGGCACCCACTCGGCCCAACAGGTCGAAGAACGGGCGTCCGCGTTGATCGGCGAACGTCAGATAGGTCTGTGGATTCCACATGCTTCCACTTCACCACACCTGCGCCGACCACGAAATGCACAGCAAAATCCCAGTTACGCAGACCTGTTGGCACCAGCAGATTGATGCACCGTGAGGCGGTGACAGCCACTGCCGAGCGGGCCGACGTTACGTCGGCGGACGGTGCTGGGCTGCGCACCAGGCGACGGTGGCCGACTGTTGCGCTGACCGGTCTGTTGATCGCCACCGCCGTGCTGTACCTCTGGGACCTTCCGGTCAACGGCTACGGCAACGCGTTCTATGCGGCTGCCGCCCAATCGGGGGCACAGAGCTGGGCGGCGTGGTTCTTCGGGTCACTGGATCCCAACAACTTCATCACCGTCGACAAACCTCCGGCCGCGCTGTGGATCACTGCGGTGTCGGTGCGATTGTTCGGCATGAACGATTGGGCTGTGCTGGTGCCGCAGGCGTTGATGGGCGTCGGCGCCGTCGCCATCCTGTACGCCACCGTGCGCCGCGTCGTCACCGACCCCACGCGCGGGGTGGTCGCCGGTTTGATCGCGGGCGCAGTGCTGGCATTGACACCGGCCGCCACGTTGATGTTCCGCTACAACAATCCTGACGCACTTCTGGTCCTGCTCATGGTGACCGCGGCCTACTGCTTCATCCGCGCGATCCCCGGTGCGTCGTGGCGCTGGCTGGTGCTTGTCGGTGTCGCGCTGGGATTGGCGTTCCTGACCAAGATGCTGGCCGGTCTGCTGGTGCTCCCCGGGTTCGGGCTCGCGTACGTGTTGTTCGCACCGACGACGTGGCGACTCCGGATGCTGCATCTGCTGGGAGCCGCTGCGGCGCTGGTGGTTACCGCCGGCTGGTGGGTGGCCATCGTCCAAGTGTGGCCGGCCCATTCGCGCCCCTACATCGGCGGCTCGACCGACAACACAGTACTCAATCTCGCGTTCGGGTATAACGGCGTGGACCGCCTCGTCGGCGGCGGCAACGCCGTGTCGCACGGGCATCCCGGCGGATGGAGCACCCACGCGGGAGTGCTGCGGATCCTCTCCGCCGAGATGGGGTACGAGGTCTCCTGGCTTCTGCCTGCCGTGGTCGTCGCGATCGTGGCAGGCGGTTGGCTTGCGTTGCGGCGCAAGCTGACCCGCCTCGAGTCGGCTGGCTTCACGATGTGGACGGTGTGGCTGGCCGTGTGCACGCTGGTGTTCAGCTATATGAGCGGCATGGCGCATCCGTACTACACCATCGCCATGGCCCCGGCCGTGGGCGCGCTGATCGGGCTGGCCGCGGTGTGGAGCAGATCGGCAGCGATCGGGATGGTGGTTGCGGCGGCGGCGTGGAGCGTCGTTTTGCTCAACCGGGCTCACCTCGGGCCGACCTGGTCTCGCTGGCTCCTCGTGGGCGGCGCCGTCGCGGCCGTGCTGTTGCTCGCCGCGGCGCTCACGAAGTGGCCGCGGCTCACACCCGCCGCACTGGCAGTCTCGATGGTCGCGGGGCTCAGTGGCACCGCGATGTTCTCGGTGGCCACCGCCGCCACCCCGCACAATGGGTCCATCCCCAACGCCGCCCACACCGCCGACGTGTGGCCGACGGTCGGATCGCGTTTCGCCAAGGCCACGATGATGGGCGCCAGCTCCGGCAGTGTCGACCCCGAGTTGGCGCGGCTGCTCGCCGCCGCGACCACCAAGTGGTCGGCGGCCACCTCCGGCTCGCAGGCGGCCGCGTCGTTGGAGATCGCGTCCGGTCGTGCGGTGATGGCGATCGGCGGGTGGAGTGACGACCCGGTGCCCACGCTGGCTCAATTCATCGACGAGGTGCATGCCGCCAAGATCGCCTACTACGTCGTGAGCGGGCGGCTGCGCAGTCATGATCGCGTCGGCGGGCAGATCGCTGACTGGGTACAACAGAATTACCGACCGGTGAAGGTCGGCGGCGCAACGGTGTATCGCCTCTTGTGAGGCGGCTGCCCGGTTAGCATCCTCGACAGATGCCGACTGGAAAGGCCACGACAATGACGTCGAACGTCGACTTGCCCATCCCGGTGCCGGTTCCCGATGTGCCGGGCGCCGACGCCGGTCACGAGGGGTTACCCGACCGCTCCGATCTGACCGCCCTGCAGCGACTCGTGGTGGACTCGTCGGCGGTCGCCGACATCGGTCTGCGCACGGCGATCGCCTCCCTGGTCGGCGTGTCCATGCTGCCGACGGTGGCCAAGAGCATCGTCCGGCGATCGGACCTGCACCGCGAGCGCACCAATCTCGAGTTCTACGCCGAGCTCGCTGCCCGCCACGACCCGGCGGCGTCGTTTCCCGCACCCACCGAGGTCCCCACGGTGTCGACCCGCCCGGCGAACCCAGTCGCCCAATACATCGCGCACGGCAACGTCCAGAACATGCGGTTCGAGAGCAACTTCGAACCCGTGAACCCGAACATGCGCAAGCAGTGGAAAAGACTGGAACGCAACAACGTTGTGTGGGCACAGCACTGGCGCCACGACGACGGACCACGGCCGACCTTGTGCGTGATCCACGGTTTCCTGGGCTCGCCGTACCTGTTCAACGGCCTGTTCTTCTCGTTGCCGTGGTTCTACAAGACTGGCTACGACGTGCTGCTGTACACACTGCCGTTTCATGGCCGGCGCGCCGAAAAGGGCTCTCCGTTCAGCGGATACGGCTTCTTCGCGCAGGGCATGGCGGGATTCGCCGAAACGATGGCGCAGGCCGTGCACGATTTCCGGTCGGTGCTGAACTGGTTGCGCGACACCGGCGTCGAACGCATCGCGCTCACCGGTATGTCGTTGGGCGGTTACACCTCGGCGTTGGTCGCTTCGGCCGACGACCGGCTGGAGGCGGTCATCCCCAACGTTCCGGTGGTCACTCCCGAGTCGACGTTCGATGAATGGTGGCCGGCGAACAAGCTGATCGAAATCGGCCGCAAGTTCGGCACGATCGCGCGCGAGGACTCCGCCGCCGCGTCGGCCTACCACTGTGCGCTGAACTACGAACCCCTGGTGGCCCGCGATCGGCGCCTGATCATCACCGGCCTCGGTGATCGTCTGGCACCACCCGAACAGGCCGAGGCGCTGTGGGAGCACTGGGATCACTGTGCGCTGCACTGGTTCCCGGGAAATCACATCCTGCACGTCAGCCAGCCGGAATACCTGCGCCGCATCAATCGGTTCCTGCGGCCGGTGATGTGGGACTAGTCAGCCCTTGACCGCCTGTACCAGAGTGATGCTGGAGAGCATGTTGGCCGCTTCGGCATCCGCGGAGTCGACCGAGCGGCCCACGGTGTTCAGGTAATCGATCAGCGTGATGTCTTCGGCGCTCCACCCGCACTCGGCGAACCACTGCGCCGCGGGTGCGTGCTGCTCGTTGTACACCAGCTGCCACCACTGGCTGCGCTGGTCGTCGACAGCCTTCGCCTCCTGGACCTTCTCACGGAAGACATCGGGGTCCATCGGCCTGCCTTCCTCGACGGCGAGGTGGCTGCCCGAGCTCGCCAGTCGGTCGATACCGGTGAACAGCTGCTCCTGCGCGCTGGCGGGTAGATAGATCAATAGACCCTCGGCGATCCATGCCGACGGCTCGTCAGCCCGGAAGCCGCTGTCCCGCAGGGCTTGCGGCCAGTCTTCTCGCAGATCGACTGCGACCTCGCGGCGCTCGGCCCTGGCGGTCGCACCATGCGCTGCCAACGTCTCACGTTTGAAGTCCAGCACCTGCGGTTGGTCCAGTTCGTACACCGTTGTGCCGGGCGCCCACTCCAGCCGATAGGCGCGGGAGTCCAAACCCGCTGCCAGTAGCACGATCTGGCGTACGCCGGCCTTCGCTGCACGCCGGAAGTAGGTATCGAAGTAGCGGGTGCGTGCGGCCTGAAACGTGACGAAGTGTTGACCGAACTCGGCGGATTTCAGGGGATGCTCGGGCGCTGCGCCGTCGAGCAGTGCGGACCACGGGCCGCCGACAGCACGACAGAACACCTCGGCGAACGGGTCGACGGACAGTGGATCGAGCTTCTGGGCTTCCAGTGCTCGGGCGGCCGCGACGAACAATGCGGTCGAGCCGACGCTGGTGGTGATGTCCCAAGTGTCATTGTCAGTTCGCACTTCCGCGAGGGTACCGACGAATTCTGCGAGGTTCCAACGGTCAGGCTGTGACCGGTCCGTCGTTCTGGTCCACCAGCACGGGACCGTCCGGCGTATTGCCGAGAGTCTGCAATTCGACCGGCTCGCCGGCCAGGCTGAGTCGCAGGATATCGGCGAGTTGACGAGGTGCGTCACATTGCACGTAGTGATCGGCGCCCGGCACCACGAAGTAGCGACTGCGGCCCGGTTTTCCCTTGATGTAGGTGCGCCACACGTGGTCGGCGACTCTCAGCGGCGCGATTGTGTCGTGCACACCCCAGACGAGGGTGGTGTCGACGGTGTTCGTCGCGAGTGCCTCGAGCCACCGAGTTTCGTCGGCGGCCCGCTCGTGCAGGTACTTGATGGTGTCCGGCAACACCCGGACCCCGTCGTTGTGCGCGAAACACTGTGCCAGGGCAGCGATCTCAGGGTCGTTGAGGGTTCGTCGCGGCATGAATGTGCTGGCGCCGAGGCCGGCGGCCAGCATCTCCGGTGTGGTCGCGGCCACGGTCGCCCGGGAGGTCGCATCGTCTAGAAGTGCCTTCTGGAACGCCGTCAGATTGGCCAGCGGCAGATAGATGTTGCCGTTGGTGATGACCAGCTCGACCGGCATTGCCGCGGCGGCCTCGGCCAACATCGCCACCGCGATGATTCCCACGCTGCTGCCGCGATCGTGGGTGATGATCCGGTAATCGGTGAGCTGCCAGACGTCGGTGATCAGATGTACCAGCAACCGCGCGTCGTCGTACAACGAATACACATACGGCGACGACGGCTTCTCGGAGAGTCCGTACCCGGGAAAGTCGACGGTGTAGACGTCGAACTCCGAACGGACTTCATCGGCCAGTGCGAAGTAGTCGATGCTCGACGTGGGGAAGCCGTGCACGCATACCAAAGCGGGAGCCGCCCCGCTGCCGGTGCGCCGACTGAACAGCGTCAGTTCCCGGCCGTTGTTGGCCGGAGTCGACGAACGCCAGCGGAGTTCAGTGCCGCCGTCTTGCCACAGTGCGAGGATGTCCACCCACGCAGCTTCCCACCGAGAGGCTCAGTGCGAGGAGATTTGGATGTCGGAGAACAGGACTCGGACGCCGCCGGTGGACAACCGCGCCATCGCCTCAAAGAATGCACCGGCCTCCGGGGTGGCCACCGCCGCGCTCGCCGAGTCGTAATCCGGGTAGTACAGGTCGATCATCCGGTACGCCGGAGTCGGCGAGCCGTCCTCTTTGGGCCACACCTTCGAGGTCTCGAACCGGATGTAGCCGGGGAATTTGCGAGCGGCTTCGAGTTGCTCGGCTTCGTAGGCCGCCTCGAAGGCGGTTGGATCGGTGGGATTGTCGTAGATGACCGTGATTTTGGTTTCCGACACCGGTACTCCTCTGACGTGCTGACGGGTGGTCAGTATTGTCAGCCAGATACCTGGATTTCGCCTGCCGGAATCAAACCAACGGCTTGCCGGTGCGGATGCGCCGGTCCACGTCCCGCAGAAGCAGATTGAACGGGAATTCGCGGATGAACCGTGGAGCGAGGTTGTTGACGAACCGGATACGGGCCATCAGCCGGTCGAACTTGCGCTGCCGGTCGGCGTTCCATTCCAGCTGCATCTCGTCGCGAAAACGCTGCGGGAGAAACCCGGTGGTGATGAGCAGATTGAACTGCTCGAGAGGCTCCTGGATGCGTTTGGGCAGCCGCACGCCTCGGATCCGCGACACCGCGAACGGATACAGGTATTCGCGGATGGTGTCATCGATGTGCACCTTGTCCAACGACTCCTGCCAGTACCGGTCGAACGCCGCGCGATCGGCCGGCCACATCTCGGCGGGCACCTGCAACGTGGTAGCCAACGCCGCGCTGTCCCGGTAGTGCTGGTCGGCGGTCTCGTCGTCCATCTCGCCGATGAAGATGCGGGCGACGTCGACCCCGCCCTTGTACAGGCAGGCCGCCACCCAGAGCTGTAGGTCCTTGTCGAAGGCGTTGTACTTCACCGGGCTGTCGGGCGTCGAGTACACCTGGGCGTGCGATTTGTTGACCGCGCGCCGGTACGCCTTCTTCTGCTCCTCGGTGCCACGGGTGGCGACCGCGAGGTAGGTGAAAGTGGTCCTGGCCCGCTTGACGGGATGCCGATCGGCCCGCCCACTCTCGACCCGGCTCTCCATCACGCCGTAACCGACGCCGGGCCGGGCCAGCTCCATGATCACGTTCGCCGGGCCGGCCAACAGCGCCACGCCCATCAGGCCGTCGTCGAAGCCGGGCCCCCATTTGCCACGGCGCCGCGACGGCAGCGGAGGTGCGCTGACGGCGCGATCGACATGGCTGACGGTGGGTTCCTGGATCGTCACGGCGCCACCTATCGGGAGGAAATCTGACAACGGATGTTTCCGCATATTGCCGCCCCGGCCGCGGCAATGTCAAGATGGCCTAATGACGCAGGCACGCCCCTACGGCGGCGTCGAGGCCGCCGACCGGCTGGCCCGGCGCCGGGCGAGCCTGCTCGAGGCCGGGTTGCAGCTGCTGGGCAGCGACGTAGACCCCGCTGAACTCACGGTTCGCGGGATCTGCCGGGAGGCTGGCGTAGCGACCCGGTACTTCTATGAGAGCTTCGCCGACAAGGACGAGTTCGTCGCCGCGGTGTTCGACTGGGTGGTCGCCGACCTGGCCGCCACCACTCAGGCCGCAGTCGCGACCGCCCCGGTGGAGGCACAGAACCGGGCTGCGATGGCCAATATCGTGCGCACCATCGAACTCGACCCGCGGGTCGGGCGGCTGATGTTCAGCTCGCAGCTGTCCAACGCCACCGTCGTGCGCAAGCGGCAGGAATCCGGTGCGCTGTTCGCGATGCTGTCGGGCCAGCACGTGGAGGGTCTGCTGCATCGTCCCGCCAACGACCGGATCAAGGCGTTCGCGCACTTCGTCGTGGGCGGCGTCGGCCAGACGATCAGCGCGTGGCTGGGCGGTGCGATCGCACTCACACCACCCGAGCTGGCCGATCAGCTCACCGCAATAATCGACGAGCTCGGCGACCCGCGGCTGTTCCGCGATTAGCCGGCCGTGATCGGCAGCCTGCGGTCGGCCGCAGTCTTGGGCGGGATCGCAGCCTCCCCTTCGGTGAACTCCCGTGTCCAGCAGGCAAATTCAAGGACGATTCCGTCGGGGTCGGTGAAGTAGAACGACCGCACGTACACGCCGGGGTGAAGCTCGCGCGTCGATCCACGGGGGCTGTCGTCGTGGTTGAGCACCGGCCCGACCCGCACACCCTTCTCCTTGAGCCTGCGGCGATATTCGTCGAACTTGTCCTCCGGGACATGGAAGGCCAGGTGGTTCATCGAGCCCACCGCGCTGACAATCGAGCCCAGGCCGGGCAGCGCTGCCGGCAGGGTGCTGCCCGCCGTGCCGTCCGGAGCCTCGGTGAACCAGAAAAACGCCACGCAGTCGCCGTTGCCGGCGTCGAAGAAGAAATGCTGACCCATGCCTTCGGGCAGATCCAGCGACTTGACCAGCGGCATACCCAGCACATTCGAGTAGAAGTCGACGGTGCGCTCCATATCGGAGCACACCAGCGCAACATGGTTGATGCCCCCGAGCTCGAACTCCGGGTTGGTGTTGTGCGGCTTGATCATGGC
Organism: Actinomycetes bacterium; assembly: GCA_023416315.1. GTDB lineage: Bacteria > Actinomycetota > Actinomycetes > Mycobacteriales > Mycobacteriaceae > Mycobacterium. The sequence goes on from JAEZIA010000215.1 coordinate 19,664, forward strand.
GTGCCCCCACAGATTCCCTGGTCGACTTCCCCAACCGAACCTAACACCGGATTCAGGCGTGCACATCGACGCCGACGAATATCGTCTATGAGCGATCTACCCCCGAGGAGGCCACCGAACATGCCCACTCCCGGAGTCGTTCGTGAATTCATCGGGGTGCCCTCCCCCACGGCGCGCCGAGCCGGCGCCGGCGGGCATCCCTGTCAGGGCCTCTACCACCGCGGCGTAGGCCGAAAGCCAAAGGTCGCGGTGATCGCGACCCACTATCAGATCGACTTCTCCGAGCACTACCTCGCCGACTACCTGGCCACCCGCGGCATCGGCTTCCTCGGTTGGAACACCCGCTTCCGCGGATTCGAGAGCAGCTTCCTGCTCGACCACGCTCTGGTCGACATCGGTGTCGGGGTGCGCTGGTTGCGTGACGTACAAGGTGTGGAAACCGTTGTCTTGTTAGGCAATTCCGGTGGCGGCTCGCTGATGGCGGCCTACCAGTCGCAGGCCGTCGACCCGAATGTCACACCACTGGAAGGGATGCGGCCCGCCGCCGGGCTGACCGAACTCCAGCCCGCCGACGGCTACATCGCCAGCGCCGCGCATCCCGGCCGTCCGGACGTGCTGACGGCCTGGATGGACGGCGCCGTCGTCGACGAGAACGATCCGGTGGCCACCGATCCCGAACTGGACCTGTTCGCCGAGCAGAACGGGCCGCCGTTCTCGCCCGAATTCGTGGCCCGCTATCGCTCCGCCCAGGTCGCCCGTAATCACGCGATCACCGATTGGGCCGAGACCGAACTCAAGCGGGTGCAGGCCGCCGGATTCTCCGACCGGCCGTTCACCGTGATGCGTACCTGGGCCGATCCGCGCATGGTCGATCCGTCCATCGAACCCACCAGACGTCAGCCCAACCTGTGCTACGCCGGCGTACCTGTGCAGGCCAACAGGTCCGCGCGCGGTATCGCCGCGGCCTGCACGCTGCGCAGTTGGCTTGGTATGTGGAGTCTCAAGACCGCCCAGACCCGCGCTGAACCCCACCTGGCCCGGGTTAGCGTCCCAGCGCTGGTGATCAACGCCGAGCAGGACACCGGTGTGTTCCCCTCGGACGCCCAGCGCATCTTCGACGCGCTGGCCAGCACCGACAAGATCTCCTGTGCAATCGATACCGACCACTACTTCACCACTCCGGGAGCACGCAGCGAGCAGGCGGACAC
>JAEZIA010000244.1 GCA_023416315.1 Actinomycetes bacterium
GTCCGACGCCCACCCAGGAACGACCCGGCGCCGCATCCACCGACCAGGCAGGGCTGGGATCTGAGCTGCTGACCGTCGTGGCGAGGCTCAACCGGCTGGCCACACAGCGCATCCGCCTGCCCCTGCCGTGGGCCCAGGCACGGCTGCTGAGCACCATCGCCGACCAGGACGAGGCCCGGATCTCCGATCTGGCCGAGCTCGACCACTGCTCCCAGCCGACGATGACCACCCAGGTGCGTCGCCTCGAGGACGCCGGACTGGTCGCGCGCACTCCCGATCCCGACGATGCGCGTGCCGTCCGCATCCGGATCACCGCCAAAGGTCAGACGATGCTGACCCAAGTCCGCGCGGATCGCGCAGCGGTCATCGATCCGCGGATCGCGCGGCTCTCGGCCGAGGACCGCGACATTCTGTCGGCCGCCGTCGGAGCGCTGCATCGCCTGCTCGACGACATCGACACCTCTGCCCAGAAGTAACCGATCGCCACAGCAGTAAGGAGTGAGCCACCGATGTGGCGCCAACCCAAGGCCGTATGGGCCGTCGCGTTCGCCTCCGTCGTCGCCTTCATGGGCATCGGACTCGTCGACCCGATCCTCAAACCGATCGCCGACAATCTCAACGCCACGCCCTCGCAGGTGTCGCTGCTGTTCACCAGCTACATGGCTGTCATGGGGGTGGCGATGCTCGTCACCGGCGTGGTGTCCAGCCGCATCGGACCCAAGCGCACCCTGCTGATCGGTCTGGTCATCATCATCGCCGGGGCTGGGCTGGCCGGGATGAGCGACTCCGTGATGGGCATCGTCGGCTGGCGCGCGCTGTGGGGTCTGGGCAACGCCCTGTTCATCGCGACCGCACTGGCCACGATTGTCAGCTCGGCGCGCGGCTCGGTCGCCCAGGCCATCATCCTCTACGAGGCGGCGCTCGGGCTGGGCATCGCGGTCGGCCCGTTGGTCGGCGGCGTGCTGGGTGGAATTTCCTGGCGCGGACCGTTTTTCGGGGTGTCCGCGTTGATGGCGGTCGCCTTGGTGGTGACGGCGATACTGCTGCCCGAGACGCCTCGCCCGCAGCGCGTGACGACACTGGCCGACCCGTTCCGCGCGCTGCGTCATCGCGGCCTGCTCGGGGTCGCCATCACCGCGCTGCTGTACAACTTTGGGTTCTTCACGCTGCTGGCGTTCACGCCGTTCCCGCTGGACATGAATGCCCAGCAGATCGGCTTGATCTTCTTCGGCTGGGGCGTGTGTCTGGCGTTCACCTCGGTGGTCGCCGCCCCACGCCTGCAACACCGCTTCGGCACCGTGCGCGTCCTGCTGGTGAACCTGCTGTGCTTCTCGGCGCTGTTGGTCGTGATGGCCGTGCTCACCGACAGCAAGGCGGTTCTGGCCGCGTGCGTGGTGATCGCCGGTCTGTTCATCGGTGTCAACAACACGCTGATCACCGAGACGGTGATGAAGGCCGCGCCGGTCGAGCGCGGGGTCGCCTCGGCGGCCTACAGCTTCATGCGGTTCGGTGGCGCCGCCGTCGCCCCGTGGCTGGCCGGCCTGCTCGGCGAACGGATCAGCGTGCACCTGCCGTACTGGGTCGGCGCAGGCGCGGTGCTGTTGGGCGCCGGTGTGCTGGCGTGGACCAGCCGCCATCTGACCGCTATCGACGCTGACGAAGATCGCCTCGAGGAGATCACCGATCAGGCCACCGCGGTAACCGTCGGCAGCGAAAGCTGAGCGCTCACATCCAGATGGTGGCCTTCGCGCTCTCCCTCGGTTGAGCCAGCGGGTGCCCCGCCCCCAGCAGATCGCCGGTGATCACGCCGCAGAATCGGTACATCGCGATATCGAAGATGCCGTTGTGCATCGGCTGTTCGATGAAGTGCCCGAGGCGTTCGGCACCGATGAACACCGCCATCAGCAGTAGGCCGATGACCACCCCGGCGACCGGGTGGGCCGAGCCGTCCAGCCTGCTGAACGCCATCACCGCGAAGAACCACGCCAGCCCGCGAATGAAGACCTCGTACTGCTGCGGAATCGGCTCGTTGCGGATGCGTTCCAACCCACTCTGGGCGGTGACCAATGCGGTGTTGACGCTCATCAGCATCACCCGCGCCTGGTTGTCGATATGGCCTCCGGCGGAGAGGGTCTGGATGTCGGCGGCCTGCCGGGTCATCAGGCCGGTGGCGCTGATCTCGGCAGGATCCTCGGGTGTCAGATCGGTGACACCGGGCAGCGGAGGAATCTTGCGTAGGTCCGCGGCGAGCTGCCAGGCATAGCGGACCTGTCTGCGCCGCATCCGATCCAAGATGCCCGCCATGTCGGCGGCACCGGTGTCGACCGAGCACAGCGTGTTGTGGGTGGCGCGGGAGTTGATGATCACGTTGCCCCACAACGTGCGAGCCTCCCACCACCGGTTGTAGGCCGTCGTATTGCGGAAACCGATGAACACCGAGGCGCCGATGCCCAATACCGACAGCACGGCCGAGGCGTAGTCGATCTGGGTGGGGTCGGGGATCGGGATCAGGATCGCGGCGACCACGACGATCGCCAGCAGATCCCAGCGCATATGCCACGACACCATCGCCGAAACCTTGACCGGCCCCAGCACACCGACGCTACGAATCACCGCGTCAGCGTAGTGGTCACCGCATCGCTTCGACGATATTTCCCACGGCACAGGCGGCGCCGAACGCTCGTGGCCGCAGTGACGGACGCATCTTCGCTCGGCGCCATCGAGCAGGCGCCTTCGAGCACGCCCCCACCCACGCGCCGGCGCACCACGGTGTCGGACCGGGCCCGGTCATACGCCCTTGCGGACGGGAGGCTCCCTTCACACACACCAGGTTCACCAGTGTTTGCCACATCCGGGTTTGCCGAATCGCCCGCGGGGATACCTTCATGCCATGACCACCACTGCGGAGCACCTGCGCAACGCCCTCGACGGCCGTTGGCGAGACGTCAAGAACGCCGTGCGCGCCGAACTTTCCACCGAAGTCTTCCGGCCGCACTACACGCCGAACACCGCCATCGCCCGGGCGAAGGTGGCTGAGCAGATGACGATCATGGCGGCCGCCGGCGCCGCCGAGGACGGCTTCCGCAAGGAACACGGCGGCAACGGCGACGTGGGTGCGGCCGTCACCCGCATCGAGATGCTCGCGATGTCCGACCTGTCCCTGATGGTCAAGGCCGGCGTGCAGTGGGGGCTGTTCGGCGGAGCGATCGAGAAT
>JAEZIA010000250.1 GCA_023416315.1 Actinomycetes bacterium
TCAACGACAGCCGCGGCTTCTACACCAGCCGGGTGATCGGCACCTTCGTCAACGAGGCGCTGGCGATGCTCGGCGAGGGCGTCGAGCCGGCTTCGATCGAGCATGCGGGCAGCCAGGCCGGCTACCCAGCCCCGCCGCTGCAGCTCTCCGACGAACTCAACCTGGAGCTGATGCACAAGATCGCGGTGGCCACCCGCAAGGGCGTCGAGGATGCCGGCGGCACCTACGAGCCACACCCGGCCGAGGCTGTCGTCGAGAAGATGATCGAAATCGGGCGTCCGTCACGGCTTTCCGGTGCCGGGTTCTACGAGTACGTTGACGGCAAGCGCACCCAGCTCTGGCCGGGGCTGCGCGAGACCTTCAACTCGGGCACCTCGACCCCGCCGCTGCAGGACATGATCGACCGGATGCTGTTCGCCGAGGCGCTGGAGACCCAGAAGTGCTTCGACGAGGGCGTGATCACCTCGACGGCCGACGCCAATATCGGCTCGATCATGGGCATCGGCTTCCCGCCGTGGACCGGTGGCGCCGCGCAGCTGATCGTCGGCTACCCGCACGGCGGTAAGGCCGGGTTCGTGGCGCGTGCCAAGGAACTGGCCGAGAAGTACGGCGAGCGGTTCAACCCGCCGGCGTCACTGCTCTAGCGGTTCGCCAGACGCAAAAGTCCCCGAAACCTCGGTGTTTCGGGGACTTTTGCGTCTGCTGGGCTAGCGTGGGGCCGGTGACCGAGACCGCCGCCACGATCAGCAGCAGGCTGGCCGCCAGTCTGGCCGGCTATGGCGCTGCGCCCTGCATCGAGTTCGAAGGCCGCTGGTACACCGGTGACGAGATCGCCGCGTACGCCGACGGGATCGAGGATGCGCTGCGCGCGGCCGGGGTCGCCGACGGGGCGACGGTGGGCGTGGTGGCCCGTAACCGTCCGCCCCAGGCCGCCGCCGTGGTGGGATTGCTCGGCGCGGGCCGGTGGGTGTCGATGATCTATTCGTTCCAGTCGGCCGAGGCGATCGGACGCGACATCGAAGCGCTGCAGCTTGCCGCGATCGTCGCCGACCGGCAGGACTGGACCGAGCCTGCGATCGCCGCCGCCCGCCGCACCGGCACCGCGGGCATCGCGGTATCACTGTCGTCGCCCTTCGTGGAACGTGTCGCCGGCATCGAACGGGTGGCGCCCCGGCTCAGCGCTGCCGGCCGCGACGGTTCGACCGGCCTTCAGGTGCTGACCAGTGGCACCACCGGCCCACCCAAACGCCACGCCATCCCGACGGCCGTGCTGGAACACACGGTGTCCAGCGTGGCGATCACCGGCGCCTCCGCCGAGGAGCCACCGGAGCTGATGTACTGGCCACTCGGGGGGATCGGCGGGGTATGCCAGCTGATCACCGGCGCCTACCTCGGTAAGCGGATCGCTCTGCTGGAGAAGTTCAGCGTCGCCGAGTGGGTGCGGGTGGTGAAGTCTTACGGCATCCGCCGCTGCGGACTGCAGCCCGCGGCGGTGCGGATGCTGCTGGACGCCGATCTGCCACCTGCCGATCTCGCGTCACTGGAATATGTGATCAGCGCCGCCGGGCCGCTGGACGCCGAAACCCGCGACGCCTTCGAACAACGTTATGGCGTGCCGGTGTTATTGGCATACGGCGCAACCGAATTCGCCGGCTCGGTGTGCACCTGGACTCCTGAGCTCTACCGGGAGTTCGGTGCGGCCAAACGCGCGAGCTCGGGCCGGGTGATGCCCAATACCGAGGTCCGCATCATCGACCCGGTGGCAGGCGGCGAGGCACCGACGGGCGAGCAGGGCGTCCTGGAAGCCAAGATCGCGGCCATCAGCGGTGACTGGATACGCACCAACGACCTGGCGTCGATCGACGCCGACGGATTCATCACGCTGCACGGCCGCGCCGACGGGGCGATCAACCGCGGCGGGTTCAAGGTGCTGCCCGAGACCGTTCGCCGGGTCCTGGTCGCCCACCCCTCGGTTCGGGATGCCGCGGTCGTCGGGGTGCCCGATGCCCGACTCGGCGAGGTCCCGTTCGCGGTGGTCGAGTCGATCGCCGGTGCTCCGGTGCCCGATCCTGCCGAACTCGTCGAACTGGTACGCGACGCTCTGCCCAAGCATTACGTGCCGGTCGAGGTGGTCGTGGTCGACGAGCTTCCTCGAAACCAGTCGCTCAAGGTGGCGCTGCGCGAAGTGGCCGCGATGTACCGCGGGTCCCCCAACTAAGACAGCACGTCCGGGCCATTGCCAGGATGGAACGTCTCGCGCGCGCCTGCCGGAACGTCAACCGCTGCGGGCGGCAGCGCGGCACTGGGAAATCGCAAATCCGCTGTGCGGACCGAGTTCCGAGGTGACCAGTGGGAAACGTGGATGGGCGTGGAACCGAGCAAACTCCAGTGCGTTCGGATCGTCATCGATTCGCAACCTCCGTTGCTGGCTGCATTGCCCTATTCGGCCGCACGTGCATGATTTGCCGCGGATACCGTTTCGTGGAAGTAGTGCTGAACTCGCCGAATGTCCTAGGTGGATAGTAGGACGCTCGTCCGTATTTCCTTTGCCTACGGGTTTAAAGTTTTTTGCTGAATTTCGCCGTCTCAGGTTGCTCTCAGCTAGATTTTGCGGTGTTATAGGCATACGCCAGGGGAATGAGGAGGCAAGGGGGAGCATTGGCCCCTCCCGCACGGGAGGGGCCGATTGCCGTCTCGGGGTCTTCATTTTCGCCATCAACCCGGCGTAGCCGACCGCCCCGGGCAGGCGTCACCGCACTCGCGGCCGCCTCTCTAGTCCGGTCGCGCGCTCACCCGTAGAGTCGGGCCATGCGCTTCGGACTGTTCATCCCGCAGGGCTGGCGACTCGATCTGGCCGGCATTCCCACTGAAAAGCACTGGCAGGTAATGCGTGATCTCGCCGATCACGCCGACGCGGGGCCATGGGACTCGCTGTGGGTCTACGACCACTTCCATACCGTGCCGATCCCGACCGACGAAGCCACCCACGAGGCGTGGACTCTGATGGCCGCCTACGCGGCGACGACCTCCCGAATCAAGCTCGGCCAGATGTGTACGGCGATGAGCTACCGCAACCCCGTTTACCTGGCCAAGGTCGCGGCGACCACCGACATCATCTCCGGCGGCCGGGTGCAGATGGGCATCGGTGGCGGGTGGTACGAGCACGAGTGGCGGGCCTATGGCTACGGGTTCCCGTCTGCGGGTGTGCGGCTGGCCCGGCTCGACGAGGGTGTGCAGATCATGCGTGATGCCTGGCGGGACGGCAAGGTGACCTTCGACGGCAGCCAGTATCAGGTTGACGGGGCGATTGTGGCTCCTAAGCCGTTGCAGGAGAACGGGATCCCGCTGTGGATCGCCGGCGGTGGTGAGAAGGTGACGCTCAAGATCGCGGCCAAGTATGCGCAATACACCAACTTCACCTCCGATCCCGAGGGGTTTGCCCACAAGTCGGCTGTGCTCGCCGAGCACTGCCGCGAGGTTGGCACCGACTTCGACGGCATCGTGCGCTCGGCCAATGTCAACGCGATCCTCGGCACCTCGGCCGACGATGTCAGGTCGCGGGTGCAACGGGTCCGGGACCGGCTGGCGGGCTACTGCGGGGATGCGGCCGCGGACGCGATGATGACCACGGTCAGTGCGCCGGGATCGGCGGCGGGCACGCCCGAGCAGGTCATCGAAAGTCTCACCACGCTGCGTGACCTGGGCTGTGACTACGTCATCTGCTACTTCCCGGAGGCCGCCTACGACCGGTCCGGAATCGAGTTGTTCGAGCACGAGGTGATCCCCGCGCTCGCGTGATAAGAGCGTGCACTCAGATGAGAATGCGGTTTCCGCCGGTGGCCAACAGTGTTGTACGATCGCCGCTACCGACTTGGCACTACGGAGGACGCCGTTATGCAAAAGGCCCTTGCGCCCGAAATCTCCACCTGGCCGGATGACAACCCGCAGCTGATCGGCAGTGAGTGCGCCAGCTGTTCGGCCGTGGTCTTTCCCAGTCAGGATCGGTGCCCGCAGTGCAGCGCAGCCGGGATGACCGAGCGCAAGCTGCCTCGTCGCGGCACCCTGGTCGCCTGGACCACCCAGGGCTTCCCGCCCGGGGCGCCCTACATCGGGCCCACCGGTAAGGATTTCGTGCCGTTCGGCGTCGGCCTGGTGCAGCTCGAAGACGTCGTGCGCGTCGAAGGGCGCCTCACCGAGAACGACCCCGCGAAGCTGAAGTGGGGCATGGACGTCGAGCTGACCATGGTGCCGTTCGCCACCGATGCCGAGGGCAACGAGGTCGTCACGTTCGCGTTCCAGCCGGTAGAGGGGGCATAGCCGATGAGCAACGACGTCGCGATCATCGGAGTCGGCCTGCATCCGTTCGGCCGATTCGAGAAGACCGCCATGCAGATGGGCGCCGAGGCCATCGCGCTGGCGCTGGAGGATTCGGGCGCGGAGTGGAAGGACATCCAGTTCGGCTTCGGCGGCAGCTATGAGGTGTCCAATCCCGATGCGGTTACCCGCCTGGTCGGCCTGACCGGCATCACCTTCACCAACGTGTTCAACGCCTGCGCCACCGCGGCCAGCGCGATCCAGCAGACCGCGGACACGATCCGGCTCGGCAAGTACGACATCGGCATCGCGGTGGGCTTGGACAAGCATCCGCGTGGCGCGTTCACCGATGACCCCGCCAAACTGGCGCTGCCGCAGTGGTATGCCCAGAACGGGCAGTTCGTCACCACCAAGTTCTTCGGCATCAAGGCCAACCGCTACATCCACGACCACGGCATCTCCGAGGAGACCCTGGCGCGGGTGGCCAACAAGAACTTCCGTAACGGGGTGTTGAACCCGAATGCCTTCCGCCGCAAGGAGATCTCGATCGAGGAGATCATGGCCTCACCGGTGCTGAACTACCCGCTGCGGCAGTACATGTTCTGCGCTCCGGACGAGGGCGCCGCCGCGGTCATCATGTGCCGCGCCGACATCGCCCACCGGTTCACCGACAAGCCGGTCTACGTGCGCGCCAGTGAGATTCGCACCCGGACCTACGGCGCCTACGAGGTGCACGGCACCTCGGCGCCGCTCGACGAGGACGTGTCGCCCACGGTCTACGCCGCCAAGGCGGCCTACGAGGAGGCCGGCATCGGACCCGAGGACATCGACATCGCCCAGCTGCAGGACACCGACGCCGGCGCCGAGATCATCCACATGGCCGAGACCGGTCTGTGCGCCGACGGTGAGCAGGAGAAGCTGCTGGCGGACGGGGCCACCGAGATCCACGGCTCGCTGCCGATCAACACCGACGGCGGCCTGATCGCCAACGGCGAACCGATCGGCGCGTCGGGCCTGCGCCAGATGCACGAGCTGGTGCGCCAGCTGCGCGGCGAAGCCGGCGAACGTCAGGTGCCGGGCAATCCCCGGGTCGGCCTGGCGCAGGTCTACGGGGCACCCGGAACCGCTTCGGCGACAATACTTTCGCTGTAGCCGACTAGGCGTTGGCTGGATTGCCCAGGGCGCCCGAGATGGCCTGGGCAATCACCAGCAGTTCGATCAGGCTCGCCGTGGTCACCAGTCCCACGTCCGCGGCCAACGGCAGGCCGATGGCGTTGATCAGACCGTTGACGACGTCGCCGGCCAGTGCCTGCTGGATACCGCCGAGGAACAGCGTGGCGTTGTAGGCGGGCAGCATCGTGACGAGCGCATTGACGATGTCGGCGGTCGGCAGCAGTGCCGCATACAGCGCTGCCGCGGCGCTGGACACGAATGTCGCGGTCGTGGTGATCACGGTCTGCAATGCCGTGATGACGCCGGCCGGAGTGGGCGGGGGTGCGAGTGATCCCGGCGTCGGCGGCTTGAGTGCCGCAAGTTCCTGCCACATCACGCCGCCCGGGCTGACGTCGGCCACAAAGTCGGTGATGCCCTGGGCGATACCGGCGAAGAACAGGCTCGCCGTCAGGCCCCAGTCGACGTTCGGGAGGAAGCCGAATGTGGTCTGCTGGTTGGCGAATCCCTCGTTGGACCAGCCGTAGCGGGGATCGCCGTAGCCGAGGTTCACAATGACCTTCAGGGCGGGCTGCAGCAGGTCGGCCACCGGATTGCCGACCACCGGCAGCAGGCGCAGCGGCTCCAGCAGCGGCAGGTTCTCGGTCGGGATGATGTAGTACTTCTGGCTCGGGTCGGTGGTCGGCAACGCAATGGCCGAATCGACCTGCTGCTGAGTCAGCTCCGCGTACTTGGTGTGGACGAAGATGATGCCCAACCCGGCGTTGAGGACCGAGAGCAGATTCAGTGGGTAGCGCGGGAAGTCGGCGAAACCGTCGTATTCCAAGGTGTAATTCGTTGTTGGGAAGGCATTTTCGGGGGTCGCACCGTAGAAGTCCAGGCCGAGGCTCGGTAGTTGCAACCCGGGGAAGCGGGACAGGAAGCCGCCGTTGGGGTTCATCTCGTTGCCGACCAAGACGAAGTTGACCGGGGTGTCGGCGGGGAGCTGGCTCATGATCAGCGACGAGATGATCGCGCTCTGCGAATAGCCGAACACCGTGGCGGTGTTGCCCGCGGCGATCTGGGAGGCGATCGCGGTGCCGAGAATCTCCAGACCCTGCTGGACGGAGATGTTCAGCGGAAGGCTCTTGACTCCGGTGATCGGATACAGGCCTTCCGGGGTGTCCAGCTGGAAGGGGATGGAGCCGGGGTAGCTCGGCGCGATGTACAGATTGAAGACGTTCTGGATGTAGCTGGGCTTGGGAATCGGCACACCGCTGGGTCCCATGATCAACGCCGTGTTCGGCGCCGCCGCGGCCTGGACCGACGCCTCCGGCGCCAGCGACACCGCGGCGGCGGGCCGCGCTGCGGTGGCGGTGTCGCGCCTGCTGTAGGCCAGGCCCGCCAGCTCCAGAGGCGAGTCGGCCGGTGCGGCAGGGCGTTTTGGCGCTGCCGGGACCGCGGCAGCGGACACCGTCGCCCGGGTGCGGACCGTCAGGGCCGGACGTGACCGGCCCGATGTCGCCTTCACCGTGTTGCGCTTGGCCGGGCCGGCCGTGCCCTGGCTGGTGGTCGACCGGGCCGGGCCGGCGTGCGTCGACGTGTCTCCCGAGCCGGCGTCGGCCCAGGCCGTCGCGCCGTTGAACACCGCGGCGCCCACGCCGAGGGCCACGGCCAACCCGCCAACCCGACCGATGAAGCCTGCTGCGCCCACGACCACCCCTTATGTCGCCTGACCACGTGTCGTGGCGAAGACTAACGCGTCGCCGCGGGGTTTGCTGTCACATCGGTGGGGTGGCCTCAGATTGCCGGGCCGAGCAGGTCGTCGGCGTCTTTGATGACGTAGCCGTAGCCCTGTTCGGCCAGGAACCGCTGCCGGTGTGCGGCGTACTCGGCGTCGAGGCTGTCGCGGGAGACCACGGAGTAGAACACCGCGCCGCCGCCGTCGTGCTTGGGGCGCAGCAACCGGCCCAAGCGCTGGGCCTCCTCCTGGCGGGAACCGAACGTTCCCGAAACCTGAACCGCCACTGAGGCTTCCGGCAGGTCGATGGAGAAGTTCGCCACCTTGGAGACCACGAGTGTCCGGACCTCACCGCTGCGGAACGCGTCGAAGAGCTGCTCACGCTCGGCGTTCTTCGTCGAACCCTGGATCACCGGTGCGTCGAGTTCGGCGCCGAGCTCGTCGAGTTGATCGAGGTAGGCGCCGATCACCAGCGTCGGCTCGTCCGGATGTTTGGCCAGGATGGACTTCACGACCGCGATCTTGGAGTGCGCCGTCGAGCAGAGTTTGTAGCGCTCGTCGGGCTCGGCGACCGCATAGAGCATCCGCTCGTTATCGGTCATCGTGACCCGGACCTCGATGCACTCCGCGGGCGCGATCCAGCCCTGGGCCTCGATGTCCTTCCATGGGGCGTCGTACCGCTTGGGCCCGATGAGGCTGAAGACGTCGCCTTCGCGGCCGTCCTCGCGTATCAGCGTCGCGGTGAGCCCGAGCCGGCGGCGAGACTGCAGGTCGGCGGTCATCCGGAACACCGGTGCCGGCAACAGGTGCACCTCGTCGTAGATGATCAGGCCCCAGTCGCGGCTGTCGAACAGCTCGAGATGCTTGTACTCGCCCTTGGTGCGCCGGGTGATCACCTGATAAGTGGCGATGGTGACGGGCCGAATCTCCTTGCGCTCGCCGGAGTACTCGCCGATCTCCTCCTCGGTCAGCGTCGTCCGGGCGATCAGCTCGCGCTTCCACTGCCGACCGGCGACGGTGTTGGTGACCAGGATCAGCGTCGTCGCCCCGGCCTTGGCCATCGCGGCCGCACCCACCAGCGTCTTGCCCGCGCCGCAGGGCAGCACCACGACACCGGATCCGCCGTCCCAGAACGAATCGGCGGCCATCTGCTGGTAGTCGCGCAGCTCCCAGCCGTCCTGTTCGAGGGCGATCGGATGGGCCTCGCCGTTGACGTAACCGGCCAGGTCCTCGGCGGGCCAGCCGATCTTGAGCAGCATCTGCTTGACCCGGCCGCGCTCGCTGGGATGCACGATCACGGTGTCGTCGTCGATCCGCGCGCCCAGCATCGGGGCGATCTTCTTGTTGCGCAGTACTTCTTCGAGGACCGCCCGGTCCAGGCTCACCAGCGTCAGGCCGTGCGCCGGGTGCTTGACCAGCTGCAGGCGGCCGTACCGGCCCATCGTGTCGACGATGTCGACGAGCAGCGGCTGCGGAACCGCGTACCGGGAGAAGCTGACCAGCGCGTCGACCACCTGCTCGGCGTCGTGGCCCGCGGCGCGCGCGTTCCACAACGCCAGCGGGGTGATGCGGTAGGTGTGGATGTGCTCCGGGGCGCGTTCAAGCTCCGCGAACGGCGCGATCGCGGCCCGCGCGGCGCCGGCCAACTCGTGGTCGACCTCGAGCAGCACCGTCTTGTCGGACTGGACGATCAGCGGGCCTTCAGTCACACGCCACCTGCTTGAAACTCATAACGCTCCATTATCCAGCGTCGGCCGACATCACCGACGTCACGCGATGTACCGCGAACTCCCGGGGGCGGCCCTGGCTCGGATCCCAGGCGAGCAGCTGGCCACCGCTCACCGTGAGCGGGCGCACCACGCGCTGTGTCGCCACCCCGGCGGCGTCCACATAACCGATGACGACGTCCTTTTGTTCCATGGCCGCCTGCTGCAGCAGCGCCATCGACACCGCCGGGTCCAGCCGGACGTTGGCGAACGGGGTGCTCGAGTCCATCCGGCGCAGCACCGCGACCACCGAGGCCAACGTGTCAGTGGTCGGCCTTGGCAATGACCGGAACAGTCGGCGATGCTGCGGCGTGGACACCCGCGCACCACGCTGGCGCAGGTCGACGATCGCCCCCGACGAGTCCTCGGCGGCCGGCGCGAACCCCGCGGCGCGCAGCGCCGCGAGCACCTCGGCGATCGGGGCCTGCGACACCGCCACCGTCGGTGCCAGCAGCCGCACCTCGAGGTGCTCGAGGGCCGGAGCGGCGACCGCGTGGGCGAGCAGGCTCGGGTCTTCGCAGCGCAGGAACGACGACGCCATGCCCACCCGCAGCTGACCGTGCCGCCGCGCCACATCGTTGATCAAGTAGGTCAACCCTTGCGGGACAGGTGTTTTGGAGTGTCGCTCGAAGAACGCGTGCAGTGCGCCCGCGGTCCGGCCGGTATCCAGGGCGTGCCGGATCGACGCTTCGCTGACCCGGTAGACCATGGCTGCGCCCGCGGATTCCACCGCGGCCACCGCCGCCAGTTCGTCGGCGAGGTCGCGCTGCAGCGGGCCGGGCACCACCACGGTCAGGTCGGCCTGCACCAGGAAGTGGTCGATCGGTGCGGGCAGCGCCTTGCCCATCGCCGCGACGGCGGCGTCCTCGTCGCCGTCGAGCAGGGCGCGCCCCGGTGAACTGAGCGCACCGCGGCCGATCAGGCCGAGCGCGTGCGCCTCTTCGAGAAGGTGCGCGACGGGTTCGGGTTGCAGCCGGGCCGCCCACCGCGGCCGGCGCCAGATCAGGGCCCGCGAGGCGTGCGGCGCGTCCACACCCGAGCCGGGCGTCAGCTCGGCAAGCAGCTCCAGCAGCAGTCGCCGGTCCAGTGGCGCGGCCGTGGAGTACAGCGAATCGGACAGTGCCGCATAGGGTTTCCCATCGGGACCGCGGCTGCCGACGAGGCCGGGGCGAGACGGCAGGTCCAGCCAGGTGCTGGCCAGCAGGAACCAGCGCGCGGCGGTGGGTGTTTCGAAGAAGCGGTCGGCGGCCACCGTCGGCGTCCAGTACGGGCCAGAGCCGTCCTGTGGTTCGGGATCGGGGGTGCCGCTGGCGATCAATCCCGCGGCCGCACTGACCTCGAGCACCAGGCCGAGGCGCTGTTCGTCGATCCCGGTGAGTTTGCTCAGCCGCTTGGCCTCACGCACTCCGAGTCCGCCGCTGCGCAGCTCGGGAACCGGTGCGGCAGAGAGGGTTTCGATGACCAACTCGATCTCGCGGATCAAGTCGAGCACCGCACCGGCCGCGGTGGCGTCGACGTCGGCGACGGACGTGACGGCGGACACCGGATCGGGTGCGGTCAGGCTCACCGGCCCCGGTTCCTCACCGCGCAGCACCTGACCGACCTGACGCGGCAGGATCACCGTCTCGGCGTCGAGCTGGCGCAGCAGCCCCGAGGCGAGCAGCCGGGGCACCGGCCGGTCGGCGGGTGCGCCAGGGGCGGCATCGCGGGTGCGCCCCACCGGCGAACCCATCAGCAGCCGGTCCAGCAGTTCGAGCTGGGGTTCGTCGAGCACGTCGATCGCGGCCGAGATCTCCGCCGCCGACCGGGAGGAGTCCTCTACGATCGCCTGTCCGGGATACCAGGGCAGCCCGGCGGCCGCCTCGGTCGACACCCGCACGGCGGTGTCACCCCAGGCCAGCGCGCGCTCGCGCAGGTCGTCGAGCGCGGTCAGCACCGACTGCTCGTCGGCGCGCGCGCCGATGAGCGCGACCAGCTTGGCCACCGGGACCGCGGTGGTCTCGGCATGCAGCACCAGCAGGGCGTCGAGGACGGCGAGCCGCAGGTAGTCCAGTTCGTCGGTGGCGGCCTTGACGGACTGGCGGGCGACGGCGCGGGCGGCCAGTGCCGCGATGCTGCCGGGTGCGGGTTGGGCGAGATCCGGCCGTAGTTCCAGCAGGCGGATCAGCCGGTCGTCGGGCAGATCGGCCAGCCAGGCGCCAAGCGGCATACCTGGAACGGGCGGCTCAGTCATTGTTGACCAGCGTAAAACAGCCGCCTGTGTGCACAAGCCGGGGCGGCGGATGTCAGAATGTTGCCGTGGCTGAGAAGAAGACCAGGTATGTCGACAACGGCTGGCCGACCACCGACCCCGACGACCACGCCGTGAGCGAGCTGGCCGCCGACCGGGTGGGCGCACTGTCCCCGTTCGGCGACGTCACGTTCCCGCTGCCCGCCGCCGACCTCCCATATCTGCACGCGGTCACCGTCGTCAACAAGTAACGGTGACCAGCGGACCGCAGCGTCGCCTCTCGCACCTTGACTCCCGCGGTGCGGCGCACATGGTCGACGTCACCGACAAGGCCGCAACCACCCGCACCGCGGTGGCGGCCGGTTCTGTTCACACCACCGCCGAGGTGGTCGCGCTCATCAGCGCCGGTGGTCTGCCCAAGGGTGACGCCCTGGCGACCGCCCGGGTGGCCGGCATTCTGGCGGCGAAGCGCACCAGTGACCTCATCCCGCTGTGCCACCACCTCGCGTTGACCGGGGTGGACATTGAGTTCGCGATCGGCGACACCGAGGTGGGTGTCACCGCGTCGGTGCGCACCACCGACCGCACCGGCGTCGAGATGGAGGCGCTGACCGCCGTGAGCGTCGCGGCGTTGACGCTCTACGACATGATCAAGGCCGTCGACCCGGCCGCGCGCCTCGAGGGCATTCGGGTGCTGCGCAAGGAGGGCGGCAAGACCGGCCTGTGGGTGCGCCCCACGTGAGGTCGGCCCGGGTCGTGATCGCGTCCACCCGGGCGGCGACCGGCGTCTATGAAGACCGGACCGGACCGATCATCGTCGGCTGGCTCGCCGAGCGCGGGTTCGACGTGCCCGACGCCAGCGTGGTGGTCGACGGCAGCGCCGTCGGTGAGGCCCTGCGCGCCGCGATCGACGCGGCTGCCGACGTCGTCATCACCTCAGGCGGCACCGGGATATCACCGACCGACGCCACCCCGGAAGCCACGCTCGGGGTCCTCGACTACCAGATCACCGGGCTGGCCGACGCGATCCGACGCTCCGGGCTGCCGAAGGTGCCGACATCGGTGCTCTCCCGCGGCGTGTGCGGGGTCGCCGGACGCACACTGGTGGTCAACCTGCCCGGGTCGCCGGGCGGGGTGCGCGACGGACTGGCGGTGCTCGCCGACGTCCTCGACCACGCGCTGGACCAACTGTCGGGAGGAGACCACCGCGCATGACCCGGATCCTGCGGGCCGCCCTCGTCGAGGGCCCGATCTCGTTGACCGAGCACGAGGACCTCGTCGCCGACGACGCCGCGGGCGCTGTCGTCGGATTCTCGGGCGTGGTGCGGAACCACGACGGCGGCCGAGAAGTGGTGCGGCTGGAGTATTCCGCGCATCCACTGGCCGAGCAGACGTTGTTCGAGTCGCTGGCCGAGGTGGCGGCGAAAGCCACCGGCGTGCGGGCGATCGCCGCCAGCCATCGGGTGGGTTCGCTTCACATCGGCGACGCCGCCCTGGTGGCCGCGGTGGCGGCCGACCACCGGGGAGCGGCGTTCCAGGCGTGCGCCCTACTCGTCGATACCGTCAAGGAGCGACTGCCGGTGTGGAAGCACCAGTTCTTCGCCGACGGAACCGACGAATGGGTGAACTCGGCCTGAGGCCTTACTGAGCCGGTGCCGGCGCGGGAACCAGTTCCGGTGCCGGAGCGGGCGCGGTGTCGGCCGGAGCCGGAGCCGGAGCGTTCGGGTCGCCCGGCGGCGTCCCCAGGCTGGGGTCGTTGGTCACCGGCGTGTTCAGCGGACGCTGGGTCAGGGCGAGCAGCGCGTCACCGCGGCTGATCTCCTGGGTCTGGATCGCGTGCCACAGTTCCTTGAGGTACGTGACGTTCGGGCTGTCGGTGCTGACCGGCTGATCGCTGGTTCCCGGCGGCAGGTTCTCCGGGCTCGACAGGTGCGGAATGCCGTCGGCCACCGGAGCGGGCTGGCCCGCGGCGACCAGATTGGCGTCGGGAGCCGGCGCGGCGGCCGGATCGGCCGGGGCCGGTGCGGGGGCCGGCGGCAGCACCGGCGGCACGGCCGGATCGGCGGGTGCCTGCGGCAGCATGTGGATCGACGAAGCCTGGACGGTGATGGTGCGCTCGTCCGGGGCAGCGGGCGCTTCGGGGGCGGGCACCTCGAGGGCGGCGTCCACAACCGGCTCGGCGACCGGGGCGGGGGCGTCGTCGGCAACCGGAACGACCTCCGGCTGCGGGGCCGGCGGCAGGTCGGCCGGGGCCGGCGGCAGGTCCTGGGGCTGTCTCTTATACACATCTCCGAGCCCCACG
>JAEZIA010000033.1 GCA_023416315.1 Actinomycetes bacterium
CGGCGTTCACGGTCGGCGACGAGTTCCAGGGCAGTTTTGCGACCGTCGGCGCCGCGATCGACGCCGCACTGACCGTCCGCCTGGCGCTGACACCGGATGTCGACGTGCGCTTCGGCATCGGTTGGGGTGCGATGGAGATGCTCGACGCCGAGACCGGGATCCAGGACGGGCCGGGCTGGTGGTCGGCGCGCGAAGCCATCGAATGGACGGCGGCCACCCAGCAGCAGCCGGCACTGGCGACGGTGCGCACCGCCTACCGCCGCCACGGCGACACCGGCCCGGACCCCGACGCAGTCAACGCCGCCCTGTTATGTCGGGACCACCTGCTTGGATCGATAGATGCCCGATCCTCGCGACTACTGCGGGGACTGCTCGACCACAAGACGAAGAAGGAATTGGCGGCCATGGAAGGCATCAGCGCGTCAGCGGTGTCGCAGCGGACCGTGCGTGACGGGTTGGATTTACTGGTGCTGGCCTGCGAACGGCTCCGAGCCGTTCAATGAGCGGGGTCGCCGTCCTGCTGATCGCCGTCGGCATCGCCGATATCGTGCGCACACTGTCGGGCCGACAATGGCCTGCGGTGCTCACCGGTCCGGTGGTCGCGGCCGCGACGGCCGCGCTGTGCGGGTTGTGGCATCTGGGTGAGCTGCTCACGGGCGGCGTCGCCGCGGTGGCGGCGGTGGCCTGGGAACTGTCGTGCACTCGGGCCGAACGGACCCGCGGCCGCCGACAGGCACTACCGCTGCTGTTTTTCGGCGCCGCACTGGCCGTGCAGATTCTGCTGTCCGGGCTGAGCTCACCAGTGACCGGACCGATCAGGGCGTGGCTGGACTGGGCCGCGGTGCCGGGTCTGGGTTCGGTGGAGCCGACCCGAATCATGTTGGTGGCCGGGGTGATTCTGCTTCAGTTGGTGACGGGCAATCAACTGGTTCGGCTTCTGCTGGGCTCGGTCGGCGCGGTCAAGCCCGTCGGTGAGCCGCAGCCCTCCGATCGGCTCAAGGGCGGCCGGTTGCTCGGCCCGATGGAACGGCTCCTGATCCTCGGCCTCGGCCTGGCCGGCCAACTTGCCGCCGCGACCGCGGTGGTCGCGGCCAAGAGCGTGATTCGGTTCCCCGAGATCAATGCCCAAAAGGTCCGGGAGAACGGCGGTATCGGCATCGATGACATCACCGAGTACTTTCTGGTCGGCAGCTTCGCCAGCTGGATCATCGCGTTGGGTGGGCTGGTCCTGACGGGCTGAGGCCGAAGCTCCCAATCCCCCTCGGGTGCGCCGCCGCCGTCCCTACACTCGGCGCATGAAGACCAACGCCGCCGTGCTGTGGGAACTGAACCAACCGTGGAGCATCGAGGAGATCGACCTCGACGGTCCGAAAGAGGGTGAAGTCCTCGTCTCGTTTGAGGCGACCGGGCTGTGCCATTCGGATCACCACGTCGTCACCGGGGACTTCGCCGGTGTGCCGCTGCCGATCATCGGCGGGCACGAGGGGGCCGGTGTCGTCGTCGAACTCGGGCCGGGGGTTCGCGATCTCAAAGTCGGGGATCATGTGGTGACATCGTTCCTGCCCGCGTGCGGCCGGTGCCGATGGTGTGCGAGCGGCCACCAGAATCTGTGTGATCTCGGGGCGCTTATCCTCGTCGGCCTGCAGGCCGACGGCACCTACCGGCGCAAGGTTGCCGGCAAGGACGTCGGGATCCTCTCCGGTGTCGGCAGCTTCTCGCAGTACGGGACGCTGTCGGAGGCATCAGTCGTCAAAATCGACGACGACTTCCCACTGGCCCGGGCCTGCCTGCTGGGCTGCGGGGTGATGACGGGTTGGGGGTCGGCCGTCAACACCGCCGACGTCAGCCCCGGCGACACGGTAGTGATCATCGGGTGTGGTGGCATCGGTAGCGGCGCGGTGCAGGGCGCACGACTGGCCGGCGCCGAGCACATCGTCGTCGTCGACCCGGTCGAAGCCAAGCGGGAGAAGGCTTTCGAGTTCGGTGCCACCCACTTCGTCACCTCCATGCCCGAGGCCATGGAACTCGTCGGTGAGCTCACCCGCGGGGTGATGGCCGATTCGGCGCTGCTGACCATGGGCGTGCTCGAGGGCCGAATGATCGACGAGGCGCTCAACATCATCCGCAAGGGCGGTGCGGTCGTGATGACCGCGATCGCCTCGATGGCCGACGTGACGCCGACACTGTCGATGGCGATGATGACGCTGTTCCAGAAGCGGCTGCTGGGCAGCCTCTATGGTGAGGCAAACCCCCGCGCCGACATTCCGCGCCTGCTCAATCTCTACCGCGACGGCAAGTTACTGCTCGACGAAACAGTCACCGCCGAGTACAAGCTGGCCGACATCAACGCGGGTTATGACGACATGCTCGCCGGCCGAAACATCCGCGGCGTGGTCATCCACGACCACTGACGGTTCCGCCGCGAGCAGACGCAAAAGACTCCGAAAGTCGGCGTGTCGCGGAACTTTTGCGTCTGCTCGCGAGGGGAACTAGAGCCGTTCGATGATCGTGACGTTGGCGGTGCCGCCGCCCTCGCACATCGTCTGCAGTCCGTAGCGGCCGCCGCGACGCTCGAGCTCGTTCAGCATCGTCGCGAACAGCTTGGCGCCGCTGGCCCCGAGCGGGTGACCCAGCGCGATCGCGCCGCCGTTGGGGTTGACCTTCTCCGGGTCGGCCTTGGTGTCCTTGAGCCAGGCCATCACGACCGGCGCGAACGCCTCATTGATCTCGACGACGTCGATGTCGTCGATCGTCAGGCCGGTCTTGTCCAGCGCGTACTTGGTCGCCGGGATCGGGCCGGTGAGCATGAACACCGGATCGGCGCCGCGGGCACTGATGTGATGGATACGGGCCCGCGGGGTCAGCTTGTGATCCGCGACGGCCTGCTCGCTGGCGAGCAGCACCGCGCTCGCGCCGTCGGAGATCTGGCTCGCCATCGCCGCGGTCAGCCGGCCGCCCTCGACAAGAGTCTTCAGGCCGGCCATCTTCTCCAGGCTGGATTCCCGCGGCCCCTCGTCGGTGCGGAAGTCTCCGACCGGGATGATCTCGTTCTCGAAGTTGCCGTTACGGATGGCGGCGAACGCCTTGTTGTGGCTGTTCAGCGAGAACTCCTCCATCTCCTCGCGCGACAGGCCCCACTTCTCGGCGATCATCTCCGCGCCGCGGAACTGCGAGATCTCCTGGTCGCCGTAGCGGTGCAACCAGCTCTTGGACTCGTTGGTCGGCGAGGTGAAGCCGAACTGCTCACCGACGGTCATCGCCGACGAGATCGGGATCAGGCTCATGTTCTGCATGCCGCCGGCCACGATGAGGTCCGCGGTGCCCGACATGATCGCTTGTGCGCCAAAGGAAATGGCCTGCTGACTGGAGCCGCACTGCCGGTCGACGGTGACGCCGGGCACCTCTTCGGGGTAGCCGGCGGCCAACCACGACAGCCGGGCGATGTTGCCGGCCTGGGGCCCGATGGCGTCGACGCAGCCGGCGATGACGTCATCGACGGCGCCGGGATCGACGTCGACCCGCTCGAACAGTCCGCGCCATGCCGCCGCGCCGAGGTCGACGGGGTGGACGGTGGCCAGCGATCCGTTGCGCTTGCCGACCGCGGTGCGTACGGCGTCGATGACGTATGCCGTTGAAGCGGGGGCCATGTCGATCTCCTTGTCAGTTGTTTGGCGCGGCTATGCCGCCCAGGACGATGGCGAGGTATTGACGACCCACCTCTTCGGCCGTCAGCGGTCCACCCGGTTGATACCAACGTACGGACACCCACGTCGTATCCCGGATGAACCGGTACACCACGTCGACGTCGATATCGGGCCGGAAGTAACCCTGCTCGACGCCCTCATTGAGCAGGTCGAGCCACATCTTGCGTTGCTCTTTGTTGCGGGTCTCGACGAAGCCGAACTGCGGCAGGGTGGTCAGCCGTTTGGCCTCGTCCTGGTAGATCACCACCTGGGCGTGCCGGTCTTCGATCGCCTCGAACGACGTCATGAACAGGCCTTTGAGCCGCTCCAGCGGATTCGGCTCGGTGGTGATGATCTGCTGGTAGCGGTCGAACAGCCAGTCCAGGAAGTCGCGAAGGACCTCCTCGACCATCTGTTCCTTGCTCTTGAAGTGGTGATAGAGGCTGCCGGACAGAATGCCCGCCGAGTCGGCGATATCGCGCACGGTGGTCGCACGCAGACCGCGCTCGGCGAACATCGTCGCGGCGAGCACCAGAAGCTCGTCGCGGCGACTGACCGGCTGCTCGGTCATGGGTGTTGGCTCGATACCGAAATGACTTCTCCGGTCAGGTAACTCGAGTAGTCACTGGCCAGGAAGGCGATGGTGGCCGCGACTTCCCAGGGCTCGGCGGCGCGGCCGAACGCCTCACCTTCGGAGAGCCGGTCGAGCAGGTCGGTGGAGCTGACCTTCTCCAAGAACTTGTGCCGCGCGATGCTCGGCGAGACAGCGTTGATGCGCACCCCGTACTCGACGGCTTCGATTGCGCTGCAGCGGGTCAGCGCCATCACGCCGGCTTTCGCGGCGGCGTAATGCGACTGCGAGTGCTGCGCGCGCCACCCCAGCACACTGGCGTTGTTGACGATCACGCCGCCGTGACCGGCGTCGCGGAAGTACCGCAGCGCGGCACGGGTCGCCCGCATGACCGAGGTCAGCGTCACGTTGAGCACGCGATCCCAGTCCTCGTCGGTCATGTCGACGACGGGGGTCTCGCCCCCGAGCCCAGCGTTGTTCACCAGCACATCGAGGCGGCCCAGCCGGGCGGTGGTGGAGGCGATCAGCGCGTCGACCTGGGCGGTGGACGTGACATCGCACACCACGCTCTCGACCCGGCCCAACCCCAATTCGGCCAGCTGCTCCCGAGTTTCGCCGAGTCGGCGTTCGTGGTGGTCGGAGACCACGACGTCGGCACCTTCGAGCAGCGCGCGCCGCGCCGTCGATGATCCGATGCCGGTGCCCGCCGCCGCGGTGACGACGACGACCTTGCCGGTCAGCAGGCCGTGGCCCTCGATCTCCTTGGGCACGTCCGACAGTGGCGCCACTAGCCCTTCACCTCTCGCGGAAGGCCGAGCACCCGCTCGGCGATGATGTTGCGCTGGATCTCGTTGGACCCGCCGTAGATGGTGTCTGCCCGGGAAAACAGGAACAGCCGCTGCCACTCGTCGAATTCACCGTCGGTCAAGACCAGTCCGGAGCGGCCCTTGATGTCCATGGCCAGCTCGCCGAGATCGCGATGCCAGTTGGCCCACAACAGCTTCGACACGTTATCTTGCCCGGGTTGCTCGACGTCCATCGTCGCCAGCGCGTACGACCGCATGGTCTGCAGGCCGGCCCACGACCGGGTAAGCCGCTCACGGATCAGCGGGTCGTCGATGGCGCCGTTGGCCTTCGCCAGCTCGGCGATGCCGGAAAGCTCACGGGCGTAACGGATCTGCTGCCCCAACGTGGAAACGCCGCGCTCGAATGTCAGCGTCCCCATCGCCACCCGCCAGCCGTCGCCCGGCGCACCGACCACCAGGTCGGCGTCGGTGCGGGCGTCGGTGAAGAACACCTCGTTGAATTCGGAGTCGCCGGTGAGCTGGATGATCGGCCGGATCTCCACGCCCGGCTGATCGAGCGGCACCAGCAGATAGGACAGGCCGGCGTGCCGCTTGGAGCCTTTCTCGGTGCGGGCCACCACGAAGCACCACTGCGCCCAGTGCGCCAGCGACGTCCACACCTTCTGACCGTTGATCACCCACTGGTCGCCGTCCAGGACGGCCGAGGTGGCGACGTTGGCCAGGTCGCTGCCCGCGCCGGGCTCGGAGTAGCCCTGCGACCACAGTTCGGTGACGTCGAGAATCCTGGGCAGGAAACGCTGCTGCTGTTCGGGGGTGCCGAACGCGATCAGCGTCGGCCCGAGCAGTTCCTCCCCGAAGTGGTTGACCTTGTCCGGGGCGTCCGCCTTCGCGTACTCCTCGTAGAACGCCACCCGATGCGCAACCGACAGGCCGCGACCGCCGTGCTCGACCGGCCAGCCCAGGCAGGTCAGCCCCGCCGCCGCCAGATGGCGGTTCCAGGCCAATCGCTCTTCGTAGGCTTCATGTTCGCGGCCCGGGCCGCCGAGGCCTTTGAGCGCGGCGTACTCACCGACAAGGTTGTCGGCCAGCCACTCGCGGACCTCCGCCCGGAACTCCTCGACCGTGATCACCCTTGTAGGCTAACCTACCAAGCACTTGCTTTGTTAACCCGGTGGCGACGCTCACCTGGTATCAAGCCCCTGAGGAGTCTCGATGACGAGCGCCCCGCGCACCACACCCGCGGTGCTGGACCGGATGGCACTCGAGTTCGCCGACCACGACGCGCTGGTCACCGACGACCGCAGCTTCACCTTCGCCGAACTGCGCGAGGAGGTGCGCCGGGCCGCCGCCGCGATCATCGGCCTGGGCGTGCAGCCCGGCGAGAAGGTCGCGATCTGGTCCCCGAACACCTGGCACTGGGTGATCGCCTGCCTGGCCACCCACTACGCGGGCGCGGTGATGGTGCCGTTGAACACCCGCTACACCGCCGCCGAGGCGTCGGACATCCTGGCGCGCACCCGGACCCCGCTGCTGTTCGGCATGGGCCGGTTCCTCGACGCGGACCGGGTGGCCGAACTCGACCGTGCCGCGCTGCCGGACCTGCGGCACATCGTGCGCATCCCCATCGACACCGACGAAAGCGGTGTGGCCGGGACCTGGGACGAGTTCCTCGCCGGTGCGCAGGTCACCGCCGAGGTCGACGCCCGCGCGGCGGCGGTGCGCCCCGACGACCCGTCCGACGTCCTGTTCACCTCCGGCACCACCGGCCGCAGCAAAGGTGTGCTCTGCGCGCACCGGCAGTCGCTTGCGGCGCCTGCGGCGTGGGCAGAGTGCGGCCAGCTCACCAGCTCCGACCGCTACCTGTGCATCAACCCGTTCTTCCACAACTTCGGCTACAAGGCCGGCATCCTGGCCTGCCTGCAGACCGGCGCGACCCTGATCCCCCAGCTCACCTTTGACCCCGAACAGGCCATGCGGGTGATCGCCGAGAAGCGCATCACCGTGGTGCCCGGGCCGCCGACCATCTTCCAGACGCTGCTGGATCACCCGGCGCGCAAGCAGTACGACCTGAGCTCGCTGCGGTTCGCGGTGACGGGTGCCGCGACGGTGCCGGTGGTGCTGATCGAACGCATGCAGGCCGAACTGGACTTCGACATCGTGTTGACCGCCTACGGGCTGACCGAGGCAAGTGGCTTCGGCACCATGTGCCGAGCCGACGACGACGCCGTGACGGTGGCCACCACCTGCGGGCGCCCGATCGCCGACTTCGAACTGCGCATCGACAACCCGGACGACACCGGCGCCGGCGAAGTCCTGCTGCGTGGACCCAACGTGATGCTGGGCTACCTCGACGATCCGGCGGCCACCGCAGCGGCGATCGACGCCGACAACTGGTTGCACACCGGTGATGTCGGCACCGTCGACGACGCCGGAAATCTGCGAATCACCGACCGCCTCAAGGACATGTACATCTGCGGCGGCTTCAACGTCTATCCCGCCGAGGTGGAGCAGGTACTGGCCCGGCTCGACGGAGTCGCCGACGCCGCGGTGATCGGCGTGCCCGACGAACGCCTTGGTGAGGTTGGACGGGCATTCATCGTGCGCAGACCCGACAGCGACCTCGACGAGCAGGCCGTCATCGACTACACCCGCAAGCATCTGGCCAATTTCAAGACCCCGCGCTCGGTGGTCTTCGTGGCGGCACTGCCACGGAACCCCGGCGGAAAAGTGGTCAAACCCACACTGCGAGAGATGGTTTGATGGATCTGAGCTACGACGACGCATGCGACGAATTCCGCGCCGAGGTACGCGAATTCCTGGCGGCGAACAAGGACTCGTTCCCGACGAAGTCCTATGACACCGCCGAAGGGTTCGAGCAGCACCGACGCTGGGACCGGGTGCTGTTCGACGCCGGTCTGTCGGTGATCACCTGGCCGGAGAAGTACGGCGGCCGCGATGCCACGCTGTTGCAGTGGGTGGTCTACGAAGAGGAATACTTCCGCGCCGGCGCCCCCGGGCGGGCCAGTGCCAACGGCACCTCGATGCTGGCACCCACGCTGTTCGCGCACGGCACCGAAGAGCAGCTGGACCGGGTGCTGCCGAAAATGGCCAGCGGCGAGGAGATCTGGGCGCAGGCTTGGTCGGAGCCCGAATCCGGCAGCGACCTGGCGTCGCTGCGGTCGACGGCCACCCAGACCGACGGCGGCTGGCTGCTCAACGGTCAGAAGATCTGGTCGAGCCGGGCGCCGTTCGGCGAGCGGGCGTTCGGGCTGTTCCGGTCCGACCCGAGCGCCGAGCGCCACCGCGGGCTGACCTACTTCATGTTCGACCTCAAGGCCGAGGGTGTGACGGTGCGCCCGATCGCACAGCTCGGCGGTGACACCGGCTTCGGAGAAGTGTTCTTGGACAATGTCTTCGTGCCCGACGCCGATGTGATCGGCGGTGTGCATGACGGCTGGCGCGCCGCGATGAGCACGTCGAGCAACGAGCGCGGTATGTCGCTGCGCAGCCCGGCACGGTTCCTCGCGCCCGCCGAGCGGCTGGTGTCGGAATGGCACGACCGCGGCGCCGACCCGGCGTTCGCCGACCGGGTCGCCGACGCCTGGATCAAGGCTCAGGCCTACCGGCTACACACCTTCGGCACGGTGACCCGCGTCGCCGGTGGCGGCGAACTGGGTGCCGAGTCGTCGGTGACCAAGGTGTTCTGGTCGGATCTCGACGTCGCCCTGCACCAGACGGCACTGGAGTTGCGCGGCGCCGACGCCGAGCTCACCGACGCCTGGACGCACGGCTTGCTGTTCGCTCTTGGTGGCCCGATCTACGCCGGTACCAACGAGATTCAGCGCAACATCATCGCCGAGCGGCTGCTCGGGCTGCCCCGAGAAAGCGCAGGAGCGAAGAAGTGAAATTCGCACTCGACGAACAGCAGCGGGATTTCGCCGCCAGCATCGACGC
>JAEZIA010000037.1 GCA_023416315.1 Actinomycetes bacterium
GCGTTGTTGGCCTCTTCGGCGAGACTGATCAACCGGTAATCCTCGGCGGTGCCCTCGGCCATCGTGCGATAGGTGGCCCGTGTCTGCGTGCTCATGACCCACTTCCTTACAACTGGTTCGAAGGTCAACCTAGCGGTCACTCGCGTCGGCCGCCTGTCGAGAGCAGCGCCATGACGACTCTCACAGGGTGAACACCTGCGGTGGCCCGGCAAGCGTGGCCTTGGCCCTCAGACCTAGCGCGTCGGCGACTTCGATGTCGCCTGCTTCCAGCCCGTCGAGTGCCAGTTCGACGAGTGCGGCCGGTTCAGTGACCGCGCCTTCGGGAAATTCAATCCCTGCCGAGCGGGCAAAGTCGTACAGGGTCTGGGTTCCGATGAGACCGGGCATGAGACCGACGACCTGCGTTCTCTGGCCGGCCAACTCGAGGCGCACCCCGTTGGTGAGCCCCCACTCGGCCGATTTGGCTGCGGCGTAGGCGGTATTGCCGTCGACCGTGAGCCACGCGGCCGCCGACAGCACATTGACGATGGCACCGCCGCCGTTGCGTGCGAGCACCGGCGCGAATGCCCGGATGACGTTCAACGTGCCGAAGTAGTTCGACTCCATCACCCGCCGGATCACCTCCATCTCTCCGGTCACCAGGTTGCCGCCCGCGGTGTCGGCGGCGTTGTTGATCAGAACGTCGACGTCATCGGCGATCTCGGCAGCCGCCCGGACGGAGTCTGGGTCGGTAATGTCCAGGCGCAGCACCTCGACCCCGGCAATGTCGACGAGCTCCGGCCGTCGCGCTGTGGCGTACACCTTGGCCCCGCGACGCAAGAGTTCGGTTGCGAACGACGTGCCGATGCCGCGATTGGAGCCGGTGACCAGAGCCGTGGCGCCTGCCAATTTCATCTGTCCTCCATGGTGCAGTGCTGAATCCTAAGATGACCAAGCGGTCATATTCCTACCGTAGGCAGAAGATGACCGAGCGGTCAACTTGGTAGCATGCCAGTGTGACGCCACCCGCTCGCGCCCTGCGTGCCGATGCCGCACGCAACCGCGAATTGCTGCTGGCCGCAGCCGAGGAAGTGTTCGCCGAGCGTGGCGTCGAGGCATCGGTCGCCGATATCGCCCGTCGCGCAGGGGTGGCCAAGGGGACAGTGTTTCGGCACTTCGCCTCCAAAGAAGACCTGATCGCCTCCCTCGTCTGTGAACATCTGGTCACCCTGACCGACGCCGCACACCGGTTGGCGGATGCGGCGGATCCCGGCGCGGCCCTGCTGGAATTCCTGACCATCGCCGCCGACCAGCGGCGCCAACACGATCTGACCTACCTACAGACGTCCAGCGCGAACGACGCCCGGGTGATTGCCATCCGCGACGAGGTCCATTCGGGCGTGGAAAAACTCGTAGCCAACGCCCGCGCCGCAGGCGCGATCCGCCCCGATGTCACCGGGACCGACGTCTTCCTGCTGATGTGCGCACCGGTGCACGTGATGGACGGCCTTCCGGATCCGCCACCCGACTTGTGGCGGCGTTACCTCGCGATCATCTTCGACGGCTTACGTCCCGAAGGCGCAAGCCCGTTACCGATGCCTGGGCCGGAGTTGTCCCCAGTGCGGCGGTGAAGCTGCTCGATCACCTCGACCAGGCCGAGGATGCGAGGGTCATGCGCGTCGGCAGGCCAAGCCAGCCGGACATCCGTCGCAGGCAGTCCGGTTACGGGGACGGCGACGACGTGCCCTCCGAGCCGGTCGACGGCGCTATCGCCGACGACCGCGACCAGCTGCCCGGTAGCGACCAGATCAACGAGGGCATCCAGGCCGACCGACGGCAGATCAGCGGTGTATGCGGGCTCGTTGAGCAAGCGGGCCGACGTCACCGTGTCGCGGCCCGCCAACGGGTGGTCCGCCGGAACAAGCGCTACCGGGCGTTCAGAAGCGACGCTGTGCGTGTGAAGGCCGGTCAGGTCACCCGCTGAACAGACCAGAGCGACGTCGGCCCGGCCGTCGCGTACCGCGCAGATTTGATCCCGTGTGAACACCAGCTCCACCGTGTCGCGGCCGAAACGGGCAAGGTAGCCGCGTACGGCCTCGCGCAGCAGGCCCGCGCCCGTCCCTGGCGGAGTCGCGATGCGCAACACGCCCTCGGCGAACTGTTGCGTCCGACGGACCGCGCGGTCGAGACAGTGCAACGTCTTGCGGGCCTCCACCGTGAACACCCGACCTGCCGCGGTCAGCTCGACACGACGGCTGGTCCGTTCGAACAGGGGAGTGCCGAGTCGCCGCTCGAGCTGGGCGATCGCCCGCGACAGTGGAGGCGACGCGATTCCGAGATTTTCTGCGGCACGGGCGAAATGCAGCGTGTCAGCGACGGCCAAAAAGTACTCGAGTTCGCGGACCTCGATGCGTTTCATAACTCTCAGGGTAATGATTATTGCTTTTCTCGTCATCGCGCTCGACTGGCGCGCGTGCCATCCTGAACCAATGCGGATCGGCATCATCGGCACCGGCAATATCGGAGCCACCCTCACCCGTCAGCTGAGCGCGGCCGGACATCTCGTGCAAGTCGCCAACACCCGTGGACCGCAAAGCATTACCGAGCTCAGCACGCAGTCGGGATGCGTTGCGGTCGCCCTCGAGGAGATCACTGACGACGTCGACGTACTGGTCACCTGCATTCCGTTCGCCCGTATGCCAGATATCAAGTGGATCGTCGACCGACTGGCCGATGACGTGCCCGTCGCCGACACGTCCAACTACTACCCGCAGCGGGACGCGCGCATTGTGGAGATCGATACCGGCACTCCCGAGGGGGTCTGGGTGGAGCGGCAACTCGGACGTCCGGTCGTCCGGGCTTGGAATGCGCTGGTACAGACCACGCTTGCGACCAGGTCCCGGCCGAAGGGGGACCCGGACCGGCTGGCGGTACCTGTGGCCGGAACCGACCCGGCCGCCAAGCACACGGTGATGAGGTTGGTGGACGACAGCGGGTTCGACCCGGTCGACGCTGGAACTGTCGTCGACACCTGGCGATTGCAGATGGGGGCGCCTGCGTACTGCACCGAGCTCAACGCTGAGCAGATGCAGCGGGCCCTGGGGTTGGCCAACCACGATGCCGTTGCGACCCGCCGCGATTCAGTTCTGTCGATCATTGCGTCGTGGGAGCCAAGCGAATCGATGTTTGACGACATCGTGGCATTGAATCGGGCGGCGGCAGGATTGCATCGACTTATCGCCACGTAGCGGCCCTTGCGGGGGGCGCAACCACTCAGGCGACGCTGCTGAGGATCGCGATGACGAGACCAACCACGGTCAGCACGCCAACCAGCGTCGCGGCGGCGATCAGCCGGCGTCGCCGGTGCTGGCGGGCGGCACCGATCGCCACCGCGATGCCGGCGAGAATCAACGCCGCATAGGCCGCGAGTCCCACGGTCAACGTCGCCGCCATTGCCGGGCTCGCCACAGTCACGTTGTGCATGCCGTGAGCCTACGGCGCGGCTCAGGTGTACTAGAACTCGATAACGCCGCGAATGTTTTTGCCGGCCCGCAGATCCCGCATTGCTTCGTTGATCTCGTCGAGCTTGTATTTCTGCGTGACGAGTTCGTCGAGCTTCAAGGAGCCGGCCTCGTACATCGACAGAAGTCTGGGCATGGCCTCGCGCGGGTTCATCTCGCCGTAGAGCACGCCCTTGAGTGTCTTGCACGAGCTGACCATGTCGCCCAGCACCAGAGGCACCATCATGTCGGTGATCTTGGCCATGCCGGTGAGTACACAGGTCCCGCCCTTGCGCAGCAACATCATGGCAACCATGATGAGGTCGGCAGGTACCACACCGGGTGTCAGAACAACTCGATCGGCCATCACGCCCCAGGTGATCTCCTTGACGAGTTCGAGCGCCGCTCCTGCGTCGACGGCGGTGTGTGTGGCGCCGAAACTCGGCGCGATCTGCCGCTTGAACTCGTTCGGGTCGATGGCGACGATATGTTTGGCACCGGCCGCCTTCGCGCCCTGTACCGCGTTCATGCCAATGCCGCCGACGCCGATGACGACGACGGTGTCACCGACCTCGGTTCCCGCGGCAACTGATCCGGAGCCGAATCCTGTTGTCACACCGCAGGACACCAAAGAAGCTGCCTCCAGCGGGATCCAATCGTGGATTTTCACCAGCGATCGTTCCGAGGCGACGACGTATTCGGAGAACGTGCCCACCTGCATCATGGCCATCAGGTCTTCGTCGCCGAGATGACGCCGCCTGGTGTGGTCGGTGGTCATCTCCTTGCTGTAGATCTCGGCTCCGACATCGCACAGATAGGTGTGGCCGGTCACGCAGAACCGGCAACTGCCGCATGCCGGAAAGAAGGAGACGGCCACGTGATCACCGGGCTCCAGAGCGGTGACGCCAGGACCTACCTCTTCAACGACTCCCGACCCCTCGTGCCCGCCGAGCATCGGAAACCACTCGGGCACCGGCACGCCGGCCGCCCTCATCATCTCCTCCATGTCGGCGTTGGGAACGCTGTCGCCGGTATAGAAGTGCTCGTCGGAGTGACAGACTCCCGCATAGGCCATCTTGACCAAGACCTCACCCGCCCTCGGCGGGTCGAGATCGATTTCGGTGACTTCCCAATCGATCCCGACGCCGCGAAGAACTGCCGCATTCGATTTCATGGTTCTCCCTACTGAGCCGGCCAGCCGACTGTCTTGGTCTCGGTAAAGATCTCCAGGCCCTCGATGCCGCATTGGCGGCCGATGCCGGACTGCTTGTACCCGCCGAACGGAGCGTCTGCGCCGTACCAGAGCCCTCCGTTGATGCCGAGGGTGCCGGTACGAATCCGCGCTGCGACACTCTTCGCGCGCTCGAGATCGTTGGCGAACACCACCCCCGAGAGGCCATAGATGGAGTCATTGGCGATGCGCACCGCGTCGTCGTCGGAGTCGAAGCCGATCACCGACAGCACGGGACCGAAGATCTCTTCCTGAGCGATCGTCATCTTGTTGTCGACATCGGCGAAAACCGTCGGCTGAACGAAGAATCCTTTCGGCGTATCCTTCGGCACACCGCCACCGGTCACGAGCCGGGCGCCCTCCTGCTTGCCCTTCTCGATGTAGCCGAGTACACGCTCCTGCTGCCGCTTGGAGACCTGGGGCCCCTGCAGCACCGAAGCATCGGTGGGGTCACCGTACTTGTTCTTCTCCATCGCGACCTTCACGATCTCGACGGCCTCCTCGTATCGGGAATTCGGGACCAGCAACCGGGTCGGCATGGCACACCCCTGGCCGGCGTGCATCGAGATGAACGCGCTGCCGGCCACCGTCGCCTTCATGTCGCCGTCGTCTTCAAGTACGAGGTACACCGACTTGCCGCCGAGTTCCAGAAACGTCGGCTTCACCGTCTCGGCAGCGGCTTTCATGATCCGCCGTCCGGTCGCCGTTGAGCCGGTGAAGGCCACCATGTCGACCAGGGGTGAGGTGGACAACACTTCGCCCACCAGATGGTCCGAGGACGTGACGATGTTGATGACGCCCGGCGGAATGTCGGTCTGCTCGGCGACGATCCGGCCGATTCGGGTCGCGTTCCACGGGGTATCCGGCGCGGGCTTGAGCACCATCGTGTTACCCATCGCCAAGATCGGGCCGATCTTGTTCAAGATGATTTCCAGGGGAAAGTTCCACGGAGTCACCACACCAACGACACCGACCGGCTCCTTCCACACTTCGCGTGTCGCCGGGGTGCCCATACCGAA
Source organism: Actinomycetes bacterium (assembly GCA_023416315.1). Lineage (GTDB taxonomy): Bacteria > Actinomycetota > Actinomycetes > Mycobacteriales > Mycobacteriaceae > Mycobacterium. The sequence goes on from JAEZIA010000037.1 coordinate 5,730, forward strand.
CGCATCCTTATCGGGAAGTGAACGCTTCCAGGCGAACTCGCTGATCATGTCGGCGGGCCAGGAGAGCGCCTCCTTCAGCGGTACGTCGAGTTGTGGCCCGAAGGTGCTCAGCAGCGGGCACCCGACCTCGGCGATCAGTTCGCCGCGCAACTCCTCGCGTTCTTTCTCCAGTGCCGCCTGCAGTTGTCGCAGCGCCGTGGCACGCAGTTCACCGTTACGCGACCAGTCGGTGTTGTCGAAGGCGTGCCTGGCCGCAGCGACGGCGCGCTCCATATCGGCACGGGTACCGTCCGCCGTGCCTCCGAGCACTTCTTCGGTCGCCGGGTTGATGTTGTCGAAGCGCGCACCGGTCTCCGAGTCGACGAGTTTGCCGTCGATGAGCATGCGGGATTCATGAGTCACGTCGAGCTGTCCTTCACCAATTTCGGAGTTCTGCCACCGCGCCGGACGGGCGCGGAGCGAGTGTCAGGTAGGGGATGAAACTGCTTTTCCCACACACGAGTACAGAGTGCACAACCTCTGCCAGATGATTGGCGTCAACCAGACCACCCAACATCTCGCCGCGCTCCATCCAGAGTCGGATGGCCTTTTCCATCGCCTCGGGATCCCAGTTCTTGTTGAACTCGGTCTGCGAGTCGCCCTCGCCGCCGAAGCTGTCACCGACGGCGAAGCGCGTGAAGCCGATGTTGGGATGCTCGACACGCCAGGCCTCGACGAGCTTGTCGAGAGCCGCTTTGCTCACGGCATACGCACCCAGTAGCGGCCACGGTGTGGTGTAGGAAGCGCTCAATGACGACAGATAGAGGGCCGACCCGGCGGTTGCAGCCAGATGTGGCGCCGCGGCAGCGGTAACGAGGGATGCACCGGTGACATTTGTCGCGAACAACTGCGCCCACTGCTCACCCGTGACCTCGGTCAGCGGGGACAGCACGCCCATACCCGTCGTGTAGACAAGACCGTCAAGACCCCCGAAGTCGTCGACGACGTCGGCTATCGCCTGCTGGCACGATTGTGAGTCCGTCACATCACACACCACGGCCGCCGCCCCGTTACCCGCCTCTTTGGCGGCGTTCTCGAGGCGATCGCGCCGGCGGGCGAGGAAGGCGACCCGCGCGCCCTTCTCGGCGAGTCCCATACCGATACAGCGACCCAGCCCCGCGGATGCACCGACCACGGCTACGCGCAACGGGGTATCCGTCATGTCTCTCCTTGCGCTGGTTTGTAAACGAAGCTAACACCAATGCGGAAATACAGTATGCGTTAGACGGAAATCTGCATTTCCGTATGGCCGGCGCGAACCCGCCGAACAGCGTCGGTGTGTCACCGCCGCAGCGCTTTTCGAGGATGACGGGTAAAGCTGAGCAGCAGTCGATCGAGAATGCCGCCCGCCCGTTCCCGCGCCGAAGCCGGTTCGTCGGCGTGGGCCACCAGCAGCGCGGCCTCCTCGAGGGCCGCGACGAGCATGTGAGTCAGTTCGGCGACGGGTTGGTCGTCGATGATGCCTTGGGCGATGGCCTCGCGAACCTTCTCGTGAATGAGGGCGATGCTGTTGCCCTCCTGTATTCCACGGAGGGTCTGCCAACCCAACACGACCGGTCCGTCGATGAGCATGACCCGCTGCACTTCGGGCTCGAGGGCCGCCTCCAGGAAGCCGTGCAGACCGCAGCCGAGTTGCTCCCAGGCGTCGGCACCGGTGGGCGGTGAGGCCAGCGAACGCAGTGTGAGATCGCGCTCGACGTCCTCGAACACGGCCCGGAACAATTCCGACTTGTCCTTGAAGTGATGGTAGAACGCACCCCGAGTGCCCACACCGGAGGCGGTGACGAGATCGCCGATACTGGTGTCGAAGTACCCCTTTGCCACGAACAGGGTGCGCCCCGCGTCGACGAGATCTCGACGAGTCTGATCACCGCGCGCCCGGCGTTCATCATCTGTGCCGCCGCGCTTCGCCATGACAGCATCGTAGCAACATTCAGTTTGCATGTTGGAGAATCATGCCCGGGTCTGGTGCCGGATCACCCCGCGAGAGGCATCAGCCCCAAGTCGCTGTGCGGCCCATGCCCCATTGAATGACGCGATATCGCCTCACAGGGGATGCTGTCATCGTTGACTCCTCGGCCAACCCGGGTCGGTGCAGTCGAACCGAGCCGATCCTATGTCGATGAAGAATTCCGGTAGTGGATTATCGGGAATCCGCATTTTCGCGTGGGGTTATCGGACCGACTCGCAACATGCGTGCTGTATGTTGCGCCTATGGCTGACGATGACGTTCGCGCATATGGTTCGGTGGCTCCGCTGAAAGTCGGTCTGCTCAATGACTATCCGACCAAGGGGGACACCGACAACGACACGATTGCGGCAATGCAGCTGGTCATCGACGAAGCACTGGCGGCCGGTGTTCTGGACCGGCCGGTGGAGCTCGTCCAGCGCAACGTCGTAGGCCTGCCGAACGGAACCTACAAAGCGGTCGAGCAGGCGTTCGACGATCTGGTGACGGAGGGCTGCCTGGCCATCTTCGGTCCCTGGATATCCGACAACGTGGTGCCCCTGCGCGCTCACGTAGACCGAACGGCGCAGACGCCGATCCTCACGCTATCCGGTTCGGAGGGGGCGCTCGGTAAGTGGTGCTTCGCCCTCAACAACGGCTCGATGGCCGAGGAACCGGTGATGTTGGCCGCGGTGATGCTGGGAGACGGCAGGTCCCGCATCGCCATCGCCTACGAGAACTCGCTGATTGGCAAAGAATATCTCGCGTCGGCCGAGAAGGCCTATACGGCAGCGGGATTGAAGGTTGTCGCCACCGTGGCGATACCGCAGGTGGAGGCGGACAAGGTGGACGCGGTGTCGGCGCTGCGTGCGAGCGAGCCCGATGCGCTGGTCCACGTCGGCTTCGGCCACGGCCTGTGGGGCTTCTCCGATGCACTGGAGGCTGCGGGCTGGGATCCGCCGCGCTACACCACCACCGCGTTCGAGATGGCGCACATCAACGCGGAGTGGATGCGCCATGTCCGTGGGTGGATCGGACTCGACAGCTACGACGAACGCAACGCCACGGGTCAGGATTTCCTGGATCGCTTCGCCGCAAAGTACGGACGACGGCCCGGCCATTCGATGCCGGGGCTGGCGCGCGACGCGGCGACGGTGATCGTACGCGGGATCTCCGCCGCGCGTCCATTGACCGGAGAGGGGGTTCGCGACGGCATCGAGACGGTCAAACTCATTCCCGCGGCGAGCGGCGCGCCCGGCACGTTCCTGCGGTTCGGCCGCTATATCCGGCAGGGTTGGCTTGGCAGCGACTACCTGGTGGCCCGCCGAGTGCTGGCCGACGGCAGCGGACACGTCTTCCACGCCGCACCGAGCGACAACATCCACCGGGCGGTCGGTATCGCGTCAGGCTAGCTGGATTGCACCGAACACCGGGGCAGTGACTATCCCGGGTGGCTGAGCCAACACATCCGGTATCGCCCGCACGGCGCTCATCGCGATCATGAGGTGACCGGGCATTGTCGGGATGCCGCCGGGCGTTGCATCCTCGCCGCCGACGTCCAGCTGTAGCTCGAAGCTCGGGTTACCGCTGATGACAGCGCGGATCAACGGCGCCTTCTGGCCACGCTGCAGCGGGCTCAGGCCCCATTGCGGAAGATCACGGGTCAAGACCCACTCTTCATGGATGGCGAGGAGTTCACGGCCGGACCAATGACCGGTCCACGAGAAGCGTTGGCCGACAACTGTTCCCGCTTCGATAGTGCCCGCCAACACCTCGATGTCGTGCGGCAGTGTGGTGGCGTCGACCGACACATCGATCCGGTCGAGACGGATACCGAGAACGTCCGCAGTGGCGTTGAGTGCCTGCCGGTAGGCCATATCGAGCTTCTTGATGATGGGGGAGTCGACGGTGACGTCCTCGGGCGGCCGGCCCATGCCCATCAGGTCGACCAGCATGGGCCGGCTGTCGACCCCCGACACATCGGTGGCCTCGTAGAGGTCGATGCGATCGATGGTCTTGCTCAATCCGGTCACAGTGGCCACGAGACGCTCAAACATGAAGCCGGGATTCTCGCCGGCCGCGTGGAACCGGGATCCGCCGGCGCGGCATGCATCGGCGAATGCCTTTTCGGTGGCTGCACCGTAGGTGGGCAGGTGGTTGTAGGACGTCGTGCTGATCACGTTGGTGCCGGCGGCCAGCAGGCGACAGATGTCCTCGGCGTTGGTCTCCACCGCGTGCGCCTTGCTCGCCGCATGAACCACGACGTCCGCACCCAGGCCGAGGATGTCATCCTTGCTGTTCGTTGCCAGCACCCCAGTGGTCGGGGCCAGGCCGCAGAGCGCGCCGGCGTCCCGGCCGGCTTTTGCCGGGTCATACACGAGCACGCCAGCCAATTGGAAATGCGGATTCTCGATCAGTTCGCGAAGAGCCGCCCGCCCAACGGCTCCGGTCGCCCACTGCGCTACGCGAATAGTCAATCGAGCACTCCTGGTTGTGCTTTCGGTCTTCGAATCGTCGCCAATCGCTCAACCTACATCAGGTATGGTCCCAACCACCAGGGTGTATGTTGAATCCGGCGAGACGACAGTGAGGGAGCCGTTCATGGCGAAGCCCGCGACGGTGGAAGAGCTCGAAGAAAGCATTCGCGACGCCCAGCACCGATTCAACATCGGCATGGGCGCGGACGGCGACGCCACTCCCTACCCGGTGCTCAAAGAGCTGCGCGCGGCGGCGGCCGTCCACGCCGGCTGGCCGGAGATGGGCATCACGGACAACTCAGGCGATGGCCCGCCGACGTTCACGGCCTACTCCTTCGACGCGGTCAAGGCGGTGTTCACCGACAACATCACGTTCAGCACTCGCTGTTACGAGGACATCGTCCGGCCACTGCAGGGACCGACGATCCTCGAGATGCAGGAGCCCGAACATGCGGTGTACCGAAAGCTGCATGAGTTCGCCTTCGCCCGATCTTCGATGAAGCGATGGGACGACGAACTCGTCGGTCCCCTGGTCGAGCGCACCATCGCGAAGTTCAAAGACGTTAAGCGGGCCGACCTCGTCGATGCGGTTTTCATGCCGATTCCGGTCCGAGTCATCGCGGCACTGCTGGGGTTACCCGATTCCGACGTGCTCTGGTTTCACCGGTTGGCGATCGACATGCTGGGATTTCGTGGCGACATGGACACCGCCATGACGGCGTCCGCGGAAATGAAGGAGTACTTCACCGGGATCCTCGCCGAGAAGCGGAGGACCCCTGGGGACGACATGGTGTCGATCCTTGCTTCCGCAGAGGTCAACGGAACCAAGATGTCCGACGAGCAGATCTATGGTTTCATGCGCAACTTGCTGCCGGCCGGAGCCGAGACCACCTCGCGCTCGACCGCCACGCTGGCGATGGCGCTGCTGACGCACCCCGATCAACTCGACGCGGTCCGCGCCGACCGCAGCCTGCTTCCGCAGGCCATCGAGGAAGGCATCCGTTGGGAGACTCCGCTGCTGAATTTCATGCGGGAGGTCACCTGCGACACCGAGCTCGCCGGCGTCCGGATTCCCCAGGGTGCGACGATGATGCTCAGTCTGGGCAGCGCGAACCACGACGAGACGCGCTGGGCAAATCCGGAGTCGTTCGATGTCTTCCGAGAACGCAAGCCGCACATCGGATTTGCCCACGGCGCACACGTCTGTCTGGGCATGCACCTCGCACGGCTGGAGAGCACCAAGATCTTCAACGCATTGTTCGATGAGCTCCCCAACCTGCGGCTCGATCCCGCCGCGCCACCTCCGTATATCACCGGCACGATGTTTCGGTCGCCGCCCCGCCTCGATGTCATCTGGGACTGAAGGCAGACAAGATGACACGCGTAATACAGTGGGCCACCGGTGTCACCGGAACAATCGCGCTTCGCCATGTGATCGGGCGACCGGATCTCGATCTCGTCGGCGTGCGCGTCTACGACCCATCCAAATCAGGCGTCGACGCCGGAACACTCTGCGGTGCGGCAGGGACCGGCGTCCTTGCGACCAACGACCGCGAAGCAGTGATCAACACTGACGCCGACGTGGTGCTCTACATGGGCAAGGTCGAAACCGATACTCCCGGATGTTATGCCGATGTCTGTGACCTGTTGGCGTCCGGGAAGAACGTTGTGGCCACCGGTAGCCGGTTCATCCACCCGCGGTCGCTGCACGAGTCCCTTGCCGACGCGATCGAAGAGGCCTGTCGCACAGGTGGTTCGACCTTTCTCGGGCTCGGACTGTATCCCGGTTTCATCGGCGAGTCCCTCGGGCCGGTCCTCGCACGCCTCACCGGCAGCGCCGGGCGCATCAACGTCCGCGAGGTGCTCAACTACTCGACATACGCCAGCCATGACCTGATCTTTAATGCGATGGGCTTCGGCTTTCCCCCCGAGGACACGACACCGCTGTTGTCCAATCCCGACTACGCGGCCAGTGCGTGGATCGGCAGCGCAACCGTCCTGGCTCAGGCGCTCGGTCTGGAGGTCTGTGGTGTTCAGGGGTACCGCGAGGTCGCGACGACACCGCGTGCGTTGAGCGTTGCGGCAGGCGAGATTCCCGCCGGCACGGTGGGTGCCATGCGCTTCGGCGTCATCGTCGATTGCGGGGCGAGGACCCTGTCCGTGGAGCATCTGACCCGGATGGCCGATGACCTTGCCCCCGATTGGCCGACCGAGATCGGTTACGAGGTGGTTTTCGATGGCGAACCGAACATGCGCCTTCACCTCGTGATCGGCACGCACAACGAGGACCACGCGCAACAGGGATGTGTGGCCACCGCGATGCATGCGATCAACGCGATTCCCGCCGTCATCGCAGCGGAACCGGGGTTGTTCGACCTGTCCACCATCGGGCCCTTCGCGCCGCATTGGACGAATCACTGATGCGAGGCATCTCATTCGAGGGCCGTGTCGCTGTCGTCACCGGCGGGGCCCGCGGGCTGGGCGCCGGTTACTGCCGCGAACTGGCCGGCCGCGGAGCCGCAGTGGTGGTGCATGACAACGGTACCGATACCTCGGGCCGAGGAAGCGATCCCACGCCGGCGCACGAGTTGGCGGAGTCGATCGTTGCTGACGGCGGCCGCGCGGTGGCGTGCGTCAGTGATGCCAGCACGGAGGCGGGCGCTCGGGAGGCCGTCGGTTTGGCAGTACGGGAGTTTGGCCGCATCGACGTCGTTGTCGCCAATGCGGGCATCATTCATGACGATCCGCTCGAAGAGTGGCCGACGGAACGGTTCGAGGCACTGTTACGCCACCATGTGCTCGCGGCATTCCACGTCGTCCGTTTGGGGTTCCCCGTCATGAAGCGCAATCGGTACGGCCGTATCGTCTTCGTGTCGTCGGCGGCGGGCGTCTTCGGTCAGCCCGGGCTGGCTGGGTATGCGACCGCGAAGACCGGGATGCTCGGCCTCATGAATGTGGCAGCGCTGGAAGGCGCCGATTTCGGCATCAACGCCAACGCCGTCATGCCGATGGCGGGAACCCGCATGGCGGCAGCCCTGATGCGCGAGGCCGCCGAAACCGTCGACGGGCGAGCATTTCTGGATACTTTGCGAGTGGATCAAGTTGTTCCCGTCGTGGCCTATCTGGCCAGCGAGGCGTGCACGCGTACGCACACAGTGCTCAGTGCGTTCAAGGGGCGTGTCGCCGCATTGCAGATCGGGGTGACGCGTGGCTGGACAAGTCCGTCCGGAGTTCTGCGGGCCGAGGACGTCGAGTCGCATCTGGCCGAGATCACCGACACCGCGGGACTTGTGGTTCCTGGATCCATCTTCGACGAGATGGCGCTCGACACAGCTCACCGCTGATGGCGATCGACGTCTCCCGGGCATCTTTCGACGCGGAGCTGGTAACTCTGTCGTATCGATATGCGGCAGCGGTCGATCGTCGTGATCTGACGGCGTTGCTGAGCATCTTCCATCCCGATGCGACCTTGCGTGCGCACCCCGTCGGGCGCAACCCGATGGTGTTGTCCTCCCATCGTGAACTGCCCAAGATCATCCAGGCAGTCGAGTACTGGCCGCGGACCCACCACCTGGTGGGGGAGGGTCTGCATCACAGGGAAAAGAATCGGGCGACTGGCGAGATTTACTGCACCGCGCATCATTTCAGTTCGGCACAGCCAGGCAGCGGCGACGACTACGTGATGTTCCTCAGGTATGTCGACGAGTACATCCGCGGTGCGTCGGGAAAGTGGTCAATTCTCGAGCGGTCGGTGCTCACCGATGCGGTCGAACGCCGCGATGTCACGGCGTGATCGCGTCACCGAATCCGGTGTAACTGCGGATCAGCGGCAGGTCTGCCATTGTGGCGAAGCCGGGGGGCGCCGCACACACCGCCGGCACCGCGTTCAGTACCTGCATTGCGACCGCGATCAAACCGGCGCGGACGTGCTCTTCGACCGACGCGGGCCGGCTGAAGCTGGCCAAACAGAAGAAATGTGTGCGCATCGACGGATCGCCCTCGAGCGTCAGTGTCCAGCCGTCATCAGGTGCCGGCCAATGCTCGGGGTACTCACCACCGACGGTCCACAGGGTCTCGAACTCGATGAGGTCCTCACCGCGGCGGCTGCCGACGAACCGCCAGCGCTGGCCCGCGGTCGTGCCCTCGGCGACGGTGTGCTCGAAGATCTGGAAGTCCTTCGTCGCGGGGACCGCTTCGACGGACACGCGGACATCGTCGATCGCGGCGTGCAGAGTATCGGCGATGAACCAGGTCTTCTCGGTGAACAGCCGGGTGTTGAAGGACAGAAAGTCGTTGGCAGTCGGCGTGACATGCTCCGGCGGCCGCCCGAACCACATGCCGTCGAAGGTGATGTCGGTGGATTCCCACAGAGACCAGTCCGCACGCTCCTGGAGGGTGAATTTATCGATGGTCCGGCTCATGCCCGACAGCGCCAGCGGCAAGACACCGGAGAGGTTGCCCGGGTTCAGGCC
>JAEZIA010000362.1 GCA_023416315.1 Actinomycetes bacterium
CTTCGGTCCGGGGCCCCTTGTTCATGCCCGACGGTCTGCACCGGCATCCAGGAAAGCAACACGGCCCGTCCCCGGGGCGGGGACGGGCCGGGCGAGGTACGGCGTACGACGTGCGGCGGAGCCTCAGGCCGGGGGCTGGCCGCCCTGGCGGGACTCGTCGACGTCCTTGGCGAGCGTGCCGAGGTAGAGCTCGATCACCTTGGGGTCGTTGGCCAGGTCGCGGCCGGTGCCGCTGTAGGCGTCGCGCCCCTGGTCCAAGACGTAGCCCCGGTCGCAGATCTGCAGGCAGCGGCGGGCGTTCTGCTCGACCATCACCACGCACACGCCGGTCTTGTTGATCCGGCGGGTGCGGATGAAGGTCTCGTCCTGGCGCACCGGCGAGAGACCCGCCGACGGCTCGTCGAGCAGCAGCACCGAGGGCTCCATCATCAGCGCCCGGGCCATCGCCAGGGACTGCCGCTCACCGCCGGAGAGTGCCCCGGCGCTGCGGTCACGACGCTCGTGCAGGTTCGGGAAGAGGTCCCACATCGCGTCGAGGCGCTCGCGGATCCGCTTGGGCCGCAGGAACAGCCCCATCCGCAGGTTCTCCTCGATGGTGAGCGAGGGGAAGACGTTGTTGGTCTGCGGCACGAAGCCGACGCCCATCTCGACCAGCTGGTTGGTGCGCAGGTTGGTGATGTCGCGATCGCCGAGCAGCACCGAGCCGGAGTGCACCTTGACCAGGCCGAACATCGCCTTGAGGAGCGTGGACTTGCCGGCGCCGTTGGGGCCGATGATGCCGATCATCTCCCCCGGGTAGGCCACCAGGCTGCACCCGTTGAGGATGTTGACGCCGGGCAGGTAGCCGGCGACCACGTCCTTGGCCTCGATGACGGCCTGCTGGCCGGTCGCGACGGCGATGCCGTTCGCGCGCTGCTGCTCGCTCACTGCTGCTCCTCCTCGGCCTCGCGCTCGGCCTCGACCTCTTCGGCGAGCTGTTCGACCGCCTCGTCACTGAGCAGCGCGTCGTCGCCCAGGTCGGTGTCGTGGTGGGCGCCCAGGTCGGCGTCGAGCACGGCCGGGTTCGACATCACGGTGTCGGCCGGGCCCTCGGCGACCAGCCGTCCCTCGGCCATCACCGCGACCCAGTCGGAGATGTGGCGGACCACGTGCATGTCGTGCTCGACGAACAGCACCGTCATCCCCTCGTCGCGCAGGTTCTGGATGTGGCCGAGCAGCGACTGGGTCAGCGCCGGGTTCACCCCGGCCATCGGCTCGTCGAGCATGATCATCTTCGGGTCGCTCATCAGGGCGCGCGCCATCTCGAGGAGCTTGCGCTGGCCACCGGAGAGGCTGCCGGCGTAGTCGTGCTTCTTCTCGTAGAGCTTGAATCGGGCCAAGAGCTCGTCGGCCTTCGCCTCGATCTCCTTCTCCTGCTTGGACCAGGTGCTGCGGAACATCGACTTGAAGAGGTTCTCGCCGGCCTGGTTCTGCGCGCCGCGCATCATGTTCTCGATCACCGTCATCGCGCTGAGCGCCTTGGTGAGCTGGAAGGTGCGCACCATGCCGGCCTGCGCGACGCTCGAGGCCGAGGTCTTGTCGAGCATCCGCCCGTCGAAGGTCCAGTGCGCGCCCTTGCCGGCGCTCGTGGGCCGGTCGAAGCCGGTGATCAGGTTGAAGAACGTCGTCTTGCCGGCGCCGTTCGGCCCGATCAGGGCGGTGATCAGCCCCCGCTGGACCTCGAGGTGGCCGACGTCGACGGCCGTCATGCCGCCGAACTGGCGCACGATGTTGTCGACCTCGAGGATCGGGTCCGGCTTGGCGCCGCCGGGTTCGGCCGCGAAGCCCTCGACGAGCGCGCGGCGGGCCGCGGGGTCGGCGAGATTGCGCGGGGCAACGGTCTGGTCAGACATTGAATCGGAGCTCCCTCTTGTTGCCCAGGATGCCTTGTGGTCTGAAGATCACGATCAGCATCAGCGCCACGCCGACGACGATGTAGGAGAACTGCTCGGTCTGCTGGCCGTTCATGATGCTGTCCGGGACGTACGCCGCCGCGGTGTACTTGATGCCGATGCGGGCGGCGAAGAAGATCACCGCCCCGAGCAGCGGACCCCAGATCGTCGCCGCGCCGCCGATGAGCAGCGCGGTGTAGCAGAAGAACGTCAGCGACCGACCCATCGAGTCCGGCTGCACGCTGGAGGGCAGCACGTAGACGATGCCGCCCAGCGCGCCGAAGAGGCCGCCGATGATGAGCGCCTGCATCTTGATCGAGAAGACGTTCTTGCCCAACGAGCGGATCGCGTCCTCGTCCTCGCGGATCCCGCGCAGCAGGCGGCCCCACGGGCTGCGGACCAGCAGGTAGACCACGGCGGTGCAGACCAGGACCAGGCCCCAGGCGACGCAGCGGACCCACCAGCCGTTGACGCCGGTGCGCTGGTTGGGCACCGGGAAGAGGAAGAACAGCAGCAACAGGCTGACCACGACCAGCCCGCCGATCGCGAGGCCCCGAGAGGCGCCCTGGAGGTTGCCACGGCCGCGCAGCAGGAGGACCAGAGCGACGATCGCGGCGATCACCAGGACCCAGCCGAGGACCCGCACCCAGGCGGCGCCACCGGCGACGTCGGTGTAGTTGAAGGGCAGCAGCGTGAACGAGCCCGACCCGAAGAAGGACAGGCTCGTGAAGGGGTCGCGGTACTGGCTGCCGGGGATACCTTGCGCCGAGCCGGTGAAGTCGGTCAGCAGCGCCGAGCGTCCGACGTACCGGATGATCTCGGCCGCCGAGATCGTCACGATCGCGAGGTAGTCACCGCGCAGCTTCAGCGTGGGGGCGCCGAGGATCAGCGCGAAGATCAGCGCCGCGCCGAAGCCGAACAGCAGACCGACCACCATCGGCAGGTCGTGCCAGATCGAGATCGCGAAGCCGTAGGCACCCAGCAGCATGAAGCCCGCCTGGCCCATGTTGAGCAGGCCGGTGAAGCCGAAGTGGATGTTGAGGCCGATGACGGCGATCGCGACGGCAGCGGTCTGCGGCGAGAGCGCCTCGCGCATCATGCCGTTGAGGATGAACTGGAGAGTGTCCATGGTCGTCAGTTCCTCCCTTACCCGACCCGCTGCGGCTTGCCGAGCAGACCCTGGGGCCGCACGAGCAGGAGCAGGATCAAGATCAGCAGCGCGGTGGCGTACTTGAAGTCACCCGGCATTCCGAGGACCGGCGAGATCTCGACCACGAGGCCGATGATCAGGGCGCCGACGAGGGCGCCGAAGGCGGTGCCGAGGCCGCCCAGGGTGACGGCGGCGAAGAGCAGCAGCAGGATCTGCAGGCCGGTGTCCCACTTGATGCCGTTGGTGATCAGCGCGTAGAGCAGGCCGGAGAGTCCGGCCAGGCCCATCGCAACCGTCCAGACCAGCCGGATCACCTTGTCGGTGTCGATGCCCGAAGCCGACGCGAGCGCCGGGTTGTCAGACACCGCTCGGGTGGCGCGGCCGATGCGGGTGCGCAGCAGCGCGTAGCCGACGACTGCCAGCACGACCACCGAGATCCCCATCGCGACCATCGACTGGTGGGTGATGGTGACCGGGCCGAAGGTGCTCACCGACGGGTTGTCCTGGACGACGCGGACGGTCCGGGCGCCGACGAAGAACTGGTAGGTGTACTGGAGGGCCAGCGAGAGGCCGATCGTGATGATCATCAGCTGGGTCAGGCCCAGACCGCGGCGCCGCAGCGGCTGCCACAGGATCCGGTCTTGGAACCAGCCGGTAAAGGCGCAGATCGCGACCACCAGCACCCCGCCGACCAGGAGCGTGAGGCCACCCTGGTTGATCAGGTAGTAGCCGAGGATGCCGCCCAGGGTCACCTGCTCGGCGTGGGCGAAGTTCGACAGCCCGGTGGTGCCGTAGATGAGCGAGAGACCCACCGAGGCGAGTGCGAGGAGCAGGCCGAGTCGGAGCCCGTTGACGGTGCTCTGGATCAGCTCGTCGACCTTGCTGGTCTCCGCGCTGTAGGACCCGGTTCGGACGTCGAGCGTGGCCGCCTGAGTGATCCCGAGCCGGGTGACGTCGACGGTCACCTCCGGGGTGTCGGCGACCACGTCGTCGGGCAGCGTGTCCTCGTCGAGCTTCACGAGGTACTGGCCGGCCTCGGTGACCTGCACGTTCCACTTGCCGGTCTCGCTGGTCGTGACCTCCTCGGAGAAGCCGCCGGGGCCGGTGACCAGCAAGGTGACGTCGGGGACGACGTCGGCCTCGGTGCGCAACGTGCCGGCGATGCAGGCGCTCTCATCGGCCTGCGCCATGCACAGCGTGTCCACGGCGTGCGCCGTGGCCGAGGAGATCAGGGCGAGCAACGGGGCGAGCAGCAGCGCGAGAATGAGTCCCGCTGCCCCCCTGACCACCGTCCGCTCGCGGACGCGTCGAGACTTCAACTCGGTCCTCCCATCCCAGAACCCGGCCGGGTTCGGGGGGCAGTCTATGGGGGAACGATGTGGTCCGCGCCACTCTCTGGCCGCGCCACGCGGATCGCGTCCGGCCTTTACCGAAGCGTGACCGGCCCGTGACCGCACGCGTCCCGGGTCGGGCTCAGGTCGGCATCAGCCGGCGATACCCGGCCCGTGCGCGATCACGCCGTCGGCGACCTGCCGCATCGAGAGGCGCAGGTCCATGGCGGTCTTCTGGATCCACCGGAAGGCCTCCGGCTCGCTCAGGCCGAGCTGCTCTTGGAGCACGCTCTTGGCCCGCTCGACCGCCTTGCGGGTCTCGAGGCGCTCGGCGAGGTCGGCGACCTCGGACTCCAGCTGCGTCAGCTCGGCGAAGCGGCTCACCGCCATCTCGATGGCCGGCACCAGGTCGGTCTGGCTGAAGGGCTTGACCAGATAGGCCATCGCGCCGGCGTCGCGCGCGCGCTCGACGAGGTCGCGCTGGGAGAACGCCGTCAGCATGACCACCGGGGCGATCCGCTCGCGTGCGATCCGCTCGGCGGCCGCAATGCCGTCGAGCACCGGCATCTTCACGTCGAGAATGACCAGGTCGGGACGCAACTCCTCGGCGAGGTCGATCGCGGCCTGTCCGTCGCCGGCCTGACCGACGACCTGGTAGCCCTCCTCGGCCAGCATCTCGGCCAGGTCCATGCGGATGAGGACCTCGTCCTCGGCGATCACGACGCGGCGGGCCGGGCTCGTCGAGGTCGAGCTCGTCGAGGTCAGGGCGTCGGTCGGGTCGGTCACGGGAGAAAGGCTAACCGGCGCCCTCCGGCGCCGATCAGTCGGCCGTCAGGCCGGGCGATCGACGGCGACCGGAGCGCGCCCGGCGGCCCGGCGCCGCAAGTAGAGCTCGACCTCCTCGCGCTCGACCCGCCGCCGGCTCAACGTCGTGGTCGCGGCGCGCGCGTTGCGCACGGCCTGCTCCTGGCTGCGACGCCCCCAGCCCTCGATGGTCGCGCTGATCCCCATGCCGATCTCCCTGCTGGTCCGAGCATCCGCCGTCGATCACTAACAGTAGTAGCTCAATTGACTTTGGCCAATAAGGTAGCCGTCCGTCGAGTCGGCTAGGGTTCTGGCGACCCAGGCCGGGTTGGCGGAATGGCAGACGCGGTGGTCTCAAACACCACTGTCCGCAAGGACGTGTGGGTTCGACTCCCACACCCGGCACTCGCGTTGGTCGCGCCGTCCCCTCACTCCGGGCGTCGGTACGCCGGAGCGGTCCGGTTGATCGCGTCGCCCATCCGGTGGATCCGCAGGGCGTTGGTGGAGCCCGGGATCCCCGGAGGCGCGCCGGCGATGATGACGACCAGGTCGCCCTCGCGGACCCGGCCGATGCGCAGCAGTTGGTCGTCGACCTGGCGGACCATCTCGTCGGTGTGCTCGACCGGAGCCGTGAGGAAGGTCTCCACTCCCCAACTCAGCGCGAGCTGGGAGCGCACCGCCGGGACCGGAGTGAAGGCGAGGATCGGGATCGGCCCGCGCAGCCGCGACATCCGCTTCGCGGAGTCACCGGACTGGGTGAACGCGACAACGTACTTGGCCCCGACACGCTCGGCGACCTCCTCGGCCGCCTTCGCGATGACCCCGCTCTTGGTGTGCGGGTCCCACTCGATCTCGGCGACCTGCACCCGCTCACTGGCCTGCAGGGCGTGCTCCTCGGTTGCGGCCAGGATGCGGGCCATCGTCTCGACCGTGTGGACCGGGTACTCCCCCACGCTGGTCTCCCCCGAGAGCATCACCGCGTCCGCGCCGTCGAGCACCGCATTGGCGACGTCGGAGGCCTCGGCCCGGGTGGGCGCCGGGTTGCCGATCATCGACTCCAGCATCTGGGTCGCGACGATCACCGGTTTGGCGTTCTCCCTGGCCATCTGGATGGCCCGCTTCTGGACCAGCGGCACCTCTTCCAGCGGCAGCTCGACGCCGAGGTCACCGCGGGCCACCATGACGGCGTCGAAGGCCAGCACGATCGCCTCGAGATTGTCGATCGCCTCCGGCTTTTCCAGCTTCGCGATCACCGGGACTCGCCTGCCGACCCGGTCCATCACCTCGTGTACCAACTCGACGTCGGCCGGAGAACGAACGAAGGACAGCGCCACCAGGTCCACACCGAGTCGCAGAGCGAACTCGAGGTCTTCGATGTCCTTCTCCGACAGTGCGGGAACCGAGACGTTCATGCCCGGCAGCGACAGACCCTTGTTGTTGCTGACCGGACCGCCCTCGGTGACCGTGCAGACCACGTCGTCGCCGTCGATGTGATCGACAACCAGCGCGACCTTGCCGTCGTCGACCAGTAGCCGGTCACCCGCCTGGGCATCCCTGGCCAGATTCTTGTAGGTCGTCGACACCCGGTCGTGGTCGCCGTCGCAGTCCTCGACGGTGATCCGCACCGTCTCGCCGTTGGCCCAATACGTCGGACCGGCGGCGAAGCGCCCCAACCGGATCTTGGGGCCCTGCAGGTCGGCGAGAATGCCGACGGCACGGCCGCTGACGTCCGATGCCAGCCGAACTCGCTTGTAGGAGGCCTCGTGATCGGCGTAGTCGCCGTGGCTGAAGTTCAAGCGTGCGACGTCCATTCCGGCGTCGACCAGAGCTTTCACCGCCTCATCGGTGCTCGTGGCCGGGCCGAGGGTACAGACGATCTTGCCGCGTCTACTCACCCCGTCAGCATAGTCGCGGTTCATGGGCATCTCAGCCGACAGACAGCGGCAATTGGTGCGGGCGTACCGGCTCCGGCAGGTCGGAATCACCCATGAGATACGCGTCGACGGCGTGCGCGGCGGCACGGCCTTCGGCGATGGCCCACACCACCAGCGACGCACCGCGGTGAGCGTCACCGCAGACGAAAACACCGGGAGCGTCGGTCTGCCAATCCGATCCGCAACTGATGACCCCACGCGGGCTCAGCGTGATGTCGAGATCGTCGAGCAGTGCCATGTGTTCGACGCCCTCGAAGCCGATGGCCAGCAACGCCAGATCGCACGGAATCTCCATCGATTCGCCGACCGGTGTGATGACCCGCTTGCCGTCGATGCGTTCGACCTTCACCTCGGCGATCTCCATCGCGCGAAGGTTGCCGTCGTCGTCACCGACGAATCGCTGCACCGCGACCTGGTAGTGGACGGTGCCGCCCTCGGCATGCGCGGGCGAGGTCCGCAGCACCAACGGCCAAGTGGGCCATGGCGAGAGCTCGTCGTCGCGGACTTCCGGGGGCTGCGGGTTGTAGTCCAGCTGCGTCACCGAGGCCGCACCCTGACGGTGCGCGGTGCCCAGGCAGTCGGCGCCGGTGTCACCGCCGCCGATGATCACCACATGCTTGCCCGCCGCGGACAGCTGCGACGGTCCATCGCCCTCGCACTCCCGGTTGGCCGGGACAAGGTGCTCCATGGCCAGGTGCACACCGTTGAGGTGCCGGCCCTCGACCTCGTTGTCCCGTCCGCGCAGCGCCCCGACCGCAAGCACGACGGCGTCGAAGCGGTTGCGCAGCTCGTCCACCGAAACATCCACGCCGACTTCGGTTTCGGTGACAAAGCGGGTGCCCTCGGCACGCATCTGGGCCAGCCGCTGGTTGAGCGTGGCCTTCTCCAGCTTGTATTCGGGGATGCCGTAGCGCAGCAGGCCGCCGAGCCGGTCGTCGCGTTCGTAGACGGTGACGTGGTGCCCGGCCCTGGTCAGCTGCTGGGCGGCAGCCAGCCCGGCCGGACCCGACCCGACAACGGCCACGTTGCGGCCGGTGCCGATCGCGGCGGGTTGCGCCTCGACGATGCCCAGGCGCCAGGCCTGGTCGGCGATGGTGTTCTCGATGCGCTTGATCGTGACGCTGCCGCCGGTCTGGTCCTCGGCGATGGACAGCACACAGGCCGCCTCGCACGGCGCCGGGCACAACCGGCCGGTGAACTCCGGGAAGTTGTTGGTGGCGTGCAGGCGTTCACTGGCCGCATCCCAGCGACCGCGGCGCACCAGGTCGTTCCACTCCGGGATCAGGTTGCCCAGCGGGCAGCCCGCGGTTCCGGAGTGGCAGAACGGGATTCCGCAATCCATGCAGCGACGGGCCTGCTGGGCCACCTCACCCGCCCGTTCCTTGGGATCCTGGCGCTCGTACACCTCACGCCAGTCGCCGACCCGTTCGTCGACGGTCCGCTTGGCGGCTTCGATTTTGGGAACCTTCAAGAACCCGGTGGGATCAGCCACGAGTTGCCTCCATGATCGCGGTGTCGACGTCACGCCCCTCGGCCTTGGCCATCCGAGTCGCCTGCAGCACCTTCTGGTAGTCCGTCGGCATGATCTTGGTGAATTGTGCGCTGCGCCTTGGCCAGTCGGATAGCACCGAGCGGGCCAGCGTGCTGCCGGTGTGCCGGACGTGGCGGGTGACGACGTCGTGCAGCCACTCCAGGTCGTCAGGGTCCGGGCTCTGCAGCTCGACCATCGCGGTGTTGACCATGGCCGGGTTCAGGCCCAGCACATAGGCGATGCCGCCGGACATCCCGGCCGCCATATTGCGCCCGGTGCGGCCAAGGACCACGACCCGACCACCGGTCATGTACTCGCAGGCGTGATCGCCGACGCCTTCGGTGACCGCCAGCGCACCGGAGTTGCGCGCGGCGAACCGCTCCCCGACCCGGCCGCGCAAGAACACCTCACCGGAGGTCGCCCCGTACAGCAGGGTGTTACCTGCGATCACGTTGTCCTCCGGCAAGAACAGGACGTCGTCGGAGGGCCGCACGATCACCCGGCCGCCGGAAAGCCCCTTGCCGACATAGTCGTTGGCGTCACCGATCAGGTCGAGGGTGATGCCGGGCGGCAGGAACGCGCCGATGGACTGGCCTGCCGAGCCGGTCAGCGTGATGTGGATGGTGTCGTCGGGCAGTCCCCGGGCGCCGTAGCGGCGGGTGACCTCCGAGCCGAGAAGGGTGCCAACCGTGCGGTTGACGTTGCGCACCGGCAGCTCCAGCCGGACCGGGTGGGCGTCCTCGAGCGCGCCTTCGGCAAGGGCGATCAGGGTCTGGTCGAGCGCCTGCTCGAGGCCGTGTTCCTGGTCGCGCAGCCGCCTGCGCTGGATCAACGGGCCGCCGTGAACGTCGGTGGGCACCGCGAAGATCGGGCTCAGATCCAGGCCCTTGGCCTTCCAGTGCGCCACCCCGTCGTCGGTGTCGAGCACCTCGGCGTGGCCGACGGCCTCGTCGATACTGCGGAACCCCAGCTCGGCCAGCATCCTGCGGACATCCTCCGCCACGAAGCGGAAGAAGTTCTCGACGAACTGCGGCTTGCCGTTGAAACGTGCTCGCAGTTCCGGGTTTTGGGTGGCCACACCGACCGGGCAGGTGTCGAGGTGGCAGACCCGCATCATGATGCAGCCGGCCACCA
>JAEZIA010000456.1 GCA_023416315.1 Actinomycetes bacterium
GCGCCGACGCGGTCATGCTGTCCGGGGAGACCTCGGTGGGCAAGTTCCCGCTGGAGTCGGTGCAGACGATGGCCCGGATCATCGGCGCGGTTGAGGAGAATTCGACGGCCGCACCGCCGCTGACCCACGTGCCGCGCACCAAACGCGGCGTGATCTCCTACGCCGCCCGCGACATCGGGGAACGCTTGGACGCCAAGGCGCTCGTCGCGTTCACCCAGTCCGGGGACACCGTGCGCCGGCTCGCCCGGCTGCACACCCCGCTGCCGCTGCTGGCGTTCACCGCGCTGCCGGAGGTGCGCAGCCAGCTGGCCCTGACCTGGGGTACCGAGACGTTCATTGTCGGGAACATGAAGACCACCGACGACATGATCCGCGAGGTCGACCGCTCGCTGCTCGAGCTCGGCCGCTACAAGCGCGGCGACCTGGTGGTCATCGTCGCAGGCGCGCCACCTGGCACAGTAGGCTCGACGAACCTGATCCACGTGCACCGGATCGGGGAGGACGACCACTAGGGAGAGACTGTTGGCCAGCGCGGACCTCGCCGAGCTGCTGGCGATTCTCGACCTTTCCCCGATCGGCGACGATGTGTTCGCCGGCGGCCATCCGCACAAGAACCCGCCCCGCACCTTCGGTGGGCAGCTGATGGCGCAGGCCTTTGTCGCGGCCACCCGCACCCTGCGTCACGACATCGCACCGAGCGCGATGTCGGTCCACTTCATCGCAGGCGGCGACCCGGCCGCCGACATCGAGTTCCACGTCGTGCGGTTGCGCGACGAGCGCCGCTTCGCCAACCGGCGCGTCGACGCGATCCAGGACGGCACGTTGCTGGCGACCGCGCTGGTGTCCTACACCTCGGCGGGCGCCGGACTCGAACACGGCGTTCCGATGCCCAGCCTGCCCGCGCCGGAGACCCTTCCCACGATCGACGACCTGTTGGTCGGGTACGAAAAGGTGGTGCCCGGCTTCGTTGCGGCGCTGCGCCCGATCGAGTGGCGCTACACCAACGACCCGTCCTGGATCATGCGGGAGAAGGGCGGCGCGCTGACCGCCAATCAGGTGTGGCTCAAGGCCGACGGCGCGATGCCCGCCGACCCGGCGCTGCACACCGCCGCGATGATCTATTCGTCGGACACCACCGTGCTGGACTCGATCATCACCACCCACGGGCTGTCCTGGGGCTGGGACCGCATCTTCGCGGTCACCGTCAACCATTCGCTGTGGTTCCACCGGCAGGTCGATTTCTCCGACTGGGTGCTGTATTCGACGAATTCGCCGGTGGCCGCCGAGTCCCGCGGTCTGGGGACCGGGCACTTCTTCAGCCCGGCCGGCGACGTCGTGGCCACCGTCACCCAGGAAGGAATTGTCAAGCACTTCCCGGGACATACCTGATAGCGGGCGTATCGTTGCGCAGGTGACTGAGCCGCCAACGCAGGTGGCGCCACGACTGCGCGCCAGGGAACGGGTGGTCGTTCACGTCGACACCGTCGCGGCCCGCTGGGTGGGTGCGCTGGCATTGCTCATCGCCGGCATCTGGCTCACCGTCGAACGGTCGCCCTGGTCGCTGACGATCCTGGCCGCGGTCGCGCTGATCGCCCGGGGCATCTTCCTGGGCCGCCCGGTGACCGCCGTGCACGCGGTCGCCGCCGCGGCGACGGTGCTGGCCGGGTTCGCCGCCCACCTGCTGGCCTTCGACGCGTCCGGCGACGTGCTGGTCGCGCTGTCCGGTCTCGTGCTGATGTGGCCGACGTCCGCGCCGCCGGAGCCGTCGCAGCTGCCGCGGGTGTGGGCGCTGGTCAACGCGACCCGCGGCGATCCGCTGGCACCGTTCGCCATGCAGGCGCTCAAGAGCTACTACTTCAGCGCCGACGGCACCGCCGCGATCGCCTACCGAACCCGGCTGGGCTACGCCGTGGTCAGTGGCGACCCGATTGGCGACGAGAGTCGGTTCGCCGAGCTGATCGGCGACTTCGCCGGCATGTGTCACACCCACGGTTGGCGGGTGGTGGTGCTGGGCTGTAGCGAGCGCAGGCTCGGGCTGTGGCGCGACCCGGCGGTCGTCGGGCAGACGCTGCGGCCGGTGCCGATCGGCCGCGACGTGGTGATCGACGTGCCGACGTTCGACATGGTGGGCCGCAAATACCGCAACCTGCGTCAGGCGGTACAGCGCACCCACAACTCCGGGATCACCACCGAGATCGTCGCCGAGCGCGAAATCGACAGCCGCCGGCTGGCCGAGCTCACCGACGTGCTGCTGTCGTCGGCCAAGGGTTCGCGCGCCGAGCGCGGTTTCTCGATGATCCTGGACGGGACGCTGACCGGCCGCTATCCGGGCATCCTGCTGATCATCGCGCGCGATCGTGCCGGGCAGGTGCAGGGCTTCCACCGCTACGCCGTCGCGGGTCGCGGCAGCGACATCACCCTCGACGTCCCATGGCGGCGCCGCGGCGCGCCCAACGGCGTCGACGAGAGGCTGTCGGTCGACATGATCGAGGCCATGAGAAAATCTGGTGCGCAACGTCTTTCGTTGGCGTTCGCGGCGTTTCCGGAGATCTTCAACGACAAGGAGCGCGGGCCGCTGCGCACGTTCTTCTACACCGCGATCCACCTCGGCGATGCGCTGATCGCCTTGGAGTCGCTGTACCGGTATCTGCGGAAGTTCCACGCCCTCGGCGCTCGCCGGTACGTGCTGCTGCCGATGACTCAGGTGCTACCGCTGCTGGTGGTGTTGCTCTCGCTGGAGTTTGTGCCGCGCCGGCGGCAGCTGCACCCTACGGTGTCGGCGTCAGGGTGATGCTGAACTTGTTCTCCACGGACTGCTTGAAGTCTTCCTGACACTGCTGGATCTGTTGCTGATCCTGGCCGGCGTTCTGGATGCAGTCAATGTAGTTGGTCGCACCGACCTCCTTGAACAAGCCGACCCAGACGGCGATGAACCCCAGACCGACGACGATCGCGAGGAAGCCGAGGATCACGCCGGCGAGTGCGACACCGCCGTTGTTGGCCTCTCCGCGCTTGACGCGGCCGCGGCCGGCGAAGCCGATGATCACCGCGACGATGCCCAGGATGACGCCGCCGACCACCGAGAACGACGACAGCAGAGCCACGATCGCGATCACCAGTGCGGCGATACCCAGCCCGTTGCGCGGGCCGGTGGGCGGCGGCGCGTAACCGGCGTACGGCTGCGGCGGGGGTGGGGGATAGCCACCGGGGTACGGGCCGTACGGCGCAGCGGGATAGCCCGGAGGGGGAGGCGGTGGCGGGGTGGGCTGCTGAGGTGCCTGTTCTGGGGGCTCAGTCATGGACTGCACGTTACCCGTCGTCGCCGAGCGATAGTCGTGGACAGGCGGGGTCGATACCAAGTTGATGACTGGCCACGACCACGGTGCGCTGCGGGCCCAGCAGGCCGCCGTCGAGCAGGGCGTCCAGCAGGTGTTGGCCGTCGGCGGCGTCGAGGTGTTCGGTCGGTTCGTCGAGCAGCACGATCGGCGCGGGACACAACAACACGCGCGCCAGCAGCAGGCGTCGGCGCTGGCCCGCCGAGACCGCGGCCGCACCTCCGGTCAGCACGGTGCTCAGCCCGTCCGGCAACCCGGCGAGCCACTCGCCCAGGCCGGTCGCGGTCAACGCGCGGGTGAGCTCGTCATCGGTGCAGTCACCGCGGCCGACCAGAAGGTTGTCGCGAACGGTCGTGTCGAACAGGTGGGCGTCTTCGGCGAAATAATTGACCGCGCTGCGCAATTCGGATTCGGTGAGTTGGGTCGTCGGTGTGCCGCCGATACGCACCTCGCCGTCGGCGGGCGGAAGCAGACCGGCCAGCGTCATCAACAGCGCGGTTTTGCCCGCGCCGCTGCGGCCGGTGACCAACAGCCGGGCGCCGGGTTCCAGCGTGAGCGTGACGATTTCGCCTACCGGCCCGCCGGGGTAGCCGGCTCGGAGGTGGGCCGTCAGCGCTGGGGTCTCGGTGGGTGTGGTGATCGCGACCGGCGATGCCGTGATCCGGGTGGGGCCGAGCTCGTTCAGGCGGGTGGCCGCGATGCGGGCGCGGGTCAGTGCGACCGCGGCGGCGGGCAGCGCGATGGTGGCTTCGAATGCCGAGAGCGGCAACAGCATCAGCACCGCCAGCGTGGTCGGCGCGGTGTGCGCGGCGATCCCGATCCCGACGACGACGGCGCCGATCACGCT
>JAEZIA010000023.1 GCA_023416315.1 Actinomycetes bacterium
GCGACGGCACCTACAAGGTCGGCGTCGACATCGTGCCCGGCACCTACTCGACGCCGGGGCCGATCGAGGGCGGCGCGTGCTACTGGAAGCGCACCGGCGGACCCGACGGGCAGACCAAGGTCGACAATGCGCTGACCAAGAAGCCCGCGGTGGTGCAGATCGATCCAGGTGACACCGAGTTCAAGACCGACGGCTGCCAGCCGTGGACGATGACCGATACCCCGCCGCCGCCCGCCGCCGGTCCCCTGCTGTCGCAACTGCAGCTGCGGCACGCCCTCGACACGTTGAACGGGATGGCGGGCGCCTCCGGCCAGGGCCAGCTACCGCCGTACTGATCTCTTAGGTGGCGCCCACGCCCCAGTGCAGCACCCGTGAGGTGACCAGGACCAGCCCCAGCGACACCACGGCCACCACGACCAGACCGATGATCGCCACCACCAGCGGCCGCCATCCGGTGCGGGCGAGTTCGCGGAAGTTCGTGTTGAGCCCGACGCCGGCGAAGGTCAACAGAAACGCCCATTTCGAGACGTTGCCCAGGTTGGCGATCTGCCCTTTGCTCAGCAGATGGGCGGTGGCGATCGTCGACACCGCCAGGAAGCCCAGCACGAACTTGGGGAACTTCTCCCAGACGAACGTGGCCTTCGCCCCGAATCCGGGTGCGATCGCGTCGGCTTCGCCGCGGGACGCCCAGTACAGCGCGAAACCCAGTACCACGAATCCGATCAGTGCGTTCCGGACCGACTTCACCAGTACGGCGAGCTTGCCCGCCTCCTCCGAGTACAGATAGCCGGTCGCGGTGGTCTCGGCGGTGTTGTCGACCGCAAGACCGGCCCACAGGCCGAATTCGTGATCCGAGAGGCCCATCGCATGCCCGAGCACCGGAAGGGTGAACAGGGCCACGGCACCCAGCGCGAGGATCGCGGCGATCGCATAGCTGACGTCGGAGTTGCGGGCCCGGATGGCGCCCTTGGCCGCCACGATCGCCGACACCCCACAGATCGAAGTGCCGACGGCCAGCAGCGAACCCAGCTTGCCGGACAGGCCGAAGGCGCGGGCCGCCAACAGGATGATGCCGCCGGCGATCGCCATGTCCAGCAGGATCTGCACCAGCGAGATCCCGCCGAGCTTGACGATGTCACCCAGCACGAAGCGCGCGCCGAGCGCGACGATGCCGATCTTCAGCCAGAACTCGTAGGTCCCCACCCCCGGCCGGAAAATCCGGTGCACGCCAACGGTATTGGTGATCAGCAGGCCGATGAGGATGGCCCACAGAACGTACTCGATGTCGGGAACCGTCCAATGTTGGCTCTTGGCAAGGGCATTCCACCAGATCTGGGCGAACTTGCCGAGTAGCCCGATGCCGATGAGCAGCAGCACGCCGGGGACGTAGTCTGCCACGTTGCGGCTGGTGAAGATCGGCTGTTCCTCAGCGTTCTGCGCGACGTCAGTTGTGGACACGGGTCACCACGGAATCTTGGGCAGGACGTCGGTGACGGCGAGTACGACGAAGACTCCGGCGACGATCGTCGCCCACCAGTCCACGCCGATGCCGAAACCGCCGCGTTTCGCGTCCGGCTCACTGGATTCGGTCATGGTCACCCTCCCGTTCGCAGCACTGTTCCCCTGTCGCCGATGTTCGCGACCGCGGGTTGGCCTGACCAGCAATCTGCTCGCGCTGATTCCAGAGCTGGCTACTTGGCGGTGCTCGGTGTCGCGGGCAGCGGGGCCGGGCACGCGTCGTGATCCTGAAGTTCCTCGCCGCCGGCCTCGGAAGAACGGTCGGCCAGGATCACAAACCCGGGCCGCCCGACCGAATCGATGGCGCCCACGACCACCACCGTGAACTGCCCCATCGCGTCGCGGGCGCCGTCGAGGCCGTCGGCGAGCAGCAGGAACGGGTTGACGTTCAGATCAGGGCCGTCGACGGCCATCGCCCAGTACGTATGGCCGGTCAGCGGAGCCGGCAGCGGTGTCCAGTTCGGGCCGATGGCGCCGGCCGACGAGCGCAGCGCGTCGTGGACATCGGCCCGCAGACAGTCGATGTGGATGTGCAACTGGTTCTGGGAGCGGGCGTTCGCGGAGTTCACCGCCAGGCTCATCCAGTCCCGCGCTATCGTCCCGCCTGCCCGTTGCTCGACGAACGACCGGGACTGCCAGGCCGCGGCGAAATAGTTGGGTCCACCCGGGTCCAGCAGTTCGGGGCTTTCGATCCCGGCGATGCGGTCGGTCGGGATCACCAGATACTGCCGGTCTCCGACGATGTCCTTGAGCACGGCATAGCCGCCGTCGAGGTCGACGCGCGAACACGGCGCCGGGTCGTGATGCTGACGAACGTCGACCACACACTGGTCGCGCACGACCTTCCACAGCGTGTCCGGGTCGGCTTCCGCCGTGCCGGAGGCCAGCAGGCATACCGCCAGCGCCGCCGCCAGCGGCGCGCAGGCGGGTCTGAGTCGCACGGACACACCCTACGGGCAGGCGGGGGCTACGATGAGCGACGCCGAAACGTCGGGAGACGCATGATCACACGCCTGCTGCCGGCCCTGGCGGCCGCTCTGCTGTTCGTTGCCGGCTGCGAGTCCACCCCGCGGCAGTCGGCGGCCCGGCAGACGATCGTCGTGTTCGCCGCCGCGTCGCTGAAGACAACGTTCACCGCGCTCGGCGACCAGTTCAGCAAGGACAACCCGGGTGCCGCCGTCGAATTCTCGTTCGCGGGGTCGTCGGATCTGGTGACCCAGCTGATCCAGGGCGCGCACGCCGATGTCTTCGCCTCCGCCGACGCCAAGAACATGGACAAGGCCGCCACCGCCGGTCTGCTCGCGGGCGCGCCGGTGAATTTCGCGTCTAACACCCTGACCATCGCGGTCGCGCCGGGTAATCCCAAGGGCATCACGACGTTTCAGGATCTCGCGAAGCCGGGTCTGAATGTGGTGGTGTGCGCTCCGCAAGTGCCGTGCGGTGCCGCGGCCCAGGCGGTGCAGACCAAGACCGGCGTCACGCTGGCCCCGGTGAGCGAGGAGTCCTCGGTCACCGATGTGCTGAACAAGGTGACCAGTGGCCAGGCCGACGCCGGTCTGGTCTATGTCACCGACACCGCAGCCGCGGGCGACAAGGTCCTCGCGGTGTCGTTCCCCGAGGCGGCAGGCGCGGTCAACACCTACCCGATCGCTACGCTGAAGCAGGCGC
This sequence comes from Actinomycetes bacterium, assembly GCA_023416315.1. Classification (GTDB taxonomy): domain Bacteria; phylum Actinomycetota; class Actinomycetes; order Mycobacteriales; family Mycobacteriaceae; genus Mycobacterium. The sequence goes on from JAEZIA010000023.1 coordinate 3,187, forward strand.
AGAATTCAACGCTGGCAAGCGCATTCGTCGACCTGGTAACCAGCCCCGCCGGGCAGGAGATTCTGACGAAAGCCGGTTTCGGCAAGCCCTGATCGTCTGGCAGGCTCGAAGCCGTGAACCTGCCACGCCCGGACACCGCCACCCCGCACCTGGCCGATGTGGTGCCCTCGGTGCTGGCCGCGATGGGCGTGGCCGGCTTCGAATCGCGGATCGGGCTGCCCGGTCCGGTCGCCGGCGCCTGCGTCCTGCTGATCGACGGACTCGGCGCCGAACTGCTCGATGCCCACGCTGATGAGGCGCCGGTGCTGGCCGGGTTGCGCGGCCGCACGCTGCACGTCGGGTTTCCGTCCACCACCGCTGCCGGGCTGGCCGCCGTGGGCACCGGGCATCCCTCGGGCGGCCACGGCATGGTCGGCTTGACGTTCCGGCTGCCGGAGGTCGGCGTCATCAACGCGCTGCGGTGGCGTCCGCACCCGTGGGGCGACGACGCCCGCGACCGCGCGGTTCCCGAGGAAGTCCAGCCCGTCCCAACAACTTTCGAGTGTGCGACGTCGGCGGGGATGGCGGTCAGCGTGGTCTCCGGCGCCGAGTTCACCGGGTCCGGCCTGACCAGGGCGGTGCTGCGCGGCGGCCGGTATGTCGGCGTGATGGGGCTCGGTGACCTGGCCGCCCAGGTCCGAGCCACGATCGCCGGGCGCGGCTTCTGTTACGGCTATCACGGCGACCTCGACCTGCTCGGCCACCTCTACGGTCCGGGCTCGTTGGCGTGGCGGATGGAACTGCGGCAGGTCGACCGGTTGGTGGAGTCGATCGTCGAAGACCTGCCCGCCGGCGGTCTGCTCGCAGTGGTGGCCGATCACGGCATGGTTGCCGTCGATGCGGCGGCCACCGTCGACCTCGACACCGCACCCGACCTGCTCGAGGGCGTGGCCGCGATCGGCGGTGAGGCGCGGGCCCGCCACGTCTACGTCCGCGAGGGTGCGGCCCCCGACGTACTGGCCGCCTGGCGCGCGGTGCTCGCCGACCATGCCTGGGTGGTCCCCCGGGACCAGGCGATCGCGGCAGGCTGGTTCGGTGCGGTCGAGGACCGGGTACTGCCGCGCATCGGTGACGTGGTGGCCGCCGCCCGCGACCGGGCCGCGCTGGTCCGGCGCACCACCGAGCCGATGGAGTCGGCGCTGATCGGCCAGCACGGGTCGCTGACCAGCGCCGAGCAACACGTACCACTGCTGCTCGCCCACGGTTGAGCCGCGGCGTCAGGCGTTGCGTTCCCGGAAGGTGACAGAATTGCGACGCCGGGCCTTGTGCCGGTACATGTCGATGTCGGCCCGGCGGATGAGCTCTTCGGCGTCATCGTCGTGGCCCCAGGTCCAGCCGACCGACGCGCTGAGGTCGAACTGGTCGTCGTCGGCCTTATAGCGTCCGGTCAACGCCCTGCGCACGGCCGCCGCCAACTCGCCGACCTCGGTGTCGCGGGTCGCCTGCGGGACGAGGACGACGAACTCGTCACCCCCGAGGCGATAGGCGGAATTCGGTTCGGCCACAGCATCACTGAGCCGGCGGGCCACCTCGGTGAGCACGATGTCGCCGGTGGCATGTCCATGCGTGTCGTTGACGTGTTTGAAGCCGTCAAGGTCGATGAAGATCAGTCCGACCGCAACCGGCGGTCTGACGCTCTGGTGCTCGACGACGTTGCTGACCAGGGCCCGGCGGTTGTACAGGCCGGTGAGCTGATCGGTGACGGCCAGCCGGGCCAACTCGGCTTCGGCTCGCCGTCGCGCGGTGACGTCCTGGAATTGCGCGATCACCAGGTCCTCGGCGCCCTGCAGCCGGCCGGGCACCAGGACGGCGCTGCGCTGCATCCAGATCGTCGACCCGTCCCGGCGCACATAACGGCGCTCGGAGGACACCTGGGTGACTTTGCCCGCCAGCAGCGCCCGCATCTCCTCCTCGCCGGAGGCCACGTCGTCGGGATGGACGAAATCGCGGTAGTCCCGGCCGACGAGTTCGTCGGCGCTGTACCCGGTCAACGCGCACAGCGCGGGGTTGGCCAGCAGCATCTCCCCGGTGGTGGTCACCACGGCCTTGCCGAACGGGGCGTTGGCCATGC
>JAEZIA010000082.1 GCA_023416315.1 Actinomycetes bacterium
CCCGAGCAGCACTCCAACGGCAAGGAACACCCGGAGCAGGCGGCTGCGCCGCTGGCCGAGCAGGTTCCAGAGCATTCGGCTCGTGGCTGACCACGACTTCGAGACCGTCTCCTCCGAAACCGTTTACCGCGGAAACATCCTCGCCCTGCGCACCGACCGGGTCCGCATGCCGGGCGGAAACGTCGCCAAACGCGAGGTCGTCGAGCACTACGGTGCGGTGGCCATCGCCGCCGTCGACGACAACGGCCAGGTGGCGCTGATCTACCAGTACCGCCACGCGGTGGGCCGCCGGTTGTGGGAACTTCCGGCGGGTCTGCTCGACGAACCGGGGGAGGACCCGGTTACCGCCGCGGCGCGCGAACTGCGTGAAGAGACCGGATTCACCGCCGAGCACTGGAGCACGCTCGTGGACCTGGTGTCCTCGCCCGGATTCAGCGACGAGGCCCTGCGGGTGTACCTCGCGCAAGGTCTGACCGAGGTCGGCCGCCCCGATGCGCACGACGAGGAAGCCGATATGACGGTGCACTGGGTCGGCATCGAAGAGGCCGCGCAGCGGGTATTGGCCGGTGAAATCGTGAATTCTACTGCGGCAGTGGGCATTATGGCTGCGTACGCGGTGATCGTCGACGGTAAGCCGACCCGGCCTGCCGACGCGCCGTGGCCCGACCGTCCGAAGGCCTTCGCCGCGCGCAAGGCCGGCTCGTGACCACCTTCCGCTCGGCGCTGGACGGTCAGCTGCAGGGTTACCTGGACCACCTGACCATCGAGCGGGCGGTCGCCGCCAACACGATCAGCTCCTACCGGCGCGACTTGCGCCGTTACGTCGAGCACCTCACTCTGCGGGGCATCGACGATCTGGCCAACGTCACCGAGAACGACGTCAGCGATTTTTTGGTCGCGCTGCGGCGCGGTGATCCGGACACCGGTGCGGTGCCGCTGTCGGCAGTCTCGGCCGCGCGGGCGCTCATCGCGGTGCGCGGCTTCCACCGGTTCGCCGCGGCCGAGGGGATCATCGGCGCCGACGTCGCGCGGGCGGTGAAGCCGCCGACCCCGAGCCGTCGGCTCCCCAAGAGCCTGACCCTCGACGAGGTCCTGGCGCTGCTCGAGGGCGCCGGCGGGGACAGCCCGTCGGACGGGCCACTGACATTGCGCAACCGCGCGCTGCTGGAACTGCTGTACTCCACCGGCGCGCGGATCTCCGAGGCCGTCGGGCTGGACGTCGACGACGTCGACACCGAGGCCCGTTCGGTGCTGCTGCGCGGTAAGGGCGGCAAGCAGCGGCTGGTGCCGGTAGGGCGCCCGGCGATCGCAGCCCTGGACGCCTACCTGGTGCGAGGCCGCCCCGAGCTGGCACGCCGAGGCCGCGGCACCCCGAAAATCTTCCTCAACGCCCGCGGTGGACAGCTCTCGCGGCAGAGCGCCTGGCAGGTTCTGCAGGATGCCGCCGAGCGGGCCGGTATCTCGGCGGCGGTGTCCCCGCACACGCTGCGGCACTCGTTCGCCACCCATCTGCTCGACGGCGGCGCCGACGTTCGGGTGGTGCAGGAGTTGCTCGGGCATGCGTCGGTGACGACGACGCAGATCTACACCCTGGTCACAGTGCACGCACTGCGCGAGGTATGGGCCGGCGCACATCCGCGCGCATGATGTCGCGGGTCTGCCTCGTGTGGAGGCCACACACCGTTAGACTTTCGCGGATGTTCGCCACGCCGCAGAAAAGCCTGATGACGGGGGGCACGGCGTGACCGACGAGGCAGACGACGCCCCTATCGGTCTCACCGGCCGCCCGCCCCGACGCATTCCCGAACCGCAGCCGCTGACCTCGCACGGGCCGGCCACGGTCATCTCGATGTGCAACCAGAAGGGCGGTGTCGGCAAGACCACCTCGACGATCAACCTCGGGGCGGCGCTGGCCGAGTACGGCCGCCGGGTGCTGCTGGTGGACCTCGACCCGCAGGGCGCGCTGTCCGCGGGCCTGGGTGTGCCGCACTACGAACTCACCCACACAGTGCACAACCTGATGGTCGAGCCGCGAGTGAGCATCGACGAGGTGCTGATCAACACCCGGGTCAAGAACCTCGACCTGGTGCCCAGCAACATCGACCTGTCGGCCGCAGAGATCCAGCTGGTCAACGAGGTCGGGCGGGAGCAGACCCTGGCCCGCGCGCTGCACCCGGTGCTCGACCGCTACGACTACGTGCTGATCGACTGCCAGCCGTCGCTGGGTCTGCTCACCGTCAACGCACTGGCCTGCTCCGACGGGGTGGTCATCCCCACCGAGTGCGAGTACTTCTCGCTGCGCGGGCTGGCGCTGCTGACCGACACCGTCGACAAGGTGCGTGAGCGGCTCAATCCGCGGCTGTCCATCAGTGGCATCCTCATCACCCGCTTCGACAACCGCACGGTCAACGCCCGCGAGGTGATGGCCCGCGTGCTGGAGCGCTTCGGCGATCTGGTGTTCGACACCGTCATCAGCCGCACCGTGCGTTTCCCCGAGACCAGTGTCGCCGGCGAGCCCATCACCACGTGGGCGCCGAAATCCGTTGGCGCACAGGCATATCGATCGCTGGCCCGTGAGGTCATCGACCGCTTCGGCAAGTGACCGAGTCACCGGTACCCGAAAAGGGCTTCCGTGTCAGGCTGACCAACTTCGAGGGTCCGTTCGATCTGCTGCTGCAACTGATCTTCGCTCACCGCCTCGATGTGACCGAGGTCGCGCTGCACCAGGTGACCGACGAGTTCATCGCCTACACCCGCGAGATCGGTCCGGAACTCGAGCTCGACGAGACCACCACCTTTTTGGTGATTGCTGCCACACTGCTCGACCTCAAGGCGGCCCGGCTGTTGCCCGCCGGCGACGTCCACGACGAAGACGATCTGGCGCTGCTGGAGGTGCGTGACCTGTTGTTCGCGCGGCTGCTGCAGTACCGCGCCTTCAAGCATGTCGCCGAGATGTTCGCCGAGCTGGAGGCCGCCGCGCTGCGGAGTTACCCGCGCGCGGTATCCGTCGAAGAGCGCTTCGCCGACCTCCTTCCCGAGGTCATGCTGGGTGTGGACGCCGCCCGCTTCGCCGATATCGCCGCCGCCGCGTTCACCCCGCGCCCGGTTCCGACCGTCGGCACCGAGCATCTGCATGCACCGCAGGTGTCGGTGCCCGAACAGGCCGAACTGCTGCTGGAATTCCTCTCGGCGCGCGGGGTGGGGCAGTGGGCGTCGTTCAAAGAGCTGGTGGCCGACTGCGATGCGCCGATCCAGATCGTCGGGCGGTTCCTGGCGCTGCTCGAACTGTATCGGGCGCGGACGGTAGCATTCGAGCAGCCAGAACCACTTGGTGTGCTCCAGGTTTCATGGACCGGAGACCGGGTTGTCAACGAAGAGCTGGTCCGATCCGAGTGGGAAGAAGAACAGAACCAATCATGACCGACGACGCAGGCGAAGTATCCGACTCGGACCTGGAGATCGACGTCGCCCACGCCGAGATGGACGACGACGAACTGGCCCGGGTGCTCGAGGCGCTGCTGCTGGTGGTGGACACCCCGGTCGGCGCCGAGACCCTGGCGTCGGTGACCGAACAGCCCGTCGACCGGATCACCGCCAAGCTGGAGTCCATGGCCGCGGAACTGGCCGAGCGTGACAGCGGGATCGACCTGCGGGAAGCAGGCGGCGGCTGGCGGATGTACACCCGGGCGCGGTACGCGCCGTACGTGGAGCGGCTGCTGCTCGACGGGTCGCGGTCGAAGTTGACGCGGGCGGCGCTGGAAACCCTGGCGGTGGTGGCCTACCGTCAACCGGTCACCCGGGCACGGGTCAGCGCGGTGCGCGGCGTGAACGTCGATGCGGTGATCCGGACGCTGGTGGCGCGCGGGCTGATCACCGAGGCCGGAACAGACGAGGACACCGGCGCGACGACCTTCGCCACCACCGAACTGTTCCTGGAGCGGCTTGGCCTGTCGTCGTTGAGCGACCTGCCCGATATCGCACCGCTACTTCCCGATGTCGACGTGATCGACGATCTGAGTGAAAACCTGGACGACGAGCCACGTTTCGCCAAGCTCTCCAGCGGTGGTGGCTCGTCGGCCGAACCGAACACCTCCTTCGAGGTGGACACCGATGCCTGAGTCAGAAGGAGTGCGGGTGCAAAAGGTCTTGTCGCAGGCGGGAATCGCCTCGCGGCGGGTCGCCGAGCGGATGATCATCGACGGCCGGGTGGAGGTCGACGGCCGCATCGTCACCGAACTGGGCACCCGGGTTGATCCGGCGAACGCCGAGATCCGGGTGGACGGCGCCCGCATCGTCCTGGACGACTCGATGATGTACCTGGCGATCAACAAGCCGGTGGGCATGCATTCGACGATGTCGGACGACCGGGGCCGGCCGTGCGTAGGTGACCTGGTGGAGCACCGAGTTCGGGGTAACAAGAACCTATTTCACGTCGGGCGTCTGGACGCCGACACCGAAGGCCTGCTGCTGCTGACCAACGACGGCGAACTGGCCCACCGGTTGATGCACCCCTCGTTCGAGGTGCCCAAGACCTACCTGGCCACGGTAACCGGTTCGGTGCCAAGGGGATTGGGTAAAACGCTGCGTGCCGGTATCGAACTGGACGACGGCCCGGTCGCGGTCGACGACTTCGCGGTGGTCGACGCCGTGCCGGGCAAGACCTTGGTGCGGGTGACGCTGCACGAGGGCCGTAAGCGCATTGTGCGCCGCCTGTTGGCGGCGGCCGGCTATCCGGTGGAGGCGCTGGTGCGGACCAGTATCGGCGAGGTGACGCTGGGCGAGCAGCGGCCGGGCAGCATTCGGGCGCTGACGCGCAAGGAAGTCGGCGATCTGTACAAGGCGGTAGGTCTGTGAGCGCTGTGGTGGTGGCAGTCGACGGCCCCGCCGGAACCGGAAAGTCCTCGGTGTCACGGGGATTGGCGCGTGCGTTGGGCGCCCGCTACCTCGACACCGGGGCGATGTACCGGCTGGTGACGTTGGCGGTGTTGCGCGCGAAGGTCGATCTGGCCGATCCCGACGCCATCGCCGCGGCATCCGGCGTCCCGCTGTCGGTGGGGTACGACCCGAACGTCGAGCGCGCCTACCTCGGCGACGAGGACGTGTCGGCCGAGATTCGTGGTGACGAGGTGACCCGTGCGGTGTCTGCGGTGTCGGCTGTTCCGCAGGTGCGTGCGCGGATGGTGGCGTTGCAGCGGGATATGGCTTCGGGGACCGGCAGCGTGGTCGTCGAAGGCCGCGACATCGGCACCGTGGTACTGCCCGATGCCGACGTGAAGATCTTTCTGACTGCTTCCGCCGAGACGCGGGCGCGCCGGCGCAACGACCAGAACATCGCGGCCGGGTTGGGCGACGATTACGAGACCGTGCTGGCCGATGTGATCCGCCGCGATTACCTGGACTCGACCCGGGCCGTGTCGCCGCTGCGACCGGCCGAGGACGCGGTGATCGTCGACACCAGCGAGATGACCCAGGTCGAGGTGGTCGACCACCTGTTGAAGCTTGTCGAACAACGAAGTGGTGCAATGCGATGACCGAAGACGGCACATGGTCTGACGAGAGCGAGTGGGAACTTTCCGACGACGGTTTCGCCGACGATGAGGAGGCGCTGGCGCCGCCACCGGTGGTGGCCGTCGTCGGGCGGCCCAATGTCGGCAAGTCCACGTTGGTCAACCGGATCCTCGGCCGCCGCGAGGCCGTCGTGCAGGATCTGCCGGGGGTGACCCGCGACCGGGTGTCCTACGACGCATCCTGGATCGGCAGGCGATTCGTCGTACAGGACACCGGTGGCTGGGAGCCCGACGCCAAGGGCTTACAGCAGTTGGTGGCCGAACAAGCCTCGGTGGCAATGCAGACCGCCGACGCGGTGATACTCGTCGTCGATGCGACAGTCGGCGCGACCGCCGGTGACGAGGCCGCGGCGCGCATCCTGCGCCGGTCTGGAAAGCCAGTGTTCTTGGCGGCCAACAAGGTTGATAACGAGAAGGGCGAGGCCGACGCGGCCGCGCTGTGGTCCTTGGGGCTGGGGGAGCCGCATCCGATCAGTGCGATGCACGGTCGCGGTGTGGCCGATCTGCTCGACGAGGTCGTCGGCGCGCTACCGACGGCCTCCGAGGTCGCTCCGGTCGCCGGCGGTCCGCGCCGGGTCGCGTTGGTGGGCAAGCCGAACGTCGGCAAGAGCTCGCTGTTGAACCGGCTGGCCGGCGCCGAGCGTTCGGTGGTGCACGACGTCGCGGGCACCACCGTCGACCCGGTCGACTCGCTGATCGAATTGGGCGGCAAGACATGGCGTTTCGTGGATACCGCGGGTCTGCGCCGCAGGGTCGGCCAGGCCAGCGGTCACGAGTTCTACGCCTCGGTACGGACGCACAGCGCGATCGATGCCGCCGAGGTGGTGATCGTGTTGATCGACGCGTCGCAGCCGCTCACCGAACAGGACCAGCGGGTGCTGTCGATGGTGATCGAGGCCGGCCGGGCACTGGTGCTGGCGTTCAACAAATGGGATCTGGTCGACGAGGATCGGCGCTATCTACTCGACCGGGAGATCGATCGCGAACTGGCACAGCTGCAGTGGGCACCGCGGGTGAACATCTCGGCGAAGAGTGGACGTGCGGTGCAGAAGCTGGTGCCGGCAATGGAGACCTCGCTGGCGTCCTGGGACAAACGGATCTCTACCGGCCAGCTCAACACCTGGATCAAGGAAGTCGTGGCGGCCACCCCACCGCCGGTGCGCGGTGGCAAGCAGCCGCGGATCCTCTTCGCCACCCAGGCCACCGCCCGTCCACCCACATTCGTGCTGTTCACGAGCGGTTTCCTGGAGGCCGGCTATCGGCGGTTCCTGGAACGTCGGCTGCGCGAAACGTTCGGTTTCGAGGGCAGCCCGATCCGCATCAACGTGCGGGTGCGGGAAAAGCGCAAGCTCAAGCCACGCTGATTCGGCGGGTTTGGCCGACCCCGGCGGCTTGCGCACAGTAGATTGCCAGCCATGGAGTTTGCTACTGCTTTGGTGCCCACTCGGCGGCTGGTCTACGGTGTCGCGGGTCTGGTGATCGCTGTGGCCCCCGCGGTCGCGGTGTTCTCGGGCGCGTTCGACGGCGCCTCGCCGCGGGTGCTGGCCTGCTCGGAGACCGACACCGAGGACAGCTTCTCGATGAACTGCGCACCGGCAGTCATCCCCGATACCAGCGATGTGCTGACCGAAGCCGAGGTCGCCGAGCCCGGCTGGAACGGCGGACACGCCGGCGGACCCGGCGGAGCACCGGGCAGTGGCGGCCACCGCTAGGTCGTGAGCCCCCGGCTCCCGTACTTGTCGAAGTGGACTACTTCTTCGACCGGTTTGCGGGTTGTTGGGCCGTAGCGTCCACGCGGCCAGCCGAGCGGAACCACACAGATCGGGGTCACCGATAGCGGTAGACCCAGGATCCGGCGCGCCGACGTGACGTTCCACAGCGGCATCGTGATCAGCGACGCGCCCAGTCCCATCGCGCGGGCGGCCAGCAGCAGGTTCTGCACGCTGGGGTAGATGGAGCCGAAATACGAGGTCTCGGCGACGAACGGCGACGGCAGGTAGGGCACCCGCGTGCCGCCGCGCAGGCAGGGGATCACCAGCACCGGAATCTCGCTGAAGTG
>JAEZIA010000098.1 GCA_023416315.1 Actinomycetes bacterium
CGGTCTGCGCCCGATAATGTTGGACCATGGTCAAGGTCTTCCTCGTCGATGACCACGAAGTCGTTCGCCGTGGATTGATCGACCTGCTGTCCGCCGATCCTGATCTCGAGGTCATCGGCGAGGCCGGATCGGTGGCCCACGCGTTGGCGCAGATCCCGGCGCTGCAGCCCGACGTCGCGGTGCTCGACGTGCGCCTTCCCGACGGAAACGGCATCGAACTGTGCCGCGATCTACTGTCCACGATGCCGGACCTGCGCTGCCTGATGCTGACGTCGTTCACCTCGGACGAGGCGATGCTCGACGCCATCCTCGCCGGCGCCAGCGGCTACGTCGTCAAGGACATCAAAGGCATGGAGCTGGCCGAGGCGATCAAGGACGTCGGCGCGGGCCGCTCACTACTGGACAATCGCGCCGCAGCGGCGCTGATGGCCAAGCTGCGCGGTGCCGCCGAGCGATCCGATCCGCTGTCGGGCCTGACCGATCAGGAACGGGTGTTGCTCGGTTTGCTCGGCGAAGGTCTGACGAACAAGCAAATCGCCGCACGAATGTTCCTGGCCGAGAAGACGGTGAAAAACTACGTATCGCGCCTGCTGGCAAAGCTCGGGATGGAGCGGCGGACGCAGGCCGCCGTGTTCATTTCGAAGCTCGACCAGAACCAACGGGCCCGAGACTGAAGCGGCCGCCCCACTCTGGTGGCAACATGAGGCATGTGACCGACGACGTCGGAGAGACCACCGATCGACGAGCGGGGTCGCCGCTGCGCGACACCCTGTCCCAGCTTCGGCTGCGCGAGTTGCTGGTCGAGGTCCAGGACCGGGTGGAGCAGATCGTCGAGGGCCGGGACCGGCTCGACGGTCTGGTCGAAGCCATGCTGGTGGTCACCTCGGGGCTGGAACTCGACGTGACGCTGAAGACCATCGTGCACACCGCGATCGACCTGGTGGACGCCCGTTACGGCGCCCTGGGGGTGCGTGGCCACGACCATGAGCTGGTCGAGTTCATCTACGAGGGCATCGACGCCAAGACCCACGAACTGATCGGGCCGTTGCCCTCGGGCCGCGGCGTCCTTGGCCACCTGATCGACGAGCCGAAACCGATTCGGCTGGACAACATCACGCAACATCCGGCGTCGGTGGGCTTCCCGCCGAACCATCCGCCGATGCGGACATTCCTCGGCGTTCCGGTCCGAATCCGCGACGAGGTGTACGGCAACCTGTACCTCACCGACAAAGCGGACGGGCAGCCGTTCAGCGAAGACGACGAAGTTCTGGTCGAGGCTCTGGCGGCCGCGGCCGGCATCGCGATCGACAACGCCCGGCTCTATGAGCAGTCCCGCACGCGGCAGTCTTGGATCGAGGCCACCCGCGATATCGGCACCGAACTGTTGCGTGGCGCGGACCCGGCCCAGGTGTTCCGGCTCATCGCCGACGAGGCGCTCAAGCTCACCGCCGCCGACGTGGTCCTCGTCGCGGTGCCCAGCGACATCCAGCTCCGCGCCGAGGAAGTCGACGAACTCCTCGTGGTGGAGACGGCGGGCAAGATCGGCCCGGCCGGGTCGGTGCCGTCAATTCCCGTGCCCGACAGTGTGATCGGCGATACGTTCACAACGCGGACGCCGCAGCGGTTCGCCGACATCGGCAAAGATCTGGCTGCCGTACCGGGGATCGGACCCGCGCTGGTGCTGCCGTTGCGCACCACCGACACCGTGGCCGGTGTCGTGGTGATCCTGCGCCGCCAAGGCAGACAGACCTTCAGCACAGAACAGCTGGACATGATGGCCGGGTTCGCCGACCAGGCGACGCTGGCCTGGCAGTTGGCCTCCACACAGCGACACCTGCGTGAACTCGACGTGCTGTCCGACCGCGACCGCATCGCCCGCGACCTGCACGACCACGTGATCCAACGACTGTTCGCGATCGGGCTCTCGCTGCAGGGCACGATCCCGCGCAGCCGGGTACCGGAAGTGCGGCAGCGGCTGACGAACAGTGTCGATGACCTCCAGGAGGTGATCCAGGAGATCCGGACCGCGATCTTCGATCTGCACGGCGGTTCGGTGGGCACCACCACGCGGCTGCGGCAGCGCCTCGACGATGCGGTCAACGGTTTCGCCGGTTCGGGGCCACGCATCACGATTCAATACGTCGGCCCGCTGTCGGTGGTGGAACCAACGCTGGCCGATCACGCCGAGGCGGTGGTCCGGGAGGCCGTCAGCAATGCCGTCCGCCACGCCGACGCCCAGTCGCTGAGCATCACCGTCCGGGTGGAGGACGAGCTCGCGATCGAGGTCGTCGACGACGGCTGCGGCATGCCCGACGAGGTCACCCCCAGCGGGTTGATCAACCTGCGCCGCCGGGCGTACGACGTCGGCGGGGATTTCACCGTGGCGGGCGCCGAGGGCGGCGGAACCGTGCTGCGGTGGAGTGCGCCTCTGCCGTAACGACTTTCAGGCTCCGCGCACGACGATCACCGGCAGCCGCGAGCCGTGCACCACAGCGGTGCTGACCGACCCGAGCAGCATTCCGGCGAACCCGCCGCGGCCGTGGCTGCCGACGACCACCAGCTGGGCCGACTCCGACTGCTCGATGAGTTGGTGGGCGGGCCGGTCGGCGACCACCCGGCGGTGCACCACCACATCGGGGTAGCGCTCCTGCCACCCGGCCAGCCGCTCGGCCAGGGTCTCCTCGGCGATCGATTGCATCGACGACCAGTCCAGGCCAGGGAATTCGAACACCCCGGTGTCACTCCAGGCGTGCACCGCCACCAGGTCGACCCCACGGAACGACGCCTGCTCGAACGCGATCTCCAACGCCTTCTCCGAGGCCGGCGAACCGTCGACGCCGACCACCACCGGAGCCTGCGACGGGCTGACCATCAACGGGTCCTGATCCTGGATGATCGCCACCGCGCAGTGGGCGTGATGAACGAGCCCGGTGCTGACCGACCCGAGCAGGCCGCGGGCCAGCGCACCGCGGCCACGGGAGCCGACCACGATCAGCTGGGCGTCTTTGGACAAGTCCACCAGTGCCGGCACCGGGGAGCCGCTGACGATTTCCTCGGTAACCTCCACCGGGTGATCCGTGGTGGCCTCTTCGACGGTCTTACGGGCACTTCCGAGGACTTCACGCGCCGAATCCTCTTGCCATTTAAGGTAACCCTGCGGAACCGGCACTTCGGCGAAGCTCATTACCACCGGTGAGGTCAGGACGGTCGCCAAGTGCACCGGCAGGCCGCGCCGGGCCGCGTCACGCGCGGCCCAGTCCACCGCAACCCTGGATTCCGGTGAACCGTCGACACCCACCACGATGCCGTACTTCGCTGTAGAAGCTGCCATTTCGTTCTCCTTCCGATGTCTACGCTACGCGGCTGTCCAAACCGTCAACCACATCGGCGAATGGGCGCCGCGGCGTCGCGGGCAGCGGGTCGGCGTTCACCGCCGCCCAGCCGACCCGCAGCATCATCTGCGGATAACCACTTGTCCCGAATACGTCGTCGCCCACCGCTTCCCGCGTCTCGGCGATCTCCAGCGGTTCGGTCACCGGGCACGTCGCCAAACCCATGGCCGTCGCCGACAACAGCACCAGGCTGGTGGCCTCCCCGGCGCGCAGTCGGGCCAGATCGTCATCGGTCTCGGTGCCGAGTGCGAGCAGAACGGCGTGGTCCTCGGCGGCCGGGGTCTGCGACGGCTGGGTCAACACCGGGCCGGCGAACACCCGCGCGGGCAGTGCCGCGTGCTGGTCCGGAGCCGGTGTGTTGTGTGCGGGCACTCCGGCCAGTGACCCGTACCGGCCGCTCCACGCGCTGAGCTCGGTGAGGTAGTCGATGTCGGCGGCGTGGGTGCGCACCGACCGGGCGACGATGTCGGTGAGGTGTGGCAGCAGGTCGAGCCGTCGCAGCATCACACCGGCGCGGGCTGCGCGCGCCCCCATCAAGGCGATGTCGCCGGTGGGCACCGGCCATGAGCTGTAGTTGCGCCGGTCGGTGCGGCGCCGGGTAATCGCGGCCGCCAGTGTGATGTCGAGTTCGCTCGCCTTCAGCGGCTGCACGTCGATCGACGCCAGATGGGTCCGGTCGGCCGGGTCCGGGAACCGGCGGATCTTAGCCTGCCAGCCCATCGCGGCCAGCGCGACCGCGCAGTGATGCAGGGCGGCACCGCAGCTGACCAGCATGTCGCGCCGGTCGGGGTCGGTGTTGGGCAGATGCCTGCTGTAGTCGGCGTAGAGATGCAGGCCTTGTGGGTCAACCCGCCAGTGCCACGGCTGCGAGTTGTGCACCGACGGCGCCCGCAGTGCCAGGCTCAATACCGCCCGGACCGTGTCAGGCTCGGGGAACTCCACACTCATAGCTCCACTGTCGCCCCGGTCGGCGAAATCTGACAGAGACGTAAGTCCCTTGCTGAGGGGACTTGTGCAGCCGGGCGTCAGGGATGCCTGCTGGTCACGCCCCCGTCGACGACCAGGTGAGCGCCGGTGACGAACGATGCCTTGGGTGACATCAGGAACGCCACCGCCGCGGCGACCTCCTCGGGGTTGCCCAGCCGCCCGATCGGTGCGGCCGCCTCGAAACCCTCGCGGACCTCGTCGATGTCGATTGCGATCTGCAGCATCGGAGTGCGGATGAACCCCGGGCACACCGCGTTGACCCGGATCCCTTCCGGCCCCAGCTGGGCGGCCATTGACCGGGTCAGCCCCAGCAGGCCGGCCTTCGAGGCGCAGTACGCCGGGATGAACGGGTTGGCGGTCAGCCCCTCAATGCTGGAGATCCCGACGATGGCGGGGCCGGCACCGGCGCGGGCGGCCTCCTGGAGGTGCGGCAGCAGCAGCTGGGAGAGGATCGCCTGCGCCCGCAGGTTCACGTCGAGCACCGCGTCCCACGATTCTTCGGTGAACGCCCCGACCGGTTCCGGGATGACCCGCCCGGCGGCGTGCACCAGACCGTCGATCCCGTCCAAGGCGGTCGCGGCGGCGTCGACGGCTGCGGCCAGCGCGGCGCTGTCGCATACATCGATCACGGCGTGGGGCATGCCGAGTTCCCCGGCGACGTCGGCCACCGCGGGGGCGATGTCCCACAACGCAACCCGTCGCCCGTCGGCGATCAGCGCCTCGGCGGACGCCCGGCCAATGCCCGACGCCGCTCCGGTGACGACGACACCACTCATCTGCCGGCCTCCTCGGTCAGTTCCGTCCGCCTGCGCGGGCTCGGCGGATTGTCGAACCAGAGGTTCTCCTCGCGCAGCGACCTACTGCGCCATCCGCTCGCGGTGCGCACCATAACGTGGTGGTAGTAACCGCCGCACGCGCTTGTCTCGGTCGCGCCGGGCAGCAGCATCGGGTTGTAGAACATCGCCCGCACCGTCGCGGTGTCACCGTCGATGTCGGCCTCGACGTTGGTGATGAAGTGCTGCGTCATCGGCATCAACGTCAGCGACCGTTCCAGCCATGAGCAGACCTCGTCGCGGCCGGCGGAAGGCCCCCCGACGCAGCTGTAATCCAGGTGAGCATCCTCGGTGAACAGGGACCGCAGCAGATCCCAGTCCTTCCCGTCGACCGCTCGGGCGTAGCGGTTGAGCACCGAGGCAATCTCGAGTTCGTCACTGATTCGCTGCACGTCCATACCTCACCCTTCCGACCGAAATCCATTGCACTGCTGGGACTCTGCGGAGCAGGCCGAATCGATGATGGCACGTACCGTGCGCCGGCAGCGGCCGCAGTCGGCACCCGCCCCGCATGCCTGTGCGACCTGCTTGGTGGTCCTGGCGCCGGCATCGACGGCCTGGGCCACGACTTGGCTCGTCACGCCGCTGCACAGACAGACGAACATCGGCGCGCCCTCAGGCGTTCTCGTCCAGTCGCATGATGTGCTGCAGCCGGCCGACGAAGATCGGCGGGTAGGCACCGACTCCGGTGTGCCCCATCCATTCGGCCGCCGCGTCGGGGTGACTCACCCAGGCGAACGCGTCGGGCTCGTCGTCGAGTTCCTGCAGGATCATCAGCTCGTGGTCGTCGTCGAAGGCCTGGAAAATGCGCACGGCCCGCACGCCGGCTGCCTCGAACCGGGCCAGCCCCTGGTGAACTCGCGCGATCATCGCGGGCACGTCCTCGATCGAGGCGATCGCCCCGACGATCACCCCCGGCGGCGTCGCTTCGGTCGGTTCGACGAGCGTGACCTTGTCCACGGTCTCCCCGGCGAAGATCGCGGGGATGTCGTCGAGCCCGACAGCGTCGAACCAGTTGAGGAAGACCCGAGAGCGCAATACCTCGAGGATGGGTTCCTTGCTGCGCAACGACATCGTCACCATCACGCGACCGGGCTCGCGCGTCGAGGTGTAGACGAGCACGTACTGGGCGCCGAGATCGGCGAGCGCGGGCTTGCTGCGCTGCAGCACCGGCCAGACCCGGCTCGGGTCGGGGACCCGGTAGTCCATGGCCAGCACGAGCGTGTGGGTTTCGCCGCCCTCCCGTGCGCCGTCCACGCCGAGGGGCCTAGTCGCTGGCCGGCAGCGGTTTGGCGGTCTTCTGCTCCAGCGGCGTGGTGCCCACGCTGAGGCTGCCTGCGCCGGCCTTGGTGACCAGCAGTTCGGCGCCGCCTTCGTCGACGTAGCGCTTGCCCATCACGGTGCCGCCGGAGAATGCCGGATCCAGTTGCGCACCTTCGGTTTTCTCGGCGTCCAGCGGGATCATCGGAACGCCGCCGGCGCGCAGGTCGTCGAGGCTGTCCGAGGAGCGCACGACGATCACCTGCGTGTCGCAAACCTGGCTCTGCAGTCGGGTACCGGTCTTGATCATGGTTGTCCTCCTGGGATTACGTTGCGGTCGGCGACTTGAGTTCGTCGGCCAGCTGGCGGCGAAGCACCTTGCCGGTCGGCGTGGTGGGCAGTTCGTCGCGGAACACCACCCGGTCGGGAGTGCGTGAGCCGCGCAGCTGGGTGCGCACGTGGGCGCGCAGGTCTTCCGGATCGGGGGTGATGTCGGCGACGGGGACGACGACGGCGACCATGATCTGGCCCCACTCGTCGTCCTCCACGCCGACGACCGCGACGTCGCGCACGTGGGGATGTTCGACGAGCACGTCCTCCACCTCGGCCGGGGCGATGTTCTCGCCGCCGCGGATGATGGTGTCGTCCGAGCGTCCACCGATGAACAGGTAGCCGTCGGCATCCAGGTAGGCGACGTCCTTGGTCGGGAACCACCCCTGCTCGTCGAGCACCGAGCCGATCTCGGCATAGCGGCCGGAGACCTGGTCGCCGCGGACGAACAGTTCGCCGACCTCCTCCGGTCCCAGGACCGTGCCATCCTCGGCCCGGATCTGCACCTCGATTCCCGGCACCGGCTGCCCGACCGAACCGAGCCGCTTGCGGGCGGACTCGTGATCGGCCTGATGCGCGGCGCGGTGGTCGTCCGGGGTGAGAACCGCGATGGTGGAACTGGTTTCGGTCAGCCCGTAGGCGTTGACGAAACCGACCTCCGGCAGCAGCTCGAGTGCCTTGCGTACCAGCGGCAGGGCGACCTTCGAGCCGCCGTAGGCCAGTGAGCGCAGGGTCGGCAGCGAGGTGGGGGTGGCCTCCAACTCGGTGATGATGCGATCGAGCATGGTCGGCACCACCGTCGCGCTGGTAACCGCCTCGGTGGCGGCCAGTCGGATCCACTCCCTGGGGTCGAACTTGCGCAGGTACACCATCTTGCGGCCGGCGTACAGATTCGACAGCGCCGCACTGACACCGGCGATGTGATACGGCGGCACGCAGATCAGCGCGGCATCGCCGGGCTCAGCGGAGCCGAACTCGACGGTGCCGGTCACATAACTGGTGAGGTTGTTGTGCGACAGCTCAACCGCTTTGGGCCGTGACGTGGTGCCGGAGGTGAACAGCACCACCGCCACGTCGTCGGGATCCGGGAACTCGGCGACGGGCTCGGCCGTCGCGGCCGCGGCCAGGAACTCCCCCGACTCGATCCGCGCGGTACCCAAACCCGCTACCACATCGGCGTATTCGGCGTCGAAGACGATCAGCGGGTCGGGCAGCCGTTCGATGAGTTCGGCGAGCGCCTCGCCGGAGAGCCGGTAGTTCAGCGGCGTGAACGCCCTGGCGGCGCGCGCGGAGGCGAAGATGAGCAGGGGCAGCATCGCACCGCCGAGGCCGACGTAGACGACGCTGCCTGCACCAGAGGAGTCGATGACGCCGGCCCCGCCGTCGGCGAGGGCGTTCAGCTCACCCACGGTCAACCGCTGGTCGTCGCTGACCACCGCGACGCGTTCGGCGTCGGAGGCAGCCATCTCCAACAACAGTGCCACGCTCATCGATTGACCCTCCTGGTGGTCGTCGCGCCTAGATCGGGTTGAACTCGGAAATCAGCCACCGGCCGTCGGTCTTGGTCAGCTTCACGATGACGCTGCTGGTCGCCAGCGCCGGATCGGGCCGGTCCTTGCTGGTGGTCACCTGGTTGACGAACACCAGGACCGTCGCATCGTCGGGGTGCATGTCCGACAGCGCCGCACGTGCGACGGTCGCCTCGGTCTTGACGCCCTTCTGCTTGGCCGCCGGCGCGACGATCTGATCGGTGAATTGGCTGTAGTACTTGAGGAATTCACCGGTCAGGTGAGCCTTGGCGTTGGCCAGATCTTTGTCGAGGCTCTCCGGCGCATACGAGAGCAATGCCACCGTGCCGTCGCGCGCGGCGCTGATCGCCTGCTGCTGGGCAGCGGCGTCGGTCAGCCGATCCGGACGGTACAGCCACCAGTAGACGCCGCCGGCGGCGCCGGCCGACGCGACCAGCAGCACCACCAGCACGATCGCCGCCCAGTGCCGGCCGGCCCAACCGAGGGCTCCGCGCCGCGCGACGGGCGCCTGGGCATCGGAGTCGGTCGCGGCCTCGTCGCTCTCGGTGTCCTGCTCTTCGACAGCAGCCGTGTCGAGTTCGGTTGCGGCGGACTCCTCGTCCACGACGTCGACATCGGCGAGATCGGCGTCTTTGGTGTCGCCCTCGACGGGCTCGTTGGTCTTGTCACTGCTCATGGCACGAACTCCACATTCGACATCTTGTACTGGGCCCCATCGCGCGCCACTGTCACGCTCATCCGCCAGGCGCGCGGATCCTGCTGTGCCCCACTGTTATTGGTCACCGTCGACGAAGCCGCCAGTAGCACCACCGCGGTGTCGCCGTCGTCCTTCTCCACCGCGGCAGACTTGACCGTGCCGACGGTGACCGCCTTGGACTGCTGGGCAGTCGCGACGAAATCTTCGGCGCCTCTGCTGAACTCGTCGCGGAACCTTCCCGTGGACAGATCGATAACGTGCTGGACGTCGTCCTTGGCACGGTTGTAGTCGATCGACAACAGGGCGATCACACCGTCCCGCGCCGCGGCGACCTGCTCCGCCCGGCGCTCCTGTAGGGCGACGACCTTCTGGTGCGACACCAGCATCAGGCCGGTCACCACCAGTGACGCGATCGCCACGATCACCACCGCGACGACCGCGACCGTCACCGCACCGATGCGCGCCCACCACCCACGGGGTTCGAGTTCGACATCCTCGTCGTTCTCGACGTCCTCGGTGTCGTCGGTGAGCTCGTCGGCGGGCTCGTCGGCGAGCGCCTCGGCCTCGGCCTCGGCTTTCTCGCCCCGGAGTCGTGCCGCGGCCGCCTTGGCTCGAGCGGCCTCCGCGCGGGCTTCGGCCTCGGCAGCCTCGGCCTCGGCGAGCTCGGCCAGCACTGCTGCATCTACCTCAGCCGCCATGGCACCTACATACGTCGTTCGCGCTCGGCACGCGGCGCGCTACAGCGAATGAGCGTCGCATGTCGAACTCCTCTCTGGACCAAACACCCCGCCAGCGTACGGGCGACCGCGCAGGGGTCGGCCACATCCACGATCGGCGCGCGATATCTGGTGAGAATGAGATTATCATTGCGGGATAAGTGGGTCGGCCGCACCGATGCGGATGCGGCTTGATACCGCCACCTTAGTGCGGAAATGCCATTTCCGGATGTTCAGCGCAATTGGTCCTTCATCACCTTGCCGGTCGCATTGAGCGGTAGCGCGTCGGTGAACACCACGTGCCGGGGCACCTTGAATCCGGCCATCCGCTCCCTGCTCCAGCTGATCAACGCCTCGGCATCGATGGCAGCATCACCCTTGAGCACGACGAACGCCTTGCCCACCTGCCCCAGCCGCTCGTCGGGCACACCGATCACCGCGGCCTGCGCGACGGCGGGGTGTTCCATCAGGAAACCCTCGATCTCGGCGGGATAGGCGTTGAAGCCGCCGACGATGAACATGTCCTTCTTGCGTCCGACGATCTTCAGGCGCCCAGACTCGGTAAAGCTGCCCAGGTCACCGGTGTGCAACCAGCCGTCAGCGTCGATGGCCTCGGCAGTGCCGACCGGATCGTCGAAATAGCCCTGCATGACGCTGTAGCCGCGCACCAGCACCTCGCCGTCGTCAGCGATGCGCACCTCGACCCCGTCGCAGGGCACGCCCGCGGTGGTGGCGACATCTTCGAACGAGTCCCCCGGGCGCGACAGCGTCGCGGTGCCGGCCTCGGTGAGGCCGTAGCCGGTGGCCAGCGTCCGGAACGGCAGCTCCTCGTGCACGCGCCGGATGAGTTCGACGGGGATGTCGGCGGCACCGGTCACGCCGGCGCGCAGCGTAGCCAGCTTCGATTTGTCTTCGACCGCCAGCAGCGAGTGATACAGCGTCGGCGGCCCCGGCAGCATGGTGATCTTCTCGGCGGCGATGAGTTCGACCACACGGTCGACGTCGAAGACCGGAACGGGCAGCATCGTGGCCCCGCGGATGAAGGTGGCGATGCAGCCTGCCTTGTAGCCGAACGTGTGGAAGAACGGATTGACGATCAGATAGCGGTCGCCCCGGCGCAGATCGGCCAGATCGCACCATTCGGCGTACATCCGCAGGTTCTGCAAATGATTCATCATCACGCCCTTGGGCCGGCCGGTGGTGCCCGAGGTGTAGATGATGTCGGCGATGTCGGTCCCGCCGACCTCACGCTGGAACGGCTCGCCCTCATCGAGGAAGCCGGACTTCAGGTCGATCGCGGGTACGCCGGCCGGGACGGTGAAATCCTGTCCCAGGAAGCCCTTCTCGATCAGCACCGCCTTGGCGCCGCTGCGGGTGATGATGTCGGCGGCCTCGGCCTGCTTGTAGCGGGTGCTGACCGGGACCACGATCCCGCCTGCGGTCAGCACGCCGAAGGCCGCGATCATCCAGTGCGCGGAGTTGGGCGCCCAAATCGCGACCCGATCACCCTTCTCGACGCCGAGTTCCGCGAATGCGCCCGCGGCACACCGCACCCGGTGCGCGACGTCGGTGAAACTGAGACGCAGCGGACCGTCGACGACTGCTTCGGAGTCGCCGAATCGGTCCGCCGCGCTCAAGACCATCTCGGGGATGGTCTGCCATTCGTTTACTTGGTCGGTCACACCGTGACGAGGCGAGACAGGTTGCCGCCCATGATCTTTGCCTGATCCTCAGGCTTCAGGTGCTGCAGCGCCTCCACGTAGTAGGTCGGCTCCGCAAGACCTTCGGGGTGCGGCCAGTCCGAGCCGTAGAGCACCTGATCCACGCCGACGAGGTTGACCAGATCGTCGATGCCGTCCTCGAAGAACGGGCTGACATGGATGCGGCTCTTGACCATCTCGACCGGATCGCTCGGGAAGGCTTCCGGGGCCTTGCGGAACACCTCGGCCAGACCGTCGAGAAGCGGGGTCATCCACTTCGAACCGGCCTCGACGATCGCGACCTTCAGCTTCGGGTGGCGGTACAGCGCACCGTGAATCACCCACGAGCCCACCGAGTCCTGAATCGGGCGCCATTCGTTGAGGATGCCCATCGCGTTGGTCTGGAACGGCAACATCTCCTGATCGGCACCGTCCCACTCCGAGGTGTAGCGGGAGTAGCCGCTGTCGGACGAGTGCATGCCGACCAGCAGGTCGTGCTCGACGACGCGCTCCCAGAACGGGTCGAACTCGGGCAGGGCGAACGAGCGCGGTCCGCGGTACCCGGGCACCGGCGCCGGGCGGACCAGGATGCAGCGAGCACCGCGCTTGACGACCCACTCCAGCTCCTCGATCGCCTTCTCCACGATCGGCAGCGTGATCACCGGGGTGGTGAAGATCCGGTTCTGGTAGTTGAAGCCCCAGACCTCGTCCAGCCACTGGTTCAGCGAGTGGACCAGGACGTGGATCGCCAGCGGATCGTCGCGCAGTCGCTCCTCGATCAGGCTGGCCAGCGTCGGGAACATCAGCGTCTTGTCCAGGCCGAGCTCGTTCATCACCTCGAGGCGCGGTGCGGGTTCGAAGAACGCCGGAATCGCGCGCATCGGCTCACCGAAGAGCTCACGCTTGGTCTTGCCGTCCGGGTTGCCGTACTTGAAGTACTCCTCCCAGGCGCCTGGGCGGGCGACGACCTCGAAGGTCGGGTTGGGGATGTAGTTGCTGATCTGGCCGCGCAGCGCAATCTTGGTGCGGCCGTTGACCTGCACGTACTGCACGTAATCCTTGTATTCCTTGGGCAGGAACTTGGTCAGCGCTTCCGGCGGCTCGTAGAGATGGTTGTCCGCGTCAAAGATCGGGAACGGGACGTCTACCCGGTGCGACAATTGCCCCATTAAATCCTCCTGTTGATTCGTGAGAACGATATTCTCATTATGGACTAACTGCAATACCCAGCGCCGATGACCCCCTGGGTTTCGAGGGTCTCGATGTCGTCTGCGGACAGGCCCAGTTCGGTCAGCAGTTCCCGGTTGTGCTCGCCGAGCAGTGGAGCCGGCGCGGTGTGGACCGGCTTCGGTCCCCGGGAGAGCCGGAACGGCATCGTGGTGAAGTGGGCGGGCGCGTTCACCGAGTGCTCCAGGACTTCGAAGAACCCGCGGGCGACGAGCTGTTCGAGCTCGGTCTGCCGGTGCGGTTGCATCACCTTGGCCACCGGGACGCCGGCCGGCCACAGTGCGGCGACGATCTCGTCGCCGCTGCGTTCGCGACACCACGCACTCAGCTGTTCGTCGACGAAGTCCTCCCGCGCTCGCCGCCCGCTCATCGTCGCCAGCGCGGGATCGGCCGCCCACTGCGGATCACCGAGTGCGGCGCACAGCGCCCGCCATTGCTCGTCGGTCTCGACGGCGACCGCCACCCAGGAGTCGTCGCGGCCGAACTCGTCGATGTCGTTGCTGCGGTACAGGTTCTGCGGTGACGCGGCGGGCCCCCGGTTGCCCGCACGCTGCAACACCGCGCCGTACGCGCTGAATTCGATGATCTGCTCGGCCGCGATGTTGAGGGCGGCGTCCACCATCGCCGCCTCGACCAGCACGCCCTCGCCGGTGCGCCGCCGGTGTTCGAGGGCGAGCAGCACCGCATTGAGCGCGTGAAGTCCGGCATTGGGATCGCCGACGGAGTACGGCTCGTAGGGATTGCGGTCCGGGTAACCGGTGAGCCAGCTGATGCCCGCGGCTGCCTCGATGACGTACGCGAACGCCGGGTTGTCCCGCCACGGCCCGTCCAGCCCGAACCCCGGCATGCGGCACATCACCACATCGGGCCGGATTCGTTGTACCGCGGCGTAATCCAGGCCGAGGTGATCGAGCACCCGCGGCGTGTAGTTTTCGGCGACCACATCGGCGGTGGCGATCAGCCGGTGCAGCAGTTCCCGGCCTCGCGCGGTGCCCAGGTCGAGGGTGATGTCCTTTTTGCTGGTGTTCAGCGCGGCGAAGATCGGCTGCTTTTCCCACCACTTGTCTTCGGTTACCGGCACCCCGGCGATCATCCTGGTGCCGTCGGGGCGGCGGGCCGACTCGACGTGGATGACCTCGGCGCCCAGCAGGGCCATCAGATGGGTGCACGAGGGCCCGGCCCAGAAGGTGGTGAGATCGACGACTCGAATTCCCTTCAGCGGCAACTGATCTGCGGCGGCTCCAGGCTGCCGTGAGGTACGTGAAGCCCGCCGGTGCCGATCGGTGTGTTCGCCGAGTCGCGGCGCCGGTGACGGCGGGCGCAGTTCCACACCGGTAATCCGGTAGGGATGCGCGGGCTGGCGGAAGCCCGCCGGGTGATCGACGAACGATCCACGGGCCGCGAAGTGCTCGAGCGACTCGACGGTGTCGGGAGTGGCGACCGGCGCGTTGGGAATCCGGAAGGCGGTGGCGAGGTCACGCACTTCGTCACCGGTGCGTTCGGCCATCCACGCGTAGAGCTCGGGGGCCTTCTCTCCGGCCTGCTCGGTGATGGTCAACGGCGCGTTCTCGTCGATCCAGTCCTCGTGTCCGGTCATCGCGCACAGGTCGAACCACTGTTGGGCGGTGCCGCATCCGACGTCAACCAAGCCGTCCTTGACTCGGGCGATACCCGGCACGGTCAGCTTGCGGGCATCCCGCCACGGTCTGCCCAGCATGTCGAAATACGTCACCGGGTAGTAGGTCAGGCCCATGACGTGGCTTTCCAGCATGGACAGGTCGATGAGCTCACCGGCGCCGCCCGCCAGCACCCGCATCCGGGACGCCAGGATCGCCGCGCTGGCGTAGGACCCGGACAGGTAGTCCCCCACCCGGCCACCGACGTACACCGGCGCGCGGTCGGGTGCGCCGCGGCCCAACCCGACGATCCCGCCGGACCAGGCCTGCAGGGTGAATTCCGTTGCGGCACGCCCACTCCAGGGACCATCGAGGCCGAACGGAGTGATCGCGGCGACAATCAGGTGCGGATGGGCCGCGCACAGCGCGGTGGGCGCCAGCACCGGGTGCTCGGCCAGCGGCGAGCCGGGTGACCACACCACGGCATCGGCGCCGGCCAGCAGATCACCCACGAACTCCAGGTCCGTGCCGGGATCGGCGACCACGCTCTGCTTGCCGCCGGCCAGGAAGCTGAACAGCGCCCCGTCCTCACCGGGCCCGATCGGTGCGCCCGAGGCCGACCACCGCCGCAGCGGATCACCCTCGGGCGCTTCGGTTTTGATGACCTCGGCGCCGCCGTCGGCCAGCAGCTTGGTGGCGTAGGCCCCCGGGATGCCGGTCGACAGGTCGACCACGACGAAACCGGTCAGCGGCGAGTCGGCCACCGTCACTTCTTCTTCTTTTTCTTGCTGTCAGACTTGCCGGACTTGGCCTTCTTGACCTTCTCGGCTTTCGGGCGGCCAGACTTCGACAACCGCCACTGCGGCGGGAACTTACTGTCGTTGTCCTTCACCGCAGTGGCCAGTCCGCTGTCAAGGCCCTCGTGCATATCGAACTCGTCCTCGTCGCGCGCGGCGACACCGCCCAGCGACTCGAAGGTGCTGCCGAGTAGGCTGCCCAGGTATTCGCCCTGAAACTGCTTGAACACCTCGAAGAACATCTTCTGCTGAAAGATGGTGTCGGTGGGACGGTTTCGTGCACACGCCAGCGCATAGCGGTCGACCTCGGCTTCGAGATCTTCGCGCGCAACCACACTGTTGAGGAAGTTGCAGTCGTACATCTCGGCGGCGGTGAACGGCCGCCCGGTGTAGACCATCTCCTGGAACTTACGGATGCCCATCGTCTGGGTCCACCACCACATCCGGGGTCCCCAGCCGTAATACCGGAACGACGGATGCCCGAACAGCGCCTCGTCGCTGGAGATCACCAGGTCGGCATCGGCAGCCTGATAGAAGTGCCAGCCGTAGCAGTACCCCTTGACTTCGAGAATCGAGATCTTCTTGAAGTCCTGCAGGGTGCGGATGCCCGAGTGGGGGCTGGCATACCAGGCGCCGACCGAGGCGCCCCGTCGAAAGGTGCCCCTCGGTGGGTATTTCACCGCGTCCGGCGGGATGCGGAACTCGGCGAGTCGCGGACCTTCGTCTTCGTCGTTCTGCAACTCCATGAATTCGGGCAGGTCGGCGCCGCTGCCGAGGTCCTCCCCGGCGCCCCGGATGACCACGACCTTCACCTGGTCGTCGACGCCGGCCTGATACAGCAGGTCCGAATACCGCAGGCGCGCAGCGGCGGTCGGGGCGTTCAGGTACTCCGGCCGGTTGAAGGTGATCGTCGCGATCTTGGTCGACGGATCCTTCTCGTAGCGAATGATCTCCTCGGCCGACGGGCGCCGGGCCTCAGCCATTGGCGCTGTAGGCCGGACTCGACGTCAGTACCTCGCAGCCATCCGCCGTGATCAGCACCGAGTCGCGTCGGAACACCGCACCGACCCCGGCCTCGAAAACGTAGCCGGTGACCGCCAGCACCATCCCGGGTTCCAGCTGCTCGGCGGCGGCGGTGGCCGCCAGTTGCGGGGACACCACCGGTGAGTCGAACCCGACGCCGAGGCCGTGGGCCACCGGCACCACCGGAAGTGCTTCCCCGACAGCGTCGTACGCCGCAAGAAGGGCGGAGGTGGGCGCGCCCGGACGGCATACGCCGACCAGTGCGGTGTGCAGTCGCTCGGAACGCTCATACAGCGCACGGGTGTTCGCGGTGACGTCACCGACCGGCAGGGTGCGACCGACCTCACCGATGTAGCCCCGGTCCAACACCCCCGACGAGAATGCCACCAGGTCACCGTCGTGCACGCGCTCGTCGCCGCGCACGCGTCGCCACGGGTGATCCTTGGCGGTCACCCACACCGCATCCTGGTGTGCCGGCGTGCTGACACCACCGGCGGTCATCGCCTCCAGCAGTACGGCGGTCAGATCCGAGAGCGCCGCCCCGGACCGCAACCGGTCCACGGCGGCGGCCAGGCCGACCTCGGCCACCCGGATCGACTCGCGCAGCGCGTCGATCTCCTCGGCGGTCTTGATCCGGCGGGCCGCGCCGATCGCGGCTTCGCCGTCGACGAGCTCGGCGTTGGGAAACGCCATCGGCAGCAGCTGGGCGAAGCCCGGCGACAGCGCATCGGAGCCGACGCGGCGGGCGGTGGCTGCGCCGGGGATCTTCTTGAGGTTCTCAATCGTGTTCATCGGATTCCACGCGATGCCGTAGAGGTTCTCGTGCGGAATATCCTCGGGGACCCCCTCATCCCAGGTGCTCAGCAAGTGCACCGCGCCGTTGCGCAGCAGTACGCACGACGGCGCGAACGGGCGTGTCCCGGCGACCCACAGTTGTTGGGCACCACTGACGTACCGGATGTTGGACTGCCTGCCAAGGATCAGGATGTCCAGATCGTGGGCTTCCATCTGGGCCAGCGCGCGCTCCCGCCGCCCGGTGCGCAGCGCGCGGTCGTCGCCCAGTACTTCAGTCGCCATAAGGCGTGTACGGGTAGTCGGTCAACTTGATCCAGCCTTCCTCGGTGATGACCACAATCTCTTCGCTGCGGTAACCGCCCGTGCCGTCCTCCCAGATCACCGGCTCCAAGACCAGCGCCATGCCGGCTTGCAGCACGTAGTTCTCGTCGAACTCGTCGCCGAGATCGGTCCCGATCATCGGCATCTCGGCGGCGTTCACGCCGATGCCGTGGCCCAGGTAGAAGTGCGGCAGCCACGGCTTGCGGCCGTCGTTGGCCGCGATCGCAGCCCGGCCCAGGTCGGCCGCGGTGGCACCGGCCCTGGCGACGCCCAGCACAGCGTCCATGATCTGCCGCCAGCGCCGGAAGTTGGCCTGCTGCCGCGCATCCGGGTCCGCCCCGACGGTCCAGGTGCGTCCGAAGTCGGAGCAGTAGCCGCCGTAGGTGATCGACACATCGGTCCACAGCACATCACCGTCGCGCAGTTCACGCTCGGTAGACAGCAGTGGCAGTGCCAGGTCGCCATGGGTGGTCCACACGCCATCGGCCTTGGTGTTGGGCATGACCTGCCAGATCGGCTCGAGCATGCTGGCCACCGCGCCCAATTCGAAGGCGCGCCGCATGAATTCGGCCGATAGGTCGATCTGGCGGATGCCCGGTGCCAGCGCCTTTTGCACGTCGACCATCGCGATGTCGGTGATCTGGACGGCCTTGTAGATGCAGGCAATCTCGTCGGCGGTCTTGCACGTCTTGGCCGCCCCCACCACCGCAGCGGCATCACCGGGTGTGGCGTGGCCGAACAGCAGGTGCTGCGCGCGGCGCATTGCACCGGTGAGCTCATCGACGGCGATCGTGGCGCCCCGCGGGATCAACTCGGCGAGCGCCGCGGCGAAATGCTCGACGCCCTCGTCGAATTCGATGTAGACGGGGCCGTGGAGGTGATCGGCCGGCAGGTCGGTCTCTTCGGCCGCGCCCTCCCGGAACGGCAGGAAGAGATGCGGCGACGGGTCGTCGGCGAGCACCACGGCGACCGGACGCTCGACATGGGAGAGTCCCGCGTCGCCCAGCGGCCAGCTGGTTCCGGTCGCATAGGTGACGGCGTTATTGCCCAGCAGAACCAGCGCGTCGACACCGCGCTCGGTCATCGCCGCCCGCAGCCGGGCACCGGTTTCGGCACGCATGCGGGGGCGGTCCGGCTGTGCCGGGATGTCAGCCAGCGTGCGCACCGGCCCGGTCAACGATGTGGTCACTGCACACCCAGGAAATTCTTGATGTTGGTGCTGCAGATCTTCGCGGCGTTCTCCGGGCCCACGGCCTCGACCACCGTCGCCAACGATTTCTCCGAGTAGCCGAAAGTCGACTCGTTGTGCGGATAATCCGACGACCACATCACGTTGTCCACGCCGATCTTATCGATCAGCTCCAGGCCCAGCGGGTCCACCATGAACGAGGCGCACATGTGGTTGTCCCAGTAGTACCGGGGCTCGTGACCGAGTTCGTGGTTGAACATGTGCCGGTACGACGCCAGCAGATGCGTCGCGTCCTGTAATGCGGTGGGCACCCAGGAGATTCCGCCTTCGAACCAGCCGATACGCAGCTTCGGGTGCCGGTCGAGGATTCCGGAGAACACGTACTTGGCGAACTGTTCGCGGAACGAATCGACATTGACCATCATTCCGACGACGACGCTGTTGTTCTCACACGGCGTCTTCGGCGGCGTCTCACCGATGTGGTGGGTGACGGGCACGCCGGAGTCTTCGATCTCATCCCAGACCGCATCCATCGACGCGGCACCGTAGTCATAGATGTTGCCGTCGTCGTCCTTGCCCGGGTTGAGCGGCAGCAGAAAGGTCTTGAGCCCGAGTGCCTTGAGCTCTTGGAGATTCTGGCGGGTGCCCTTGGGGTCCCACCAGTTGATCAGCCCGACCCCGTAGAAGTGGCCACCCGACTGCTCCTGCAGTTCGGCCATCACCTCGTTGTAGATCCGGAACACCCGCTCCCGCAACGCCTTATCCGGGTAGTGGAACAGCGCGAGGACAGCGTTGGGGAAGGCCAATTCCTTGTCGATCCCGTCCTCGGCCAGCTCGCGAACGCGTGCCTGCATGTCGTTGGTGGACGCGCCGGCCAGGTCGTCGTACTGCATGAGGACGCGGCCGAAGTCGCCGCCCGTCCAGGCCTTACCCTTCATGCCGACCATGTAGGCGCCGTCCTCGTACCAGATCCGCGGCGCAGCCCCTTTGAGATCCTCGGGGAACTTCTCGTAGAAAATGTCCTGGGCCACCGAGATGTGGTTGTCGGCGGAGAACACCTCGGTGCCGGCGGGCAATCCGAAATCACCCGTGGCGTGGCCCTGGCGGTTCTTGGGTGCACCGAAGCCTTCCGGTGGGTAGAGCGTGGCGGTCAATGTCGACATCGTGGACACTCCAATCGATAAGGGCTGGGGCTCGTCACCAGGTAACGGGCAGTTCGTAGACGCCGTAGGCCAATTTGTCGTTCTTGAACGGGATCTCGTCGAGCGGCTTGGCCAGTTTCAAGGTCGGAATCCGGCGCAGCAGGGTGCTGAACACGATCTGCAGCTCGGCACGAGCCAGCTGCTGCCCGACGCACTGGTGGCGGCCGTAGCCGAAGGCCAGGTGCTCGCGCGCCTCCGGGCGCTGCACCTGCAGCTGCTCCGGATTCGGGAAGGCGTTGGCATCCCAGTTCGCCGGGGACAGGTCGATAATGATGCCCTCTCCCCCGCGGATCGTCACGCCGCTGATCTCGATGTCCTCGATCGCGACGCGGCGCTGGCCATTCTGGATGATCGACAGATACCGCAGCAGCTCCTCGACGGCGTTGGCGACGACCTTGGGATCGTCGGTATCCCGCACCACCGCAGCCTGTTCGGGGTTTTCCAGCAGCGCCAGCACGCCGATGCCGATCATGTTCGCGGTGGTCTCGTGGCCGGCGATCAACAGACCGCTGGCCAGCTGCGCGGCCTCCTTGACGCTGATCTCCCCGGCCTTCACCCGCTCGGCGATATCGGAGACTGCATCCTCGGCCGGGTTCTGGATCTTGGTCTCGACGAGGTTCGAGAGGTATTTCGCCAGGCTCATCGCGCCCTTCATGCTGTCTTCGGGCTTGGCGTAGCGGGCCAACCCGACGTTGGCATGCTCCTGGAAGAACCCGTGGTCTTCGTAGGGCACGCCGAGCATTTCGCAGATGACTTCCGTCGGCACGGGCAGCGCCAGCGCACTGACCAACTCGGCAGGTTGCGGCCCAGCGAGGATCGCGTCGATGGCGTCGTCGGTGATCTTCTGGATCGCCGGGCGCAACCCCTCGACCCGCTTGAAGGTGAACGGCTTGGACAGCATCCGGCGATAGAAGGTGTGCTCTTCGGCGTCGGCGGTGAACACCGAGCGAGGGCGTTTGTTGACCGTGGCGAGCATGTGCTCGTTCCAGTGCGGGAAGCCGCTGCGGCGGTCGTCGACACTGACTCGGGGATCGGCGAACAGGGCGCGCGCCTCCTCGTACCCGGTGATCAGCCACGGGGTGCTGCCGTCCCAGATCCGGACCCGGCTCAGCGGTGCGCCGGCCGCCAACTCCATCACCTGCTCCGGCGGCGCGAACGGGCAGCGGCCGGTCCGCTCCATCGGATAGTCCGGCGCGGACGCGCCGGCCTCGGTCGGCTCGGTTGTCAACGTGTCCGACATGCCTTACTCCTCGACGTAGATGGCTTGGGCGGGACAGGCCGCGGCGGCCCGGCGCGCGTTGTCTTCCTGATCGGCGGGCGGGTGGGTCTCGAGCAAGATCACCACGCCGTCCTCATCGCGTTGATCGAAGACCTCGGCCGCGTTGAGCACGCACTGGCCGGAGGAAACACACTTGTCCTGGTCGACGGTGACCTTCATCGCGGTTCTAGCCTTGTCGTGTCACGGGGGCCAGCCACAGCCCGACGATCGCGTCGATGAGTCCGGAAGCGGCTGTGCGCCAACTGGTTAGGGGCAGGGACGTGCCCTCGGCGAGGGCACGCTCATATTCGGCGCAGGTATGCATCAGCAGGTTGCGCGCCATGATGTTGCGTTCCACGCGGACGTGGCCGGGCAGCTCGGGAAGGCAGCGATTGATGCCCTCCAGCACGGTGACCAGGGCAGGCAGCGACAGCGCGTCGCGGGTGACGGTCTTCTGGTAGGCCGGGTCGGCCATCACCTGGGCGGCGAACCGGGCGTACCAGGTCGGATTGCCCAGCGCGGTCAGGTGATCGGTCAGCGGCAGCACCAGACACTCCACCCAGTCCCGCAGCTCGGCGTCCTTGCCGGCGAGAGTGGCGACCCGCTCCTCGCGCAGCTTCTCCACCGGGCCCGCGTGCTTGTGCTCGATCGCCCGGACCAGGTCGATCTTGGTGCCGAAGTGGTAGCCGACGGCCGCATTGTTGCCCTGGCCCGCGGCTTCGCTGACCTGGCGATTGGATACCGCGAACACCCCGTGTTCGGCGAACAGCCGCTCCGCGGCGGTCAGGATCGCCTCGCGGGTCAGGGTGGCCCGGTCGGTACGGGTGCTGCGAGAAGGGGAGGTCGCGGCGGTCATTGCACGTTAGTCAACGTGGTGATCATGATTAAGTCAAGCGATTGATTTAAGAACCCTCGGGCTTTTTCTCTCGCTTGGGCACCGGCTTGCCGGCCGAGGTCCCGCCGTCGACCGGCAGCACCGTCCCGGTGACGTAGGGCGACCGGTCCCCGGCGAAGTACAGAGCCGCTTCCGCCACGTCGTCGGCGGTCCCCTCGCGCTCCAGCGGCCGATCGGCTCGCATGGTCGCCCGGATGCCCGCCTCGAACCTGGCCACCTTCTCGGCGTCCATCCCATCCGCCGCTTTCGCCACGATCGCGGTCCGGATATGGCCGGGTGCAAGGCAGTTCACCCGAATGTCGTAGTTGGCCAACTCGATCGCCGCGCACTTGGTGAAGTGGATGACCGCGGCCTTCGACGCCCGGTAGCTAATCACGCCGCCGCCGGCCTGGATCCCGCCGATCGAGGTCAGATTGATGATCGAGCCGCCGCCGCCGGATTTCATGTGCTTCGCCGCGTCCCGCGTTCCGGCCATCACGGCTTTGAGGTTGACCGCCATCACGCGCTCGAAGTCGTCGAGGTCGTCGTGCAGAAAACTGCGGTGCATCTTCCCCGAGACACCGGCGTTGTTCACCATCACGTCGAGCCCGCCGAACTTCTCCGCCGCGGTGTCGATGAGCCGGGTGAGCTGCTCGGTGACGGCGACGTCGGTCGGCAGGAAAAACGCCTTCTCCCCGCGCCGTTCGGCCAGCGCCTTACCCTGCTCGGCATCGATGTCGCCGAACACCACGGTCGCGCCTTCGCGCAGAAACCGCTCGACGATGCCGGCCCCGAGCCCGGATGCGCCGCCGGTGACGACCGCGATCTTGCCTGCCAATTCGTTGCCCATGACGGCCCAATCCCTCTCGTCCGCACGCCGATCCGGTGCGCGTACGCAGTCAAACCGGGCAATCGGGCGAAGTCAAGCGCGTGATTTAAACGGCGGCAAAGCAGCGGTCGGCGCCAGGTCGGACCCAACCGTTAGCGCGGCTAAGCGAGCGTGTCGAGAACGATGTTCTCTCACTTGGTCAGCAAAGCTTACGCAAACCGCGCACGGCATTGACACTTTTTGAACGCAACTGCAACAGTTGCTCTCACCGAGGCCCATGGGAGGACATTCCGGTGACAGTCAGTGCCGCTCACGATCTTCACTACGACCCCTACGACGTCGACCAGAACATCAACCCGTATCCGATGTTCGCGCGGCTGCGCGAAGAAGCGCCGCTGTACTACAACCCGGACCTCGACTTCTATGCGCTGAGCCGGTTCGACGATGTCAACAAGGCCGTGATCGATCACGAGACGTTCATCTCCGGCCGCGGGGCGCTGCTGGAGATCATCAAATCCGGCATGGAAATCCCGCCGGGCACACTGATTTTCGAGGATCCACCGATACACAACATTCACCGCAACCTGCTCTCGCGAGTCTTCACCCCGCGTAAGGTTGCCGCCCTGGAACCGCAGATCCGCGAATTCACCACCAAATGCCTCGACCCCCTTGTCGGCTCGGGTCGGTTCGACTTCGTCAACGATCTCGGCGAGCAGATGCCGATGCGGGTCATCGGCATGCTCCTCGGCATCCCCGAAGACCGGCAGCGCGCGGTTACCGACCACGGCGAGGCGACGCTGCAGTCCGAGAAGGTCGATCTGCTGGCCACCGGCGAGATCTTCGCCGAGTTCATCGACTATCGGCGCGACCACCCGTCGGACGACATCATGACCGACCTGCTCAACGCCGAGTTCGCCGACGAGACCGGCACAGTGCGCCGCCTGCACCGCGAGGAACTGCTGCTGTATTTGACGGTGATCGCCACCGCCGGGTCGGAGACCACTACCCGGCTGATCGGCTGGGCCGGCAAAACCCTGGCCGAACACCCCGACCAGCGGCGCGAACTCGCCGAGAACCCGGCGCTGATCCCGCAGGCGATCGAGGAGATCCTGCGCTGGGAGCCGCCGGCCCTGCAGATCGCCCGGTACGTCACCCGCGACGTCGAGTACTACGGGCAGACCGTGCCCGCGGGGTCGGCGATGCTGATGCTCGTCGGTGCGGCCAACCGCGACCACCGACGCTTCGCCCCGGACGGCGACGTGTTCGACATCCACCGGGAGCTCAAGTCGCACATGACGTTTGGAGCCGGCACTCATTTCTGCATGGGCAACGCGCTGGCCCGGATGGAAGGGCGAATCGCGCTTGAAGAGATACTCAAGCGCTTCCCCACCTGGGACGTCGACTGGCCGAATGCGGTGAAGTCCCAAACCACTGCGGTCCGCGGCTGGGACGCCATGCCGACGATCGTTCCCTGACCTCCACCCCACTACGACAAGAGGACTGAACAACCATGGCAGGACGGGTAGAAGGCAAGGTCGCATTCGTCACGGGTGCGGCGCGCGGGCAGGGACGCGCCCACGCGGTGCGGCTGGCGTCGGAAGGCGCCGACATCATCGCGGTCGATATCTGCAAGCCCATCGACACCGTGGACAAGATCGCGGCGTCCACCCCGGAGGACCTCGCCGAGACCGCCGATCTGGTCAAGGGCCTCAACCGCCAGATCTACACGGCCGAGGTGGATGTCCGCGACTACGACGCGCTCAAGGCGGCGGTGGACACCGGCGTCGATCAGCTGGGTCGGCTGGACATCATCGTCGCCAACGCCGGTATCGGCAACGGCGGCCAGACGCTGGACCAGACCAGTGAGGTCGACTGGACCGCGATGATCGATATCAACCTGGGCGGCGTGTGGAAGACCGTGAAAGCCGGTGTGCCGCATATCCTCGCGGGCGGTCGTGGCGGCTCGATCATCCTGACCAGCTCCGTCGGCGGGCTCAAGGCGTACCCGCACACCGGGCACTACGTCGCGGCCAAGCACGGCGTGGTCGGCCTGATGCGGACGTTCGCCGTCGAGCTCGGCGCGCAGAACATCCGGGTCAACTCGGTGCACCCGACGAATGTGAACACGCCGCTGTTCATGAACGAGGGCACGATGAAGCTGTTCCGTCCCGACCTGGAGAACCCGGGTCCGGAGGACATGAAGGTCGTCGGGCAGCTGATGCACACCCTGCCGATCGGCTGGGTCGAGCCCGAGGACATCGCCAACGCGGTGCTGTTCCTGGCGTCCGATGAGGCCCGCTACATCACCGGCGTCACTCTGCCCGTCGACGGCGGCAGTTGCTTGAAGTAACCCCAACGCCGCAGCAGACGGTTCACACCTTCTGCCGGTACTGCCTTGCCTCGTGCGGTGTCGACGTCACCGTCGAGGCGGGGCGGGTGGTGAAAATCTCCGCAGACAAACAGAATCCGCACAGTTGGGCGGACTTCTGCGCGAAGGGCCGCACCGCGGCCCAGTTGGTCGACCACCCGCGCCGCATCACGCGGCCGATGCGGCGGGTGGGTGACACCTACGTCGAGTCGACGTGGGAGGAGGCGGTCGCCGACATCGCCGCGCGGATGTCGGTGATCATCGCGGCCGGCGGCCCGGACGCGGTGGCCAGCTATACCGGCAACCCCGCCGGCTTCTCGTCGTCGAATCTGTTGTTCATGGCGGGCTGGCTCGATGCGATCGGCAGCCAGAACCGGTACTACGTCGGGTCGGTCGACCAGAACAATTTGCACGTGGTCGCCCAGGCGATGTACGGATCACAGCTGTTCGTCCCGGTCTCCGATGTCGACAACTGCGACTACTTCCTGCTGGTGGGCGCCAATCCCGCTGTCAGCGCCTGGAATTGGGTGGAGACCGTGCCCGGCGGTTGGAAGCGGGCGTTGGCACGGCAACGACGAGGGGCCACGATCGTCGTCGTCGACCCGATCCGCACCGAGAGCGCCGACAAGGCCGACCTGCATCTGGCGATCCGGCCCGGGCAGGACTGGGCGCTGCTGCTCGGTATGGTCAAGGTGATCCTCGACGAGGGGCTTGAACACCGCGAGGACTGCGCGGAATTGGCCGTCGGGATGGCCGAGGTACGCAGCCTGGTCGCGGCGGCTGACCTGGACGACCTGGCCGCGCGCTGTGATATCCCCCGCGCCGAGATCAAGTCGGTGGCACGGGATTTCGCCGCCGCACCGGGCGCGATGGCGATCACCCGCACCGGGGTGTCGCTGCATCTCGCCGGAACGATCGGCGAGTGGCTGGGGCATGTGCTCAACGTGATCACCGGACGGATGGACCGGCCGGGTGGCCGTCGGTTCGAACGCGGCTACGTCGACGCGCTGAAGCTGGCGGCGTTCGCCAAACCGGTGGACCACCTCAGCCGGCTACAAGGGCGCCCGATGGTGGCCGGCCACCACGGGCTTGACGAGCTGCCCGACGAGATCACCACCCCGGGCCACGGACAGATCCGCGCGATGGTGATCAACGCGGGCAACCCGGTCGTCTCCGGACCCGACGGTGCGCGGCTCGACGCGGCGCTGAGCCAACTGGATCTGTTGGTGGCCATCGACTTCCTGCAGCGCGAAAGCCACCGGCACGCGCACTGGCTGTTGCCCGCCGCGCACTGGCTGGAGCGCGACGATCTGCTGGCACTCACCAGCGGACTGCACGACGAGCCCTACGTGCAGTACGGGCGCCGTGCGGTCGATCCACCGGGCGAGGCCCGCGAGGAGTGGCGGTTCTTCCTCGACCTCACACTGGCGATGAAGCGGCCGTTCCTCGGCATGCGGGGTGTCAACGGATTCATCAAGGCCACCCGGTTCGTGGCCAGGGCAACACGCAGGCCGGCACTGGCGTTCGGGCCGCACTGGATTGACCGGCTGATCATCGGGTTGAGTCGCGGGATCAGCTGGCGTGCGGTGATGGAGCATCCGCACGGCTGGGTGTTCGGCAAGCGTGAATTCGGCCATCTGCGCACGGCGCTGCGCACCGAGGACAAGAAGATTCACCTCGCCCCGGTTGAATTCGTGGCCCGTGCGCGGGAGCTGCTGGGTCAGCCACACCCGCAGGCGCCGGCCGGCCAGCCTTTTCAGCTGGCGAACAGCCGGCACAGGCATTCGATGAACTCCTGGCTCAACGACATCCCTGGTCTGCATCCCGGCGGCAAGGGCAATCACGCGGTGATCAACATCGCCGACGCCGCCGCGTTGGGTGTGGCCGACGGCGACCGGGTCAGGGTGTTCTCCGGCATCGGCGCGGTCGAGCTGGTGGCGGTGGTCAGCGACCGGCCGCGCCCCGGTGTGGTGATCGTCGATCACGGGTGGGGGTCGCGGGTATTCGATCCGCGCGGCGGCGCGGAGCCGGTGTCGTTCGGGGTCAACCGCAACCTGCTCGTGGACGCGTCCCCGGTGGACCCGCTGTCGCAGACGCCTGCGCTGAGTTCGGCCTACGTCGGCATCGAGCGGCTCGGGCCCTAGCTGTCGACGGCGAGAACTCCAGCAGCAGCTTCGCCACCCGTCGAATGTGGGTGCTATGCACGAATTCCCGCAACTTTCCGTGCGTAACCCCCACGGTGGGCGGTCGGCGCTAGCTGACCCCGGCGAAGAACTCCAGCAGCAGCTCCGCCACCGTCTCGGGCTGTTCGATCTGCGGGCAGTGACCCGCGCCGTCGATGACCGCCGAGCGACCGCCCCGGATCTGCCCGGCGATCTCGGCGGCCCAACCGGCGGGCAGCAGCTTGTCGCCAGCGCCCTCGACCACCAGGACCGGCACGTCGATGCGCTCGTAGGCGCGCTTGCTCGACGGCGTCGGCGGCGCTTCCAGACCCGGCCGGCGAAACCGCGCGGCCGCCAACGATTCCCACGCCCCTGGCGCGATGCTCGACAAGTAGCGGCGCCGCACGTACGCCTCGTCGCCGGGATATGCGGGATCAGCGAACAGCGCCTCGACGATCGCGCGCATCGCCTCGACGCTGGCGTCGTAGTCGTAAAGCGCGGTGGTGTGCATGTTCTTCTGGATCTCTCCGCCGCCGCAGATCGTGACCGCGCTGCGCACCGGCAGCACCGGCGCCTCCGAGGTCAGGTCCACCAGCAGGTTGATCGCCCCCATCGAGTTGCCGACGAAGTGCGCAGAGTCGATGCCCAGCAGCGCGCAGAACCGGGCGATGTGCCGGATCCGCATGCCCCGGCCGTCGGTGAAGTCGACGACCTTCGCCGAGTCACCGAACCCCAGCATGTCCGGGGCCAGCACCCGATAGTGCCGGGACAGCGCGGGAATCAGCCGTTCCCAGCCGATCTCGGCGCTCACCCCGAACTCGCCACCGTGCAGCAGCACGACGGGCTCGCCCTCCCCCGCCTCGAGATAGTGGGTCTGCAGACCGTCGACGAGCATGGTCCGGTGGTGATGACTCACTTGATCGCGATCGGGTTGACGGGCGACCCCACGGCCCCGGTGACGGACAGCGGCGGCGCGACGAGCTGGAACTCGTAGCGACCGTCGGCCGCGCAATCGATGGCCAGGTCGGTCAGATTCCAGTACTCGCCCAGCATCAGGCCCATGTCGCGCAGGCACAGCATATGCATCGGCAGGATCGCGCCGTCGACGCCCGACGCCGGGTTCTCCACCATCAGGTTATCGGCCGCCACCGCGGCGACCTGGTGATCGGCCAGCCACGACGCGCAGGTCCAGTCCAGACCCGCGCCGGGCTCCTGACCGTCACCGGTCTCCAAAAAGCGTGCCCACCAACCTGTTCGGATCAGGACGATGTCGCCGGGTTCCACGGTGACACCCTGGGTGCGGGCGGCCTCGTCGAGCTCGGCCGGTGTGATCGGCTGCCCGAGCTCACAGAATGTCGGTACTCCGCGCAACTTCACGATGTCCAGCAGTACACCGCGGGAGGTGATGCCCAGACCGGCGACCTTGTCGATACCCAGGTAGTAGGCGCCCAGGCTGGATACCGAGTCCGCGGGGAACCCGTTGTACAGCTTGTCTTCGTAGTACACGTGCGACAACGCGTCCCACTGCGTGGCCGCCTGCAGCGGCATGATGATCATGTCGTCGTTGAACCGCATCGGCCCGGCCGAGGTGTACCCGCCAAGTTGGACGGCCGTCGGGTTGCGCAGCCACTTCGGGCCATATTCCATCAACGTGTGCGCGTCACCGCCGTCGATCGTCATCACATGGGTCGGGTTCTGCCGGTACTGGAACGCGCCTTGCGGGCCCGACGATCCGAAGTCGACGCCGAGCGAAAATACCTTGCCGTGCTGGACCGTTGCGGCGGCCTGCGCGATCTTCTCCGGCGTGATGAAGTTCAGCGTGCCGAGTTCGTCGGCGTCGCCCCACCGGCCCCAGTTTCGGACGTCGTCGGAGACCCGACGAAAATCGCTCATGCTGGCCACGCTGATCATCCCCTCTCGTAGTCGGCGACATGACGCGCCGCGATGTTGCCGCCGTCGACCCAGATGACCTGCCCGGTGATGTAGCCCGCCGCCCGACTGCCGAGGAACGCCAGCACCGCGGCCTGCTCGTCGGGATCCGATAGTCGTCCCAGTGGCTTGGGGATGTCGTCGAGCAGGCCTGGCCCGTACCGTGAGCGGATTTGGTCGAGGATCGGCGTCGCGGTGACGCCGGGTCCGGTGCAGTTGATCCGAATACCTTTGGCGGCCAACGGCACCGCATTTGTCACCGTGTAGCCGATGATCGCCTCCTTCGACAGCCGGTAGCCGCCGTCGGCCAGTGCGTCGGGGTTGTCCTCGCACCAGGCGATGCCCTCGGCCATCGAACCCGTCGCCAGCAGAGCGGCCGCCTGCGGCAGGTTATCCCGGTAGTTTGCCGCGGCCAGGGAGGACACGGACACGATCGACGACCCCGGGCCCAGCTTCGGCAGGAGCGCTTCGGTGAGCGCCCGGGTGCCCAGGAAGTTGATCGTGACGACCAACAGCGAGTTGCCGATTCCGGAAGACACTCCGGCCACATTGAACAGCCCGTCGATTCTGCCGCCGACCACACGGGCCGCCTGATCGATGGAGGCCGAATCGGCCAGGTCGATCTCGATGAACTCGCTCAGTTCGGCCGCCGGGCGGCGGACGTCGAGTCCGACGACCTCGGCGCCGAGATCGCTGAGCTGTCCACATAGTTGCGCACCGATTCCCGACGCCACGCCGGTGACCACCACGCGGCGCCCGTCATACCGCAGCAACTCGTCGATGTGAGCCATTCTCCGGGTCTACTTCCCTTCTCGCTTCTCCTTTTCCAACTGCGCGGCCTTCACCCGGCCCTCGTTGATCTCCGCCATCGCCTCCGGAATCTCACCGGCGGTGAACTTTCCACCGCGACCGGTGGGCAGACCACCGAAGGCATAGGTCTCGTCGAACAGCGGGGCATCGACGGGCTGGCGGCGGGCCTCGACCTTTTCGATCACCGGCTCCAGCCGCTTGGTCTTGTCCTTGACGGCCTTGGCGTCGCGTTCGATGAACTCGGGAAGGATCTCCTTGCCCATGATCTCGATCGACTCCATCGTGCCCTCGTGACTGCGCGGGTTGAGCAGCAGGATGATCTCGTCGACACCACTGGCCTCGTAACTGCGAAGGAATTCACGCACGGTCTCCGGGGAACCGATGGCGCCACGGCCGGGACCGTAGGCGAGGGTCGGATCCTCTTTGACAGCGTTTTCGTAGAGCTCCCACACCCCGGTGCGACCGGGCGTGTGCATGCCGTTGATGTAGTAGTGCATGATGCCGAACGAGAAGAACCCGCCACCGATGCCAAGCTTCTTGATCGCCTCGTCGTCGGTCTTGGCGACCATCATCGACAGGTCACCGCCGATCGCGAGCAGGTTCGGGTTGATCGCCGGGGTGACGGGGGCGCCTTGCTCCTCGAACTCCTTGTAGTAGCCGTCGACACGGGTCTTGAGTGCCTCCGGGCCGGTGTAGGCGAAACTGAGTGCGCCGATGGCCTTTTGGGCGGCCATTTGCACCGACGAGGGACGCGTGCAGGCCACCCACACCGGCGGGTGCGGGCTCTGCAGCGGTTTGGGAATGACGTTGCGGGCCGGCATCTCGACATGCTCGCCCTTGAAGCCGGTGAACGGTGCCTCGGTCATACACCGGATCGAGACCTCCAACGCCTCTTCCCACATGGTGCGTTTGTCCGCCGGATCGATGTCGAAGCCGCCGAGCTCGGCCACCGACGACCCCTCACCGGTGCCGAACTCGACGCGACCATTGGACAAGTGGTCCAAGGTGGCGACGCGCTCGGCGATGCGCGCGGGATGGTTGATCGGGGGCGGCAGGTGCATCACGCCGAATCCGAGCCGAATGTTCTTGGTGCGCTGGCTGGCCGCGGCCAGGAACATCTCCGGCGCGGTGGAATGGCAGTACTCCTCCAGGAAGTGGTGCTCGGTGAGCCACACCGTGGAGAAGCCGGCCTTGTCCGCAAGCTCCACCTCGTCGAGGCCATGCTGGAACAGCTGGTGCTCGTCGTCCTCCGACCACGGCCGCGGCAGCGGAAACTCGTAGAACAGCGAGATTTTCATGCGGTTACCTCTCGATTGGAGTTATGGGAGATGTGGTCTGCTGCGACGTATCCGAACGTCATAGCGGGCCCGATGGTGGCGCCGGCGCCGGCGTAACTACGGCCCATCACCGCAGCCGAGGCGTTCCCGGTGGCGTATAGCCCGCCGATCACGGTGCCGTCCTCACGCAGCACCCTGGCGTGCTCGTCGGTGAGCAGCCCACCCGAGGTGCCCAGGTCGCCGAGGATGATCTGGAAGGCCAGATACGGCGGCTTGCCCAGCGGCGCCAGGTTGGGATTGGGCAGCGTCGGGTCGCCGTAGTAGTTGTCGTAGGCGCTGTCGCCGCGGTTGAAGTCGTCATCATGGCCCGCGTGGGCGAGTTCGTTGAACCGGGCAGCGGTGCGCTGCAACTCATCCGCCGGAACACCGATCTGCACCGCCAGCTCGCCGAAACTGTCCGCGACCTTGACGATCCCGGAATCCAACCACGCCTGCGGGACCTTGCGACCGGTCGGGACGGGAGCGAACGGCACCTTCGGGATCGGCAGGTGGCCGCCCACCACGTACCGGTGGAACGACTTGATGTCGGTGACCAGCCAGCACGGTATGTGTGGCGTGCCGCTGCGCTGGCCTTCGATCATGGCATGCGCGAAGTCCATGTAGGGCGCGGCCTCGTTGATGAACCGCTTCCCGACGCCGTTGACCACGAACTGTGCAGGCATCATCCGCTCGTTGAGCATGAACTGCAGGCGCCCGTCCGGCCAGCACATGGCGGGAAACCACCATGCCTCGTCGAGCAGATCGGTGGCAGCTCCGACCTTCTCGCCTGCCCGGATACCGTCCCCGGTGGCGGCGGGATTGCCGAAGCTCCAGTCATTTTCCAGCACCGGCAGATGTTCACGACGCCACTCCATGTCGTGATCGAACCCGCCGGAGGCGACGACCACGCCGCGCCGCGCGGCGATCCGTAGCGGCTTACCCGCCCGTTCTACCACGGCGCCCACCACGTTACCGTCGACGTCGGTGATCAGTTCGGTCATCGGCGCCGACAGCCACAGCGGAATGTCCTTCTCCTTGACCGCCAGCCGCATCCGCGCCATCAGCGACTGCCCGATGGCGGCCATCCGATCACCGAACACCCGCGCCCGGAACATCCGCCAGATCAGCTTGAGCAGCACACCCTTGCCCCGCCAGTTCTGCCGGACCTGGTAGAACAACCGAAGGTCCTTGGGGGCGAACCAGATCCCCTTCGGTGCCAGCGCCAGCGGCGCGAGCAGGTTCTGCTCCTCGTCACCGAGCTTGCGCAGATCGATCTCGGGCACGTTGATCGTGCTGCCCCGTTCGGAACCGCCCGGCAGTTCGGGGTAGTAGTCGGCATAGCCCGGCTTCCAGACGAACTCGAACCAGTTGCTCGACTTCTCCAGGAACTCCATCATCTCCGGGGCGGTGTCGACGTAGGCACGCAGGCGCGCGTCACTGACCAGACCGCCGGTGATGGTCTTGAGGTACTCGAACACGCCGTCCGGGTCCGGCGAGTAGCCGGCTTTGCGTTGCGACGGCGCACCCGGCACCCAGATGCCACCCCCGGAAAGTGCCGACGAGCCACCGAAT
Source organism: Actinomycetes bacterium (assembly GCA_023416315.1). Taxonomy (GTDB): domain Bacteria; phylum Actinomycetota; class Actinomycetes; order Mycobacteriales; family Mycobacteriaceae; genus Mycobacterium. Next base: position 32,733 of record JAEZIA010000098.1, read on the forward strand.
TTGGGCGACTTCTCCACGATCAGCGTGTCCAGGCCCAAGGCGTCGGCACGCAGCGCCGCCGTCATCCCGCCCGCGCCGGAGCCGATCACGAGGACGTCGACGGAGTGATCAAACGGTTCAGTCATCTACAGGTACCGCCGTCCGGATCGCGAAGCCCGCGATCAACTCGGGAGCAGCGCGGTAGTAGCGCTGCTGCGTCTGGTAAGCACCCTGGGCCGCGAGTGCGGCGAACGCCGCCACCCAGGTTCGGATCTCGTGCGCCGAATTACCGGCCTCACGGGCAATCCACTCATTGGTCCAGCCGTCGACCTCGGCCAGCCGGTTCGAGTCGATCAGCTCGAGCAGGGCGTGGTCCCAGTCCGGGTTGAGCGGCTGCAGCGGGCTCTGTCCGTGCGCGAAGTCACGCGCCGCGGCGATTACCGCCTCCTGCCGCGCCGCCCGTCCCTCCGGGGACATCGGCGCCCCGCCGACGATGCGCTCCAGTGCGGCAGGCGGCGCCGTTGCCAGGGTTGGTACCGGTGGATCATGGGATAGCCCACCGGATCCGACGACCAGCACCCGTTTGTTCAGTGTGCCAAGGTAAGCGCCGATCGCGGCACCCAGCGCCCTGGTGCGCTTGAGCGGTCCCAGCGGAGTGGCCACCGAGTTGATGAACACCGGGATGACGGGCTTGGCCGCCGCATTGCCGAAGAGCACTTCGAGCGGCTGCACCGTGCCGTGATCGACGTCCATCGCCGCCGACACCGATACGTCGACGTCGGCCTCCCATACCGCTGCGGCCATCGCGTTGGCCAGATCGGCAGGAACCTGAAGTGGTCCGGCGTGCGTGCCGTAATCGCCGACCCCGGAGGCCGCGGTGCCGATGCAGAACGGCGGCATCAGCCGGTAGAAGAATCCGTTGTAGTGGTCCGGCGAAAAGATCACCACCAGCTCGGGATCGAAATCAGCGACAAACTCCCGGGTGTCGGCGAGGTGGCCGTTGATGTCGTCAAGCAGGTCGGCCGCCGGGCCGGGAAGGTTCAGCAGCGGGCTGTGCGACATGCAGCAGAGCGCCAGTGGCATCGGTGCCTCCTCCCGGGGTCAGATTGAGCTTGCCGAGCAGCGCCGCGCTCAGCTCGGGCGTGCGTTGGGCGATGCAGGCGCCAGCGATGCAGCGGTCCGGGCGCAGGAACATCACGGACTCTTCGTGGGCGTCAAACCAGGCTTTCAGCGCACCGGTCCGGTCGCCGACGACGATCACGTCGGGGTCATCGTGGCCGGTCCAGTGCAACTGGGTGCTCGGGCGCAGCGCGACGAAGACCGCACCGAGAGACTTCCACGCGGCAAAGTCCTTCTCCCCCAACAGTTGACGGGGGTTGTTACTCCAGCACACGAAGGCGAACCACGGGCCGATGACATCGTCGAACAGGACGTTCTGCTTGTCCCTGGTGTCCACCCGGGGCTGGATGAACAGTGTGCCGACCGCCGAGGACGGCGGGCGCGGCTCGCTGTGCACCACCGCGCCCTGCTCGTAGCGTGGCATCGGCTTGAACCGCATCTCCAGCACGTAGCGCTTGAGCGTCGGCACCAGCGAGGCGGCGCGGATTACGATGTCGCGCGCACGTGCGACGCGCGGGTTGGTCGGTGAGATCACCTTGCCGACCGTCGTCGACAGGTCGATCATCGCGCGCGCGTGCTTGCGGCGCTCGACGTCGTAGGTGTCCAGCAGGGCGTCGCCGGCCTGCCCGTTGACCACCGCCGCCAGTTTCCAGCCGAGGTTGGCGGCATCGCGGATCCCGCTGTTGTAGCCCTGCCCCTGCCAGACCGGCATCAGGTGGGCGGCGTCACCGGCAATCAGGATGCGGCCCTTGCGGAATGAACTCGCGATCCGGGAGTGGTGGGTGTACAGCCGACGGCGGATGATGTCGACCTTGTCCGGATAGGGCACCAGCCGGGAAAGCATCTGCGCCACGAACGCGGGATCCTCGGCCTGCTCGTCGGTTTCGTGGCCGTGGATCATGAACTCGAAGCGCCGGATACCGTGCGCGATCGAGATCGATACATACGGCCGCACCGGGTCGGCGCCGACCTCACTGTTGGGATGACCCAGCGGGTCGTTGGCGATGTCGACGACCAGCCAGCGGGTCGACGACGTGGTGCCGTCGAACGACACCCCCATCAGGCGGCGGGTGGCGCTGCGGCCACCGTCGCAGCCGACGACGTAGCGCGCGGCGACTGTTCGCGGTCCGGAGTCCGCCGGGCCCAGCTCCACGGTGACCCCCTCGCCGTTCTCCGAGATCGAGGTCATGGGGTGACCCCAGGCCACCTCGACGTGGTCGAAGCGGTCGAGGCCCTTGTACAACTCGGCATCGACCAGTGGCTGCACGAAGCCGTTGCGCTTGGGCCAGCCGAACCGTGCGTCCGGCGGCGCCATCTCGGCCAGCAACCGGCGCTTACCGTCGTAGAACCGCAGGATCTGGTTGGGCACGGTGTGCGGCAGCACCGCGTCCACCAGGCCGATCGCCTGGAAGGTGCGCAGCGCTTCGTCGTCGAGGCCGACCCCGCGCGGGTAGTCGATCAACGCGTCGCGCTCGTCGACGACCAAGGTCCGGACGCCCTGTAGGCCAAGGACATTGGCCAGGGTCAGGCCGACCGGACCAGCACCCACCACGACGACGTCGACGTTCATGCTCACCGGCCCAGGAGGAAGTCGATGTGCAGACGGTTGAACGTCTTGGGGTCCTCGTACTGCGGCCAGTGCCCGCAACCCGCCATGACCTCGAACCGCGCGCCGGGGATCATCTCCGAGATACGCCTGCCTTCGGTCGTGTCGGCGGTCGGGTCGTCACTGGTCCACAGCACCAGCGTCGGCGCCGTGATCGCGCCGTAGTCGCTGGGCGTCATCAGGTTTCGCTGCCGGATCTCGGGGTCCTGCAGCGCCATGATGTCGCGCATCGCGTCGACGAAGCCCGGCTGCCGGTACACCCGCTGGCGACTGGCGACGATGTCGTCGTATCCCTTGGACTTGTCGGCCATCAGCCACTTGATTCTGGCCTGCACGGTCTCCCAGCTCGGGTTCTCGGCGGCGGCCATCGACAGCGTGATGATGCGCTTCATCACCTCGAGGTCGGCCTGCGAGCCGCCCGCGGTGTTGAGCACCAGCCGCTCGAGCCGGTCGGGATGGTCGACGGCGAAACGCGAGGCAACCCAGCCACCCAGCGACTCCCCGGAGATGTACGCCCGCTGCACGCCGATTGTGTCGAGGACGGCGGTGAGGTGCTCGACGTAGTGCGGGATCTCCAGCAGATGCCCGGGCTTGTCGGTGTACCCGTGCCCGAGCATGTCGATCGACCAGGTCGAGAAATGCTCGGCGTGCGCCTCGAGGTTGCGCACGTAAGCCTCGGCGTGGCCACCCGAACCGTGCAACAGCACCAGCGTGGGCTTGGCCGGGTCGCCGGCATGCAGGTAGCGGGTGCGCACCCCGGCCGCATCGAGATAACCCTGCGAGAACGCGACGCCCTGTAGGTCACTCCAGACGCTCTCGAACTCCGGCACCCGGTCGCCCCTATCCTCGGTGATAATGGGATTCTCGCTTTTTGTAAGCGGTATGTGTAATTATTGAACTACGGTGTGCGATAGTTTAAGAGCATCACTCTCGGCGTGCGGTCTGTCAAGGCACTTCGGGGTGGCTCGAACCCGATTTCGCACCTCAGGCACGGGGACGACATGACGCAGACATCCACCGCAAGCCCGGTCAGCGCTGCGCCGGGGTCACAGACCCTGGCCCGCGGCCTGCACGCGTTGCAGCTGGTCGCCGCCGCCAAGGGCGGGCTGACGATCCAGCAGGTCGCCGACCACATCGGAGTCCACCGCACCATCGCCTACCGGCTGCTGAGCACACTGGCGTCCTACCGGCTCGTCGCCAAGGCCGAAGACGGGCGGTTCCGCCCGGCCGCCGGGCTCGCCGCACTGGGCGCTTCGTTCGACAACAACATCCGTGAACTGTCGCTGCCGACGCTTCGCAACCTCGCCGACGAACTCGGCACCACGGTGTCACTGTTGGTCGCCGAGGGCGACCAACAGGTGGCGATCGCGGTGATCGTGCCCACGCGGGTGTCCTACCAACTGTCCTTCCACGAAGGCAGCCGCTATCCCCTCGACCGGGGCGCGGCAGGTATCGCGCTACTGGCCAGCATGCCGCCGCGGCCCGGCGAACGCCCGCTGGTGACCCGCGCCCGCGAGCAGGGCTGGATCATCACCTACGGCGAGGTCGAGCCGAACACCTACGGACTCGCGGTTCCCGTGCACCGGCCGGCGGGCTCGCCGCACACCTGCATCAACCTGATCTCACACCGCGAAGACGTGGTGCTGGGCGGTCGCGAGTCGGCGATGGCTGCGGCCCGGCGACTGTCGGCCGTGCTGAGCTAAGCACCCCGCTGAACTGGGCAAATGGGACCGGCGGCGCTTGACACTGTGCGATCGGCGTCGTTAGCGTGACACCACTGCACACCAATGCCTGTGTGCGACAACGAATAAGGAGCGCGCGATGACGCTCACCTGGGACCGTGAAGTCGAGGTCGTGGTGCTCGGCACGGGTGCCGCCGGCCTGACCGCCGCGCTGACCGCGGCGGC
>JAEZIA010000192.1 GCA_023416315.1 Actinomycetes bacterium
GCCTCCCATTTCGGGATGCTCACCGCGTCGTCTTGGCCGAGATCGTCAGGTGTCGGGCCGATTCGGTGCACCAGGGGCGCAAGAGCTTTCCGGTCGAAGTTGTAGATCTCGGCCGCGGCCAGCCCCAGCATCTGACGGGTCTCGTCGATCGGGATGTCCCAGAACGCGTGCCGCAGCCATTTCCTGGTGTTCGGCCAGGTACCCTCGGGATGAGGATAGTCGTTGCCCCACAGCATATTCGAGACACCGATCTCGTAGCGCCTGGCCAGTTCTCGGCGCTCGGTCGTGGTGGCCCCGATGAAGCAGTTCCGGTCGAAGTAGGCCGACGGCGGCATCGTCAGGTCACCCTCAAGCAACTTGCTCATCTTCTTCGCCGAGTGCTCCCGCAGGAATCGGGTGTCCATCAGCCACAGGAGATCGTTGGCCCAGAACGCCCCACACTCGGTGGCGCCCCAGCGCAGTGCGGGGAATCGCTCGAACACCCCGGCCCACAAGGCGAACCACAGTGGCCGGGCACCCCACCACCGCACCTCGGTGGTGTAGATGCCGAGGTGCTCGCCGTACTCCGCACTGGGTGCCGGCCCCACATGGGTGTGCACCGGCATCTGCAGATCCTGGCACGCAGCCCACACCTTGTCGTAGCGACGGTCGTGGTAGGGCGGGTAGTCACCCCACAGCACCGGGATCAGGATGCCGCCGCGCAGGCCGGCGTCGGCGGCACGAGCGATCTCGGCGACGGCCGCATCGACATCGGCCAGGATCGGGATCACCGCGACCCCGGCCCGCCGCTCGGGACTGTGGCTGCACAGCTCGGCCAGCCACCGGTTGTGCGCCCGCGCCCCCGCCATCGCCCGGCCCGGATCGAGGTCACCGGACTGGCCCAACCCGGCGCCGAAGGGCGCCCCGGCGAGTCCGGTCACGGCATCGGCGTCAGGGAAGATGACCTCTCCGGCCACTCCGTCGCCGTCGAGTTCCTTATCCCGTTGCGCGACATCCCATCCGCCTGCAATGCCCTCGCCGTGTTCGTCGAACCACGTCTGGGCGAACTCCTCGTCGATGAAGCCACCGGCCTGCGCCGCGGCCTGCTTCTCGGCGAGGTAGACCTCGAAGTCCTCGCGGTATTCGGGGTCGACGTATTCGCGGTACCGCTCGGTGGGCAGCTCGGCGTGGGTGTCGGCGGAGATGATGAGGTACGGGTCCGTGGTTGCCACTACAGGGTCCTTTCGCTACCAGGCGCGGATGGGGTCGGGCTCGAAGACGGTGCTGCTCGCACCGGCAGGCACAGCGGTCAGCGGTTCGGCGACCTCGGTCACCGTCGGGCCGATCCGCTCGGTCAATGGCTGCAGGGCCGCCAGGTCGAATCCGTAGACGGTGGCGGCGTTTCCGCCGAGCATGGCCGCCACCTCGTCGGCAGGCGCACCGGCGAACGTGTAGCGCAATGCTTCTCGGGTGAACGCGCCGGTTCCTTCGAGGTGCGGATAGTCACTTCCCCACATGATCCGGTCGACGCCGATTGCGTGCCGCTCGGCACACTCGACCGGCCGCATGAAGCTGGCTCCGACATAGCACTGGCGAGCCCAAAACTCGCTGGGCTTGAGCGTCAGCGAGCCGGCGGTCGGACCGGAGAACCGCGCGATGGCCGAGCCCTCCCGGCCGTAGCGGGCCGCGGCGACGTCGAGCGAATCAAGCGTTGCCGGTATCCATCCCGCGCCCTGCTCGGTGAAGACGACGGTCAGATCCGGATGGCGATCCAACGCGCCGCTGAAGATCAGGTGCCACAGCGCGCGATGGGCGAACCAGTGCGTCTCGTACACCCAGATCGCGAACGAACTGCCCCATCCGTCGAGCGGGCTCGGTCCGGCGTTGCCGCCGTGATGGTTGACCACCAGACCGGCGTCGGCACACGCCGCCCACAGCGGCTCCCAGTGTTCGGCGTAGAGCTGCGGGATGGCCGCTCCAGGCGGTATCCCCGGCAGTAGAACGCCGCCGCGCAGACCGAGTTTGGCGATCTGCGCCACCTCGGTGACCGCTTCGTCGAGGTCTTGAAGCAAGATCTGTCCCACCCCGGCTCGCCGCTGCGGCGACAGCGAGCAGAAGTCGGCCAGCCAACGATTGTGCGCTCGCAGCCCCGCCCAGCGGAGCTCGAGCTCGCGGGCGGTCTCCGGCGGCGTCGCGGCCAAGCTCGACGACGGGAAGAACGGTGGAATCGTATTGGGGTAGATGACCTCCCCGGCGATACCTTCGGTGTCCAGATCGGCGTTGCGGCGGTCGCTGTCCCAATTGCGCTCGGCGTCCGCGTCGGCGAGGTCGGCGAACGGGTTGACGTATGCCTTTGCCCAGTCGTCGAATTCGTCCCGGAACCCGGGATCGAGGTAGTCCCGGTAGTCGAGGAGGTCGGCCCCGGCGTGGCAGTCGGCCGAGATCACGGTGTAGCGGTCCACGCGCTACACCCGTGTCGGCTCGGGCCTGGGTGCGGCGAGCAGGGCCACGTCGTCGTAGCGCTGATGCACGAACGGCAACAGCCATTCCGCGGGCACCCGCTGTGCGATCCGGCCGACCTGCACGGTGCGCCGCCGGCACCAGGTGATCGATGTGATCTGCCGGGCGACGATGTCGGCCACCGGATCCAGCGGCGACTCCCCCAGCTCGAGGGTGCCCTCGATGGTCTCCATCACCTCGTAGTGCCGGTGGTATTCGCCGTAGACCAGGTGCGGGTCGGTGATGCCGCTGCCGTCGGGCGCGCGCAGGAACTTGAAGTAGAACTCGGTGTTCACCTGGTCGGGCGGTACCTGCGCGGGGCCGGTGACGCGGCCGCTCACGCTGATGAGCGGATAGCCGAGCCGGGCAACGGCGGCGGTGACGCTCTCGCCGTCGCGGTCGACCCGGATGTCGGCGAGTTTCTTTGGCTCACCGAATGTCTCGCGTCCACCGGTAACCGATTGCTCGGTGGATTGCGGCATGAACAGCGGGTAATCCCCCTCGACGGCGCCGTGGCGGGCGGTTACCGAGAACACCGCGGAGCCGAAGGGCGGCCGCCCTTCGATCTGGACGCGCTGGAGCTGGATGCGCACCAGCGGTTCGGCTGCCGGTTCCAGCGGCTTGGGCAGGACCGCGGCGACGATGTCGGGGTCGGTGAGATAGGTGACGGTGATGGCCTCGGTGGCGATGGGCGCCTTCGTGGCATCGATCTCGTGGTCGACGCGGGCCTCGGGGGCGCGGGGTCCATAGCGAACAACGTTGGTACTCACCATTTTCTGCTCTTCACGCACGCGCTCATCACCGCTTTCCTCCTTCGGTATCCGAGGTGTTCTCGGCAGCCTTGCCGAGAACGTCGACGAGGTAGTCGGGCGCGCCACGGGTCAGGATCGAGGCCGCCTTCTTTCTGACGACCTGATCCGACGGGGCGGGCGGGCCCATCATCCAGAAGCTGTTCGTCCGGATCCCTTCGATCACCTGATCGGCGACTGTCTCCAGGGGCGTGAATTCGATGTGCACGCCGGCGGATTCGAATCGGTCCACCACCTTGGCCAGGGTTTGATCGGGGGTTCGGCGCTCCTGGGTCGCGGCGTACTGCTCCGGCCGGTGCCGCCAGGACTCCCAGATACCGGTGTTCAAGAAGCCACCGGGGAACAGGACATGCGCGCGCACGCCGGTCCCGGTCATCTCCAGATGCGTGTAGAGACTTTCGGTCAGGCACAGCACGGCGGCCTTGGTCATCGGGTAGACGGCAGTGGCCGGGCCACCCATGGCACCGCGGGCGATCGGCGCGAATCCGCCGTTGCCCGAACAGGTGTTGACCACATGCCCGTCGCCCTGCTCGAGCAGGATCGGCACGAACGCCTTGATGCCGTGAACGACGCCGAGGACGTTGACGTCGATCCCCCACCGCCAGTCGGCGAGGTCGTGCTCCCACAGGTATCCCTCGGAGACCGCACCCGTTCCGGCGTTGTTGCACACGACATGGACGGCGCCGAAGTGGTCGACCGCCTCCTTGGCGAGCGCTTGGACCGACGAGTAGTCGGTGACGTCGGTCACCACGCCGATCGCCTCGATGCCCTGATCGGTCAACTCCCGGGTGGCGTCCTGAAGGGGCTCGGCGAGAACGTCGGCCAGCACCACCCTGGCGCCTTCGTGTCCGAAACGCCTGCCCATAACGCGGCCGATCCCGCCGGCACCACCGGTTACGACGGCCACGCTGCCTCGTAGGTCCTTCATTGTGGGCATCGTCACATGGTCGTGTATTTCACCGCAACCAGTCGCACTATGCGACCATCAGCCTATGTCCGCGCGCCCTTCCCCGCAGACCGAGCGGGTGGTGAACCTGTTCGAGCACCTGGCCGGTGACGGCAGCCAAGGGATGACGCTGGCGCAGGTCTCGCGGCAGTTGGGCGTGCACAAGGCCAGCTGCCATTCAATGCTGTCCGAGCTGTTGCGGGCCGGCTGGTTGTTGCGCGACCCGGTTCGCAAGACCTACCACCTCGGCCCGGCACTGATCCGTCTCGGCCGGGAGGCGGCCGGGCACTATCCCGCCCTGGTGCTGGCTCGCTCGGCCATGGTCGAACTGTCGGCGGCGACCGGCGCACATTGCGTTGCGTTCTCGGTGGGCGAGGACTACTCCACGGTCGTCGATCAGGTGCGAAGCCGACTCGGTGGTGGCCACCCGATGCCGATCGGCACCCAGTTTCCACACCGCCCACCGTATGGCGCCTCGACCGTCGCGTGGGCAGGATCCGAGGCCCGGGAACGCTGGCTGGCCGCACTGCCCGAGGATGTGCGCGATCGCTACCGCCACGCGATCGCGGCCACGGTGGAGCGCGGCTACGCGGTGGGTCTGCATCTGCTGCCGGATGTGCGGTTACAAGAGCTGGCGCTGATCGTCCGCAGTGCCGAGGTGCGGTCGACGCGGCTCAGCCAACTGGCGCAGGCGTTGACCGATGAGCTGATCCATCAGGAGGAGTGGTTTCCGGCGGCCCTGGACCCGGACCGCAACTACGAGGTGAGCCACATCGACTCGCCGATTCTGCAGCCGGGATCGCGAATTGCGTTGATGCTCAGCCTGGTTCCGAGCTCCGAGCCGATGAGCGGTACGGAGGTCATCCGGATGGGTGAGCAACTCGCCGCGGTGACCGCCGAACTCGGTGCCGCGCTAACGCACGAGTCGCATCGCTAGGCACTCACCTGCAGTGGTCAAGGGTCAGTGGGTGTGCGGCTGCGGCTCGTTGGAGCCTTTGTGTCCCTGGCCATTGTGATCGCTGTGCGGGGCGGGGTTGTGCGGGAACAGGGTGTGTGACTGGGCGGCCGCGCTGCCCGGGGCCGGCACGCCGGCGACGTCGGGTCCGCGCGTCGCGCCGGCCAGCTCCTGGGACACCGCTCGGGCGTCGGACACGGCCGGCCCGGCGGTACCGGTCATCGCGGTGCCTTCGATCTGAATGGTCGCCGGGGCGTCTGCGTGGGCCGGCGAGGCGATGGCCACAACTGCACCGCCGAGACCGGCGAGACCGAAGGTGAACATCGTGGCGGCGGTGGCGATGCGGGTCTTGATCATGGGAGTTCCTTTTTCTCTTCGAGCCACTCGGTGTGGCCGGTTGAGAAAAGAATCGATTGAGGCCCTCAACGGATCCTCAACGCCGCGATAGCCCCCGGTTAGGTGGCCGCGATCTCGAAGGTGAACCGATAGCCGGCGATGCTGATCACGTCGCCATCGGTGAGCGTGGCACTGCCCCGAACCCGCTGCTTGCCGAGGATGACGCCGTTGCCGGATCGCAGGTCGTTGAGCACGAAGCTGGCGCCGGTGTCGATGATCGTCGCGTGGTAGCGGCTGACTTTCGGGTCGTCGATCACGACGGTGTTGTCGGCCCGCCGGCCGATACCGGTGACCACCGTCTCCAACGGATAGCAGCGCCCGCCGACGTCGCGCAGCTGCGCGCGATTCGCGGACACAACCCCGGCCGTGGTGCTGGTGTGCATTTCCAGCATGGTGGCGACGTCGGACGCGTCGTTTTGCGCGATCCGTTGCACGTCCAAGGGCTCCTGACGCAGGATCCGGTCGTGCAACCCGCGCACGGTCGGACCCGGATCGATGCCGAGTTCCTCGGACAGGGTCGACCGCAGGCGCCGGTAGGCCTCGAGGGCATCGGTTTGACGCTCGGTCAGATAGTAGGCAGTGATCAGCTGGGCCCACAGCGGTTCGCGGTAGGGATGCTGACCGACCAGGTCTTCGAGCTCACCGATCACGGATCCGGCACGGCCGCACGCGATTTCGCACTCTGCGCGCAATTCGTGGACGGTGAGCTTTTCTTCGAGGAGGGCCGCGGCGAACGGCTCGACGAACGAGCATTCCGGCAAGCCGTCGAGGACCGGACCGCGCCATTGCGCCAGCGCGGCGGACAGCCGGTCGCCGGCCAAGCCGAACCGGCCGGCCGCGGCGGCTTGTACGCCTGCTGCCTTCTCGGTCGCAAACCGGCCCAGATCGCAGTCCGTATCGGGCACGTTGAGCTGGTAGCCGGGGCGGGCGCTGGCCAGAACGGTGCGCGGGTCGGCCCCGGACTTCCCGAGGATCTTGCGCAGGTTGGCGACGTAGACGTGCAGGTTGTGGATCGCGTCCGCCTGGGCGGAATCAGCCCATATCGCGTCGATGATCGAATCGCGCGACACCGCACGATTGCGGCTGATCAGCAGCAGCGCCAGCACGGCGCTCTGCTTCGGCGTTCCGAGTGGCACCGGCTCGCGGTTCACGCTGACCTGCAGCGGGCCCAGCACCGCGAAGTCCAGGCCCGCCATCAGCCGACAGGCAGTTTCGCCACGGGGTTGCTACCCAGATCCGTCACGTACACGTCGCCCGCGTTGTCGACCGCGATTCCCTGGGGATCGTTGAGTCCGATGAAGGGCAGCGGAGTCGCCCCGGAAGCGCCCAGGCGCATCTGGAGAATCCCGGCGTTGCCGCGATCAATGAGATAGATGTGGTGCTCGGTGTCGACGGCGAGGCCCTCGGGATCATTCAAGCCGGTGAGGGGCAATGCGCTCGCTGTAGTTGCGTCGTGCGACAGTTCGAGCACTCGATTGTTACCCGTATCGGCGACAAAGACATCGCCGTGCGAATCGACGGCCACACCGCGGGGATCGTTGAGGTCGTTGAACGGCAACGGGATGGCCTCGGCGCCTCCGGCAGGCAGTCGAAGGACCCGGTCGTTTCCCCGGTCGGCGACGAAGAGATCACCGGCCGCGGTGACCGCCACACCGCGGGGATCGTTGAGCCCGGTGAACGGCAGCGGAACCGCCGCGGGCGCGCCGGGCGCCAACCGCAGCACCCGGTCATTGCCGGCGTCGGCCACGTAGACGTTCCCGGCATCGTCGACAGCCACATCGCGCGGGTTTTTCAGTCCGGTGAAAGGCAACTCTTCCGCTGACGCCCGCCCAGGGGGGAGCTTCAGCACTCGATCGGCACCGACATCGGTGACGTAGACATCGCCTGCCGCACTGACGGTGATACCTGCGGCTACATGCACGCCGGTGAAGGCCAGCGGAATCTGCGCCGAAAAGCCCTGCAGGTCGGCCCCGGCAACTGGAGTGTCCTTCTCCGGCGACGACGGTCGTCCGACGATGAGCACCGCCGCAATGATGGCGACGACGACAGCAGCCGCGGCGAGACCGGCAACAGCCTTGCCCGAGAAGGTGATTCGCCGCCGGGGTGGGCTCACCGCGTCAAGGCCAACCTCCGAACCGTTGACCGCTGCGCGCGCCGCCGCGGCCAGAGCTTGGACAGTCGGATAACGCTGGTCGGGATCTTTGGCCATGCCCTTGGCGATCACCGCATCCAGGGCGACCGGCACGCCGGGCTTGGTAACGCTGGGCTGGGGCGGTGGGGTGTGCAGGTGATGGGCGATCATTCCCTGCACGCCCATGTCACTGGCGAAGGGCGGCCGGCCGGTGAGGCACTCGTAGAGGACACAGGCCAGCGCGTACACGTCCACCCGCGAATGGGTCTTGACGGCGGCACCGATGGCCTCCGGCGCCATGTAGGCCGCGGTGCCGATGGTCTGGCCGGCTTTGGTCAGCGTGTGATCTTCGGACGCGTGGGCGATCCCGAAGTCGATCAGGTAGGCGAAGTCGTTGGCCGACACCAGGATGTTGGAGGGTTTGACGTCGCGGTGCACCAGGCCGACATCGTGGGCGGCCTGCAGGGCGCCGGCGACCTGAGCGATGATCGCCACGGCGCGCTGCGGCGGCATCGCGCCGTGCTCCTTGAGCAGAGTGCGTAGATCGGTGCCGTCGACGAGCCGCATGTTCAGATAGAGCCGGCCGTCGATGTCGCCGAAGTCGTGGATGGGGATCACGTGCGGCTCGGTCAGTTGGGCGACCGCCTGGCACTCCCGGCGGAAGCGCTCACGAGGCTCCTCGTCGTGCGCGGAGTTCTCCGGCAGGACCTTGAGGGCCACGACACGGTTGGTCTGTGAATCGCGTGCCCGCCATACCTGGCCCATGCCGCCTGCGCCGAGCAGCGACAGCAGTTCGTAGCGCCCGAACTCCCCCGTCGGCGTGTCACCCGCGGTGTCGTCGCTGTCGTCGATCAGCGTGTCGTCGTCATCCATGGCCCGGTCCCCAGACCTGGCAAGCAGCAAACCCCCGCACCCGATCAGTTAACCAGGTCACGCGTCAATTAGAGGATTCGTTGGCCGGCCGCGCCGGAATCCGTGACCTGAGGCGGGGTTGACGACGAGCCGGATCGGGGTGCAGTTGCCGCCGTTGCAGTCGCCGATGTGGGCCGCGCAGGCCGAGACAGCCACGATCAGATCGGTCAGCGCCCGCAGCTCGATGTAGTCACCGGCACCGGATTTGGGCAACGCGATGGCGGGGTGGCCGTCGGCGTCGATGAAGGTGTTCATGAACACGTTGAACGGATCGGTGACGGCCTCGAAGCCGATGCCGAAATCGGCCAGCGCGGCGGTCAGATGCTCCCGGCAGCCGGTCTTGCCGGTGATACCGAGCACCCGCTCGTAGTAGGCGGTGTTGCACGGCGGGTAGTACATATCGTGCGCACCCACCGGATCGTGGGTGAGCTGCAGCAGCGGGTTGCTCAGCGACGAGTACAGGTAGTCACCGACAGCGACATTCACGTTGTCGTTGAGCATGCGGGTGAAGCCCTGCGAGAAGTGCTCGGTCGGGTTGTCGGCGACGTAGGCGACGAGGTCGGCCACCTGCAAGCCGTCGACGTCGACGACGCGCAGCGTGTCACCGGCAGCAAGTCGCACAGCGCGCCCGGACATCGCCGGAATATCGACGACGACGTTCTGCACGGAATCGTTCTCCTCATCTCGGGCGGGCCAATGGCGCGCCCGGTGTGCCCGAAATCGTAGGTGCGCCGCGCCCATTGCGCATCCGCTGGAGTCACGGAGTTCGTGCGCGCGCCAGCTGTGCGGCGCCGTTGCCGGTGATCAGCCACAGCGTGGCGAGTTGCGTGATCAACTCGTCAACGGTGAGGTCGACATCGCCGGAAACAAAACTCAATATCGCGTCGGCCGTACCGCCGACGATGAAGGCGGGGGCAACCTTGGCCAACGGATCGGTCTCGAGTTCGACGCCATGAACAATGCGCCCGTGGTGGATCAGCACGCCGGTGAGCCGGTGCATGACCGTGATCCGGTGGCGGTGCAGCTCCGGCGAGGCTGCCACGCCACCCAGCAGCACCCACGCCCGACGTGGGTCGTCGACCAGGGCATGAACCGCGGCGGCGACGGCGGCGAACGCTTGGGCCTCCAGCGACTGCTGCGCAACCGACTCCGCTGCCTCGACTGTCGCCGCGCGAACATCATCGGCGATCGCATCGACAACGGCGGCCGATAACGCGTCCAGGTCGCTGAAGCTCTCGTAGAAATACCTCTTGTTGAGACCCGCTGCCGTGCAGAGCTTTTCGACGGTAGCACTGCGCCACTCGTTGCGCGCCATCACTTCTAGTGCGGCGGCGAGTAATTGGTCTCGCCGAGTCCGACGCCGGGTGTCCGCCGACTTGCCACCGTAGCGGCGCTGCGGGGCGTCAGATCCTCCCGTTGACATCACCGCCACATTCTGGCACGGTTTCGTACCAATTGTTGGGCACCGCTTCGTACCAGATTTCTGTGGAGGACGCGTGACTGCAGCCGTAGCCAGCCGCCGGTTGCAAAGCCTGGGCGCCGCAGTCACTTCCCGCTATCCCAGCGCCGAACAACCGTTGGCGCGGCCGCCCCGCGGGTCCGGCCTCAAGCCGGTGATGGGTAATTACGGATTCCCGGTGCTCGGCCATGTCTTGAGTTCGCTGTCCGAACCGCTGGACTTCGCTCGGGGCCGATATGAACGGTACGGGCCGGTGTCCTGGGCCGGCGGCGTCGGATTCAAGGTGGTCACCCTGATGGGACCGCAAGCCCTGGAGACGGCGTGGGTCAACAAGGACAAGGTGTTCTCCAGTGAGCGAGGCTGGGCACCGGTGATCGGCCCGTTCTTCCACCGCGGCATCATGCTGCTCGATTTCGACGAGCATCGCGATCATCGGCGCATCATGCAGCACTCCTTCAGTCGCAGCGCGTTGGAGGGATACCTCGACCTGATGCGACCCAGCATCGACCGCACACTGAGTACCTGGCCGTCGTCGACGCCCCGTTTCCCGTTCTATCCGTCGATCAAGCAACTCCTGCTCGCACAGGCCGCCGAAGTGTTCGTCGGCACCACGCTCGGACCGGAATCCGACCAGCTGGCCAAAGACTTCCACGACACGGTTCGAGGCGGGCAAGCCATCGTGCGGGCCGACGTGCCAGGAGGCGTGTGGGCCAAGGGATTACGCGCGAGGGAACGACTCGAACGCTACTTCGCCGACCAGGTCCCCGACCGTCAGCGCGGCAACGGAACCGATTTGTTCTCGATGCTGTGTCGCAGTGAAGACGAGAACGGGGCCACGTTCAGTCAGGCCGACATCGTCAACCACATGATCTTCCTGCTGATGGCGGCCCATGACACCACCGCCATTGGGTTGTCGATGCTGACCTACGAGCTCGGCCGAAACCGACAGTGGCAGGACGCATTGCGCGAGGAAGCTCTCGCGCAGCCGAACGACGCGCCCAGCCTGCTCGACCTCGACACCTATCCCCTGCTCGACGCGGCGTTCAAGGAAACCCTGCGGATGTACGCGCCGGCCGGTGCGCTGTTTCGCCAGACCGTGCGTGACACCGAGATCCTCGGCCATTACGTGCCACGGAAGTCGCAAGTGGTCATCAGCGTGCACGCCTCGATGCGGCTGGCGGATTGGTGGCCCAACCCCGATACCTTCGATCCCGGCCGATTCATCACCAAGCCGGAATCGAGTGCGAAAGTCACCCGCTATGCGTTCGCACCGTTCGGCGGCGGTGCGCACAAATGCATCGGTCAGCAGTTCGCTGACATGACGGTCAAGGCGACCATGCACCAGATGCTTCGACGCTTCGAATGGCGCATGCCGACCGACTACCGGCTTCAATTGGCTTGGGGCACCGGCCCGACACCCGCCGACGACCTGCCAGTGGTGCTGCGGGCACGGCCCTGACTACTTTTTCCACAGCCTGCGCACTTGCGCCGGGTCAAGCTTCAAGGAGTTCCTGATAACCCGGTCCACGTTCCGGTCAGCGAGTTGATCGGACAACCGGAAGAGGGTGGGCTGTGGCGAGCGATCGGCGAACACCTTGGTGTACTTGACGAAGGTCCTGCCGTCGACGGTGTACACATCCGTGCCGTCATGGGCGGTGAGCTTCATGCCCGTCTTCATTATTTCGTCCAGCTGGCGCGCGTTTGCGTCTGCCCGCCGTTGCCGTTCCGCCTCACTCGCTTGCACTTGCCGGTACCACAGTGAGTTCTCTTTGGCTACCGGGATTTTCGGGATCAGGTCTAAGAGGCCCTTTTGCTTCGGGGTCAAGTCGTCCAATCGCTGCAACGGGTTGAGAAGTGTCTTTCGGTTGAGGAGTTCTTTCAGTGCGCCCGGGAGGAACTTGCCGAGCGCCCCCAACGGATCGCCCTTACCTGCGGCAACCACCGAAGGCGCCGCGACGCGATTCGGGCCGGGCGCTACCGTTGTCCGGTTCACCGTGCGGGGCGTCGCCACCCGAGCGCTATGACCGGCACCCGGCTTGGCCGTTCCCGCACCCTTGGCCGAAGCGGCGGTCGGTCCGGCCGACGATGACGAGCCGACGCCGCTGTCCGCCACCGCGTCATTAGTGTGCGGACCGAGCAGCGACCAGCCGATCAGCGCCGCACCCATGCCGGCGGATGCCGCACCGAGTTGCAGCCATCGACGCACAGCCGACTCCTCGCCGCTGGCTGACGGTGACATCTCTGGTTCCCCCAATGTGTAACTTCGCATCACCGACGGTGACGTGGTAGCCGGCCACAACGATCATACGCACACGGTGACCGGTAGAGGAACACAAAGTGCACGTCAAGGCACCCCTCTTTGCGCCCGTCCGATACCACCGGCGGACCGCGCAACTTCGCTGGGATCGCCCCAGTCGGAGCCGTTTCGGAGTTTGCGCCGGGACTGATGTATCGTTCCCTGGCGTCCGTCGGTAGTTTCGGCGGGCACGCGGGCTGTGGCGCAGCTTGGTAGCGCACTTCACTGGGGGTGAAGGGGTCGCAGGTTCAAATCCTGTCAGCCCGACCGTGTTTTGGTCGATCCGCACCTAAACCGTGAGCAACCGGTACAGCCCGATCAACCCCACCACCACGATCACCGCGCGCAGCACGTTCGGCGACAGCCGTCGCCCGTAGTGCGCGCCGAGCCAGCCACCGAACAGGGACCCGACTGCGATCAGCCCGGCGGCTTCCCAGCTCACCCGGTCGAATGCCACCAGCGTGTAGCCGACCGCCGCGACGATGTTCACCAGCAGCGACAGCAGGTTCTTGGCGGCGTTCATCCGCTGCATGTCCTCGGGCAGCAGCGCGCCCATCACCCCGATCAGCAGGATGCCCTGCGCGGCGGTGAAGTACCCGCCATAGACGCCCACCGCGAAAGTCCCGGCGACCAGCGCCGCCATCCGCGCGGGCGAGACATGTTCGGCCGAGCGCCCTGCGGCCTCGGCGCGCTTACGCGCATACGCCTGGACGCGTGGCCCGATCACCACCAGCACCAGCGCAGCCACCAACAGCACCGGCACGATCTGGGTGAACACCTTCTCCGGCAGGTGCAGCAGCAGGAACGCCCCGATCGCCGCCCCGATCAGCGACGCGGGGATCTGCCAGCGCAGCCGATGCGCCTGACCACGCAGTTCCTTGCGGTAACCCCACGTCCCCGACACCCCGCCGGCCACCAGCCCGATCGCATTCGACATCGTCGCGGTCACCGGCGGGAAGCCGAGGGTCACCAGCGTCGGGAAGGTGATCAACGTGCCCGAGCCGACCAGCGAGTTGATGGCGCCGGCCCCCATCCCGGCCAAGACGATGACGATCATGTGGGCAACGGACACCACAAAACCCTAACCGGACCACCCGGGGGCCGCCGACGTCGGCCTCAGCACCACCAAACACCGTCCCCTGCAACGTGATACAGCACACACCACCGCGCCGGCGGCAGGCCACCTAGCCTCAGTGCCTATGAGCGAAATCCCGAGTACCGACGAGGCCCTGGCCAACCTGTCCATGCCCCTGTTCGACGCGATGATGACTCAGCGGGCCATCCGGCGGGTCAAGCCCGACCCGGTCGACGACGCCATCGTCGTCAAATGCATCGAACTGGCGCTGCGGGCCCCGACCGGATCCAACGGCCAGAACTGGGAGTTCATCGTCGTCAAGGATCAGCACGTCAAAGACCAGCTCGCCAAGCGGTACCGGCAGCCGTGGTCGATCTACGGCGCCATCGGGCGCCGCCAGTCCGCCAACGACGAGTCGATGCTGAAAATCCTGAAGGCCGTGCAGTGGCAGGTCGATCACTTCAGCGAGATTCCGGTGCTGGTGATCCCCTGCCTGCGCGGCGGCACGCGGGTGCCCTACCTGCCGTCGCCGTTCGTCGCCGAGACCTCGTATTTCGGCTCCATCTACCCCAGCGTGCAGAACC
>JAEZIA010000307.1 GCA_023416315.1 Actinomycetes bacterium
CTGTTTTCTGTGGCACTGTCCCGCGAGTCACCTCGGATTGCCGTTAGCAATCACCCTGCTCTATGAAGTCCGGACTTTCCTCGACTCACGCCGCGGCCGCCCAGCCAACTCGTTCGCCCGTACATAATATTCCGATGGCGCCCGTACCTTTAGCCCGTTACCTGCAAAGGGCCAAAGATCTGGTCGATTCGCGCTACGCCGACCCGATCACGGTCGACGATCTGGCCGCCGCGGCCGGACTGTCTCGCGCCCATTTCTCCCGCAGTTTCACCCGCACGTTCGGGGAGTCGCCGCGGGCATATCTGCAGACCCGGCGGCTGGAACGGGCCGCGGCGCTGCTGCGCCAGACCGACCGATCGGTCGCCGATATCTGCGCGATGGTGGGCCTGACCAGCGTCGGGTCGTTCACCACGTCGTTCGCCCGGGTGTACGGCAAGCCGCCGGCGGCCTACCGCGCCAGCCTGCCGCCGGCGTCGGCCTACGCCCGGGTGCCCGCCTGCATCCTGCGCCTGCACACCCGACCGCCCGCCGACAGCCGGACCAAGACAGCACACGGGGAGAAGACGAGCGCGTCCGACCGGTTCTAGCGTCATGGCCATGATCAAAATCGCCAGCGCCCAGCTGTGGGTGCATGACCAAGACATCGCGCTGCAGTTCTGGACCGAGAAGGTCGGGATGGAAGTGCGCCAGGACGTCTCGCTGCCCGAGATGGGCGGCTTCCGATGGCTGACAGTGGGCCCGCCCGGACAGGACGACGTGTCGATTGTCCTGATGGACGTCCCCGGTCCGCCGATGCTCGACGACGCGGGCCGCAAGGAGATCCTCGACCTCGCCGCCAAAGGCTTGGCGGGCACGGTGTTCTTGACCACCGACGACTGCCAGGCCTCGTATGAACGGCTCGTCGCGCGCGGCGTGGAGTTCACCGAGCTTCCCGAGCAGCGGCCCTACGGCATCGACGCCGGGTTCCGCGACCCGTCGGGCAACAGCATCCGGCTCACTGAGCCCGCGGATCTGTCCGCGGTGACCGGCGCAGCTGGATGACGTTGTCCACCAGGTGCTCCTGCTGACCGTCGGGGCCGGTCCCGTCGCGCTCGACCGCCCCGGCTCGCACCGTTTCCCACTCGCTGTCGTCGAGGGCCAGGCCGGCCAGCACCTGCTCGGCGGACGGGAACTCGTGGTGGTGCGCCTCCGGCGGTGCCCATGGCGGGATCTCACCGTGGTCGACGATCAGCAGGGTCCCGCCCGGCGCCACCGTCGCCGCGGCGCGACGCAGGATCGCGGGCCGGTCCATCTCCAGCGTGGTGTGGAAGAAGTGCGCCGACACCAGATCGAACGGCCCGTCGGGCAGTGTCTGCGTCAGGTCGTGGTGCTGAAAGTCGATGCGCTCGGCCACTCCTCGGGCGCGGGCGTCTTCGGCGGCACGGGCCAGCGCCGTACTGGAGACGTCGACGGCGACGACATGCCAGCCGTGTTCGGCCAACCACATCGCGTCGCCGCCCTCACCGCAGCCCAAATCCAGTGCGCGCGAACCACTTAGCCCGCCGACGATCTCGGCGAGGTGGGCGTTGGGCCGTCCGCTCCAGATCCGCGGCTTCTCCGCGTAACGAGTTTCCCAGTACTCCTGGTGATCGGTTGTCATGGTCCGAGCTTGCCGCCACCCCGACCGACTGGCAATGTCTTTTGCCATGCAGGCAAACGACGACGTCGATCTGCGGGTCCGCAGGCGGCTGCGAGAACTGCGCGGCCGGCTCGGTCTCACGCTCGAGGACGTGGCGACCCGTGCCGGTATCGACGTCTCGACGCTGAGCCGGCTGGAATCGGGCAAGCGCCGCCTGGCCCTCGATCACCTGCCCCGGCTGGCCGCGGCGCTCTCGATCAGCACCGACGAACTGCTCGGCCCCGCCCCCGCCGCCGACCCTCGGGTCCACGCGACCTCGCATACCCGTCACCAGATCACGTTCTGGCCGTTGACCCGCCACGGCGGCGGCGGGCTGCAGGCGTTCAAGATCCGGATCAGCGCGCGACGGCGCACCCCGCCAGCCGAACTGCCCACCCACGAGGGGCAGGAATGGCTCTACGTGCTCTCCGGCCGGCTGCGGCTGATCCTGGGTTCGGACGAGTACCTCATCGCCCCCGGCGAAGCCGTCGAGTTCAGCACCTGGACACCGCACTGGTTCGGCGCGGTGGACGGGCCGGTCGAGGCCCTCACCCTGTTCGGCCCGCACGGCGAACGGGTGCACCTCAAGGCGTAGCTCAGATGTTGCGCGGCGGGAACGGCAGGCCGGTGTCCTCGGCGAGCAGGCTCTGCACGATCGCAGTCGCCGCCACCGACCCGGTCGCGATCGCCGTGGCGACCTGAGGTGCCTGCGTGCACACATCGCCCGCGGCGAACAGTCCGGCCACGGTCGTCCGACCCAGTCCGTCGATGTCGATGGGGTCGGTCACCACCGGCCCGTGCTCGTGCGACATCGCTCCGAGCTGATCGGCCAGCTTGGTGCGCTGGTGCATCGTGGTCGCCGCCATCACACCGCTGCGCTCCAGCCGCGACCCGTCGGCGAAGACCACCGCGGACAGCCGCCCGTTCTCGGCGGCCAGTCCCGAGACCCGACGCGTATCGACGGCCACCCCGGCCCGGTCCAACATCCCCAGCGCCTCGTCGTCGAGGTCGGCGGGCCCGTCGGTCAACAGGATCAGGTCGTCGGTCCAGTTACGGATCAACAACGTTGTGTGCAAAGCCTTTTCGCCGTTGGCCAGTACCGCCAGCGGCTGGTCGCGCGCCTCCCAGCCGTGGCAGAACGGGCAGTGAAACACCGACGTGCCCCACAACTCCCGCAGGCCCGGCAGCTCCGGCGGCCGGTACTCCACGCCGGTGGCCAGCAGCACTCGCCGGGTGGTCAGCTCGCCACCGTCGGCCAACTGCAGCCGGAAGGTACCGCCGAGATCGGTGCCGTCGACCACCTCGGCGCGGATCAGCTCGACGCTCGGATACCGCTCGAGTTCCCGGCGGCCTTCCTGGTACAGCTCGGCCGGGGATCGGCCGTCGAAGCCGAGCAGGCCGCCGATGCCGTGGGCAGGCAGGTTGCTCTGGTCACCGGCGTCGATCAGCAGGGTTCGGCGGCGGGCACGGCCGAGCACCAGGGCACCACTCAGACCGGCGGCGCCCCCGCCGACGACGATGCAGTCGTATTCAGCAGTCACGGCAGGAGGACATACCCGCGCCGGCCGGTGCTATTCAGCCAAATAGGAGGTTTGGTTCACCAGCCGCACCGAGGCGCCGCCGTCGGGATAGAACTCGGCGATGCTCAGCGACGCCAGATCCAGGTGCAGCCGGTGCAGGATGCCCGAGCCCGCGTCCAGCGCCAGCCGTAGCAGCGTCTTGATCGGCGTCACGTGCGAGACCACCAGCACGGTCGCGCCGGAATGCTCGGCGGCGATGCGCTTGCGGACCCGTCGGATTCGCTCCTCGACATCGTCGAAACTCTCTCCGCCCGGCGGGCGCAGGCTGGTGTCACGCAGCCAGCGACCATGCAGCTCCGGGTCGCGCTCCCGGGCTTCGGCGAACGTCAGGCCCTCCCAGGCACCGAAATCCGTTTCGATCAGGTCGTCGTCGACGGCCACGGTCAGTCCCAGTGCGGTGGCGGCAGCCGACGCGGTGTCGTAGGCGCGTTGTAGCGGCGAGCTGAGCACCACGTCGACACCGCCGCGGTCGGCCAGGTAGCGCGCCGCCGCCTGCGCCTGACGACGCCCGGTGTCGGTGAGTTCGGGGTTGCCGCGGCCCGAATAGCGGCGCTGACGGGAGAAGTCGGTCTGGCCGTGCCGCAGCAACAGCATGCGGGTCGGGGCACCCTCGTTACCGGTCCAGGCCGACGGCGGAACCGCGACCGCACCGGCAGGCGGGTCCGCGACGGTCTCCTGCTGCGCACGATCCATCGCCTCATTGGCCAGCCGGTCGGCGTAGGAGTTCTGCTCGCGCGGAATCCATTGGTAGGTCACCGAATCGAAGGTCGACGCCAGCGCCCGCGCCTGCTGGTGCAGCTCGGCCATCGCGGCGTGCTTGACCTTCCAACGCCCGCACATCTGCTCCACCACGAGCTTCGAATCCATCGACACCGCAACGTCGTCGGCACCGAGCCTGCGCGCCTCCTCGAGGCCCGCGATCAGACCGCGGTATTCCGCGACGTTGTTGGTGGTGATGCCGATCGCCTCGCCGTGCTCGGCCAGCACGCTCTGGTGATCGGCCGACCAGACGACGCAGCCGTAGCCGGCCGGCCCCGGATTGCCCCGCGACCCGCCGTCGGCCTCGATGAGAACCTTCACGCCCGTAACCCCTCGATGCGCAGCAGGATCGCCTGGCACTCCGGACAGCGGACCACCTCGTCTTCCGGCGCAGCCGAAATCCGGGCCAGCTCACCGCGATCCAACTCGATGCGGCAGGCGCCGCAGCGGCGGCCGAGCAGCCGCGCGGCACCGGCACCCGAGGCGGCCCGCTGGCGCTCGTAGAGCTGGGCCAGCCCCTGGTCGATGCCGGCCACAATCCCCTCCCGCCGGGCCGCACGGTCCCCGCGTAGCCGCTCGATCTCGCTGAGCGCTTCGTCGCGGTTATGCCCGGCGGTGGTCAGATTCGCTTGCAGTTCATCGATTTTCGCCTGCTGCGCGGCCTGGTCACCGGCAAGCTGCTCGCGCTGCTCCATCACCTCGAGCAGCGAATCCTCCAGGCTGGCCTGCCTGCGCTGCAGGGTCTCCAGTTCGTGCTGCAACTCCTCGAGCTGCTTGGGGTTCACGGTGCCGGAGTCCAGCAGGCCGCGGTCGCGGTCCTCGCGCTGGCGCACCCCGTCGATCTCGGATTCGAGGCGAGCCACCTGAGTGTCGATGTCCTCGAGGGCGATCGCCAGCGCGGCCAGCCGGTCGGCGGCCTCGCGGTGCGCGGCGTGCGCGGCGTCGTACTCCTGCTGTTCGGCCAGGTTGGCCGCCCGATGGCTCAGCCGCGCCAGCTCGGCATCCAGCTCGGCCAGCTCCAGCAGCGATCGTTGCTGTGCCAGTTCAGCTTTCACGAATTGCCTTTCCCACAGTCGATGTTCCACGGATCGGTGCGCAGGTTGCAGACGTCGATCCGCAGTGCGGTGCCGAAATGCTCGCGCAGCAGTGCGGCGGCCTGGGCGCACCACGGATATTCGCTCGCCCAGTGCGCGACGTCCACCAGCGCCACGTCACTGCCGCGGCGATGCTCGTCGGCCGGATGGTGACGCAGGTCGGCGGTGAGGTAGGCATCCACCCCCGAAGCCGCGGCCGCACCCAACAGGGAATCCCCCGCACCGCCGCAGACCGCCACGCGGGTCACCGGCGCATCCGGGTCACCCGAAGCGCGCACACCCCAGGTGGTCTGCGGCAGAACCGCGCCGGCGCGCGCGACGAAGTCGGCGAACGGCAGCGGTTCGGCCAGCGTTCCGGTGCGCCCGATCCCCACCCCGGCGGGCAGCGGGGCCAGGGGTATCACGTCGAAGGCCGGTTCCTCGTAGGGATGCGACGCGCGAAGCGCGGCCTGCACCTGCCTGCGCAGCCGCACCGGGGCCACCACTTCCACCCGGTCCTCGCTGACCTGCTCCACCGACCCCACCGCACCGATGGCCGGGGTCGCGCCGTCGAGTGGGAGGAACTGGCCGGTGCCCGTGGTGCTCCAGCTGCACTGCGCGTAGTCCCCGATGTGGCCTGCACCGGCGGCGAACACCGCGGTGCGGACCGCTTCGGCATCGGCGGAGGGTACGAAGATCACCCACTTGTCGAGGTTCTGCCCATCGATCGGGTCCAGCACGCCGTCGACGGTCAGGCCGAGGACCTCGGCCAAGGCATCGGAGACCCCCGGGTTGGCCGAGTCGGCGTTGGTGTGGGCGGTGAACAGCGCCGCGCCGGACCGGATCAGCTGGTGGATCAGCGCGCCCTTGGGGGTGCTGGCGGCCACCGTGTCCACCCCGCGCAACAGCAGCGGGTGATGCGCCAGCAGGAGCCCGCGCGGACCGACCGTGGCCGCGACGGCGGCGGTGGCGTCGACAGCTACCGTCACCGAGTCGACGGCGTCGTCCGGGTCTCCGCACACCAGCCCCACCGAGTCCCAGCTCTGCGCCAGCGACGGTGGGTAGGCGGCGTCGAGCACGCCGATGACCTCGGCCAGTTTCACGCTCATCCGACGACCTCCACCACGCCAAGAACAGTAGTGCGCAGCGATCGGCCACAATGGACCGGTGACAAGCACGGCCTCCGACACCCGCCCGCAGTTGGTGCTCTTCGACCTCGACGGCACCCTCACCGACTCGGCCGAGGGCATTGTGGCCAGCTTTCGGCACGCATTGGCCGCGGTCGGGGCCGAGGCACCCGCCGGTGACCTGGCCGGCCGGATCGTCGGTCCGCCGATGCACCAGACGCTGGCCGGCCTGGGTCTCGGCGAACGTGCCGACGAGGCGATCGCGGCCTACCGGGCCGACTACACCACCCGCGGCTGGGCGATGAACAGCCTGTTCGACGGGATTCCGCAGCTGCTGGAAGACCTGCGGGCGGCCGGGGTCCGGCTGGCGGTGGCGACGTCCAAGGCCGAACCGACCGCGACCAAGATCCTCGAGCACTTCGGGCTGGCTCGCTACTTCGACGTGATCGCCGGTGCCAGCGTCGACGGGGCGCGCTCCAGCAAGGCCGACGTGGTGGCGCACGCTCTTGGCCAGCTGCACCCGCTGCCCGAGCGGGTGGTGATGGTCGGTGACCGCGCACACGACGTGGAGGGCGCCGCCGAGCACGGCATCGACACCGTCGTGGTGGGCTGGGGCTACGGCGCGGCCGATTTCCAGGAGCCGCACCTGGCGCAGGCCGCGGCCGCCCATGTGTCGACCGTCGCGGCGTTGCGGGAGGTGCTCGGTGTCTGATAGCCACCTCGTTCATGTGACGTTCGTCTGTTCGGGCAATATCTGCCGCTCGCCGATGGCCGAGAAGATGTTCGCCCACCAGATCGACCAGCGCGGCCTGTCGCACCTGGTCCGGGTGAGCAGTGCGGGCACCGGCGACTGGCATGTCGGTGACGGCGCTGATGAACGCGCGAACGCCGTGCTACGCGGGCACGGATATCCGACCGAGCACTGCGCCGCCCAGGTCGGCGACGACCATCTGGCCGCCGATCTGGTCATCGCGCTGGGGCGCAACCATCTGCGGATGCTGACCCACCTCGGGGTGGAGCCCGAGCGGGTCCGGCTGCTGCGCTCGTTCGACCCGCGCTCGGGTGCGCACGCCGACGATGTCGAGGACCCGTACTACGGCGGGCCGACCGATTTCGAGGAAACGTTCACCGTCATCGAGGCGGCCCTGCCGGGCCTGCATGTCTGGGTCGACGAACGACTCGGCGGGGCGGGTCTGACCGGCTGATGAAGCGCTTGCAGTTTCTCCTACGCCCGGGCTGGATAGCCCTGGCGTTGGTGGTCGTCGCGTTCGCCTACCTCTGCTTCACCGTGCTGGCGCCGTGGCAGCTGGGCAAGAACACCAAGACCTCACGGGAGAACGCCCAGATCGCGCAGTCGGTCGACGCCGACCCGGTCGCGCTGACGACGGTTCTGCCGCACCAGGATTCGGGTGCGCACGATGACCAGTGGAAGCAGGTCACGGCGACCGGACGGTATCTGCCCGACAAGCAGGTGCTGGCGCGTCTGCGCACGGTCGAGGGCGAGCCGGCGTTCGAGGTGCTCGTCCCGTTCGTCGCCGAGGGCGGACCCACGGTGCTGGCG
>JAEZIA010000318.1 GCA_023416315.1 Actinomycetes bacterium
ACCGCCAGCTGTAGCTCAACGAGGTCGAGCCCGGTGGTGAGTTCGGTGACCGGATGCTCGACCTGAAGTCGGGTGTTCATCTCCAGGAAGTAGAACTCGCCAGCCCGATCTGGTGAGTCGTCGGCCAGGAACTCGACGGTGCCCGCACCGGCGTAGCCGATCGCGGCGGCGGCCAGCCGGGCGGCGTCGAATAACCGCTGCCGCATACCTGTAACGCGCTCGACGAGTGGGGAGGGCGCCTCCTCGATGATCTTTTGATGGCGACGCTGGATCGAGCACTCCCGCTCGCCGACCGCCCAGACCGTACCGTGCTGGTCGGCGAGGATCTGCACCTCGACATGGTGGCCGGTGGGCAGATAGCGCTCGCAGAACACGGTCGGATCGCCGAACGCCGATTGGGCTTCGCGCGCAGCGGCCGCCACCTGGCCGGCCAGCGCGGCCAGTTCGGTCACCACTCGCATGCCGCGGCCGCCACCGCCTGCCGACGCCTTCACCAGGACCGGTAGCTGGGCGGCGGTGACCGTCGCCGGGTCGAGCTCGTCGAGCACCGGAACGCCGGCGGCGGCCATCATCTTCTTGGCCTCGATCTTGGAACCCATCGACGCGACGGCGGTCACCGGCGGCCCGATCCACGTCAGTCCGGCTTCGATCACGGCCTTCGCGAAATCGGCGTTCTCGGAGAGGAATCCGTAACCAGGGTGAATCGCATCGGCGCCCGAGGCGCGCGCCGCGGCGATGAGCTGGCCGGCATCGAGGTAGCCTCCCGGAGCCGCTGAGCCGGCGACATCAGATCGAGTGCCGTCCAGCCGAACCCGAGCGTCGGCTTCGGCGACATGGGGTGACTGCGCGTCGGGATCGGTGTACACCGCGACGGTCGCGATGCCGAGTCGGCGGCAGGTGGCGAACACCCGCCGGGCGATTTCACCGCGATTGGCAACGAGAACTCGTGTGATCATTCGCTCGCTCACATCCGGAAGACGCCGAAGTTCGACGTTCCCTCGATCGGTGCGCTGGCTATGGCGGACAGGCACATTCCCAGAACAGTGCGGGTATCGCGGGGGTCGATCACGCCGTCGTCGTAGATACGGCCGGACAGAAACATCGGCAGTGACTCGGCTTCGATCTGGGCCTCCACGGCCGCACGCAGCGCCGCGTCGGCCTGCTCGTCGACGGTGCCGCCGCGGGCTTCGGTGGCCGCGCGGTTGACGATCGACAGCACCCCTGCCAGTTGTGCGCCACCCATCACCGCTGATTTCGCGCTGGGCCACGCGAACAGGAAGCGAGGGTCGTAGGCCCGGCCGCACATGCCATAGTGGCCCGCCCCGTACGAGGCGCCGATCAGCAGCGAGATGTGCGGGACCCGGGAGTTGGAGACGGCGTTGATCATCATCGAGCCGTGCTTGATCATCCCGCCTTCCTCGTATGCTTTACCGACCATGTATCCGGTTGTGTTGTGCAGGAACAACAATGGCGTGTTGGATCGGTTCGCCAGCTGGATGAACTGCGTGGCCTTCTGGGACTCCTCGCTGAACAGCACACCGCGGGCGTTGGCCAGAATGCCCACCGGGTAGCCGTGCACAGTGGCCCATCCGGTCACCAGTGATGCGCCGTACATCGCCTTGAACTCGTCGAAATCCGAGCCGTCGACGATGCGGGCGATCACCTCGCGCGGGTCGAACGGGATCCGCAGATCGGACGAGACGATCCCCAATAGCTCGTCCGGATCGGCGAGCGGCGGAGTTACCGGACGTGGCGGCGGCCCCTGTTTGGTCCAGTTCAGCCGGGCCACGATGCGACGGCCGATGCGGATGGCATCGAGTTCGTCGGCAGCGAGATAATCGCCCAATCCCGATACTCTGGCGTGCATTTCGGCACCGCCAAGCGACTCGTCATCGGCCTCTTCACCGGTGGCCATCTTGACCAGCGGCGGGCCGGCGAGAAACACCTTCGAGCGTTCCTTGATCATTACGACGTGGTCCGACATCCCCGGGATGTAGGCGCCGCCTGCGGTCGAGTTGCCGAACACCAACGCGATCGTCGGGATGCCCGCCGCCGACAGCTGGGTCAGGTCGCGGAACATCCGCCCGCCCGGGATGAAGATCTCCTTCTGGGTGGGCAGGTCGGCGCCGCCGGATTCCACCAGCGAGATCACCGGCAGCCGGTTCTCGACGGCGATCTGGTTGGCCCGCAGAATCTTCTTCAGCGTCCACGGATTGCTGGTGCCACCCTTGACGGTGGGGTCGTTGGCGACCAGCAGGCACTCGACGCCTTCCACCACGCCGATGCCGGTCACCAGGCTGGCGCCGACCTGAAAGTCGCTGCCATAGGCCGCCAGCGGGCACAACTCCAGGAACGGGGAGTCGGGGTCGACCAGTAATTCGATGCGCTCGCGGGCGGTCAGCTTGCCCCGTGCGTGGTGCCGGTCGACGTACTTGGGGCCACCGCCGGCCAGCGCCTTGGCCAGTTCGCGGTCGATCTCGGCGAGCTTGGCGGTCATCGCCTCGGCCGCCTCGACGTAGGTCGGGGCGGTGGGGTCGATGGCGGAGTGCAGGACGGTCATGGGCGATCCGCTCCACTTCGTGTCGGCAAGAGGTATTCCGGGATGTCGATGTGTCTACTGCGCAGCCATTCGCCGAGACCTTTGGCCTGCGGATCGAACCGGGCCTGATAGGCGACCCCCTGTCCGAGGATGCCGTCGATGACGAAGTTCACCGCGCGCAGGTTCGGCAGCAGATGCCGGGATACTCGCAGATCCGCTGTCTCCGGCAGCAATTCGCGCAATGCCTCGACCGTCAATGTGTGTGCCAGCCACCGCCACTGCGCGTCGGTGCGCACCCAAACTCCCACGTTGGCCGACCCGCCCTTGTCCCCGCTGCGCGCTCCGGCGATCGTGCCCAGCGGTACCCGGCGCACCGGCCCGGGTGCCGGTGCTTCGGGCAGCGGTGGCGGCCCGACGTCGGCGACCTCCAGCGTCGTCACGGCGGCGGCGATGTCGGAGCGGCTTCCGTCCGGCCGCACGGCCACATGGTGGACGTCGACGGCGGGTACGTAGCCGGCCGTGAAGACGCCGTAGACCTGTCCGTCACCCGGCGGTGCGGTCGAGGTGAAGCCCGGATAGGACGCCAGGGCGAGTTCGACTGCGGCCGAGGAGAACTGGCGGCCTACGATCGTGGCATCGGAGTCGCGCACCACGCAGGTCAGCAGCGCGCTGGCCGCCTCTTCGGTGTCGGCGTCGACATGATCGGTTCGGGCCAGCGTCCAGCCCATTTCGGCGGGCTTCACCGCCAGCGCGGTGTCCAGCTGACGACGCACCAGCGCCGCCTTGGCCTCGATGTCCAGGCCGGTGAGCACGAACGTCACCGCGTTGCGGAATCCGCCGATGCTGTTCAGCGACACCTTCAACGACGGGGGCGGCGGCTCACCGCGCACGCCGCTGATCCGGACCCGATCGGGTCCGTCGCCGGCCAATGCGATGGTGTCGAAGCGGGCGGTGACATCGGGGTTGGCGTAGCGGGCGGCACCGATCTCATAGAGCAGCTGCGCGGTCACGGTGTCCACGGAAACCTGCCCGCCGGTTCCGGCGTGCTTGGTGATCACCGAGGACCCGTCGCCGTGGACCTCTGCCAGCGGGAAGCCGGGGTGGTCGGGGTGCGCGATCTCGGTGAAGAAGGAGTAGTTGCCGCCGGTGGCCTGGGCGCCGCACTCGATGACGTGGCCGGCCACCACCGCGCCGGCCAACTGGTCGTAGTCGTCGCGGCCCCAGCCGAAATGCGCGGCTGCCGGGCCGACCACCACGGAGGCGTCGGTGACCCGGCCGGTGACCACGATGTCGGCCCCGGCCTGCAGGCAATCGACGATGCCCCACGCGCCCAGATAGGCATTCGCCGTCAGCGGCGATCCCAGCCCGAACTCTCCCGCGCGCGGGCGAATGTCGTCGCCTTCGACGTGGGCCACCTTTGCCGGGATACCGAGGCGCTCGGCCAGCCCGCGAACCGCGGCGGCCAGGCCGGCCGGATTGAGGCCGCCGGCATTGGCGACGATGCGCACGCCCCGGTCGTGGGCCAGCCCCAGGCACTCCTCGAGCTGTGTCAGGAAGGTCTTGGCGTAGCCACGCTCGGGATGCTTCATCTTGTCGCGGCCCAGGATCAACATCGTCAGCTCGGCTAGATAGTCGCCGGTCAGAAAGTCCAACTCGCCACCGGTGAGCATTTCTCGCATCGCGGCGAGGCGGTCACCATAGAAGCCCGAACAGTTGCCGATCCGCACCGCATCTGCCACGCGCGCTGCCATCCCTTCATCGGCCGCCACTGGCCAACCAACTGGTAGGTTACTGGGGACCGCCGGTTCCAAGTCAAGAGTCGAAGCCGCCTGTCCCGGCTGTTTTGGAACCGACGCAGGTGAGCGGCTATCCTGAAGTGCAACTGTTGGCCGCCGGCTTGGTCCAAGTCTCTGCGCGGCGACACCCCTGATCAAGGAGAAGCACGTCATGGCTGTGCCCAAGCGCAGAATGTCGCGCGCGAACACCCGCAGTCGGCGCGCGCAGTGGAAGGCCGAGGCCACCGGTCTGGT
>JAEZIA010000343.1 GCA_023416315.1 Actinomycetes bacterium
CTGCCGCGGCGTACGCCACCGAACCGGTCCTGTTTCCCGGGATGGGCCACGAACTGATGCTCGAACCCGACTGGCGGATCGTTGCCGACCGAATCGAGCTCTGGCTGGCTCTTCGCGGCTTCTGAACCGGCAGGCCCAGACAGTCAGCGCATCATCGTGCCCGATCGGTATTCCATGCGAGCGAGTGACGGGATTCGAACCCGTGTAAACGGCTTTGCAGGCCGGTGCCTAGCCACTCAGCCACACCCGCATGTCTGATCCAGAGTTTTCCAGCGCGCCCACGGCTCGCCCAGCGTTTGGCTCAGCGTGATTACTGCACCCGGCCGCGACCGGAACGATAGGCCGCCACGCACCCGAGCGCCGCCAGAATCGCGAAGGTGCCGAACATCATCCGGCTCGCGGTCGCATCGGGTGCGACCCGCAGATTCACCAGGACGCCGGCCAGTCCGGCACCGAATGCACCGCACATCAACTGAACGGTGTTGATCGCGGCCGCGGCCACCGCCTGCTGAGGTGGGTCGTCGACGACGGACCCCATCGCCCATGCCGACAGATGCGGCCACGCCATCCCGATACCGGTCCCGGCGATCGCCAAGGCCAGCGCCCACAGCGCCACGACCGTCAGCGGAGCGCCATCGGTCTGGGTGTACGCCGCCAGCGCCAGACCCACGGCCATCACCAGCGGCGCGATCGCCACCACCCGCACCGTCATCCGAACGTTCGTGATCGACGCACTGGCGATCTCGCCGACCGTCCAGCCCACCGACAGCGCGGCGCCCAGGAAGCCCGCCACCACCGGCGCGAGGCCGCCCAACCGCTGACCGAACAGCGGGACGTACATGTCGACCATCGTGGCGGCCATCATCAGCCCGAGGGTCAGGTAGATCCATTTCAACGGTCCGGGTGCAAATGCCTTGCGCGGCAACACCGCAGCCGTGGCGCGCCGGTCCACGACGAGGAACACCGCGACCAGCACCGCACCCGCGGCCAGCAGGCCGGCGATGACGGCTGCACTGTGCGGTATCACCGCAGCGCTGACCGTCAGGGCCGCGACACCGAGCAACAGCAGCGACCAGACCGGGATCCGTGTCCGCGGCGGCGCTTCACTGGAGTCCGCCCGGGCAGGCAACGCCAACGGAACCAACAGGCTCATCGCCACCGCCAGAACCGCCAGCATGCCGAATCCACCACGCCAGAAGCCGAATTGGGCGAACAGGCCACCGGTGGCCGGACCCACCAAAGTGCCGACGCCCCACATCGCCGACACCACCGCCGATGCCCGGGTCCACAACCGGTCGGGCAACGCCGCGCTGATCACCGCGTAGCCGAGGCCGGCCAGCACGCCGCCGGCCAGCCCTTGCGCCACCCGGCCCACGAGAAGCAGCGGCATGGTCGGCGCCAGCGCGGACAATGCGCTGCCCGCCGCAAACGCCAGCAGCGCACCGAGATACGCCGTGCGCGGGCCGAATCGGGTCAGCACCGGACCCACCGTCGTCGCCGCCATCACCGACGCCACCAGATACACCGTCGTCACCCAGGCATAGAGTCGCTCGCCGCCGATATCGGCGACCGCGCTGGGCAGCAGGCTGATTGTGATGAATTGGTTGATGGCGTAGATCGCCACCCCGCCGGCCAAAACGATCGCCGCACCGAGATGGTTGCGACCCAGCTCACGCCAGCTGCCCGCGGCCGATGCGGTCGAAGTCATGGCATTACCGTAAAGGCTCAACCTTGGTTGAGCTCAAGCGCATCCGGCTACTTCAGTCCGGCCGCGTCCATGCCGCGAAGTTCCTTCTTCAGGTCGGCGATCTCGTCACGGATCCGCGCCGCCAGCTCGAACTGCAGGTCGCGCGCCGCCGCCATCATCTGGGCGGTCAGATCCTTGATCAGATCGGCGAGTTCGGCCCGCGGCATGTTCGAGGTGTCGCGGCCCTCGATGATGCCCGCGCTGACCGCCCGGCCCGGCTCACCTTGGGCCCGTCGGCCGCGGGAGGCATTGCGTCCGGAGCCACCGACCTCGATCGCCTCGCTGTCGTCGGCCTCCCGATACACCTGGTCGAGGATGTCGGCGATCTTCTTGCGCAGCGGCTGCGGGTCGATACCGTGTTCCTCGTTGTAGGCGATCTGCTTGGCCCGCCGGCGCTCGGTCTCGTCGATGGCTTCCTTCATCGAGTCGGTGAGCTTGTCGGCGTACATGTGCACCTCGCCGGAGACGTTGCGCGCGGCACGGCCGATGGTCTGAATGAGGCTTCGGGTCGAGCGCAGGAAACCTTCCTTGTCGGCGTCCAGAATCGCCACCAGCGACACCTCGGGAAGGTCCAGACCCTCGCGGAGCAGGTTGATGCCGACCAGCACGTCGTACTCACCGAGCCGCAACTGTCGCAGCAGTTCGACGCGGCGCAGGGTGTCCACCTCGCTGTGCAGGTAGCGCACCCGGATGCCCATCTCCAGTAGGTAGTCGGTGAGGTCTTCGGCCATCTTCTTGGTCAGCGTGGTGACCAGAACCCGCTCGTCGCGTTCGGTGCGCAGCCGGATCTCGCCGATCAGGTCGTCGATCTGCCCCTTGGTCGGCTTGACCACGACCTTGGGATCGATCAGACCGGTCGGGCGGATCACCTGCTCGACGAACTCGCCGCTGGTCTGGCTGAGCTCGTACGGCCCCGGCGTGGCCGACAGATACACCGTCTGCCCGATCCGGTCGGCGAACTCCTCCCAGGTCAGCGGCCGGTTGTCAACCGCCGAGGGCAGCCGGAAGCCGAAGTCCACCAGGTTGCGTTTGCGGGACATGTCGCCCTCGTACATGCCGCCGATCTGCGGGACGGTGACGTGTGACTCGTCGATGACCAGCAGGAAGTCTTCCGGGAAATAGTCCAGCAGCGTCGCGGGCGCCGACCCGGCCGGGCGGCCGTCGATGTGCCGCGAATAGTTCTCGATGCCCGAACAGAACCCGACCTGGCGCATCATCTCGATGTCGTAGTTGGTGCGCATCCGCAGCCGCTGTGCTTCCAGCAGCTTGCCCTGGTTCTCCAGCTCGGCCAGCCGCTCGGCGAGCTCCTGCTCGATCGTCGAGATCGCGACCGCCATCCGCTCCGGGCCCGCGACATAGTGAGTGGCCGGGAAGATCCGCAGCGAATCGACCTGGCGGACGACGTCACCGGTCAGCGGGTGCAGGTAGTACAGCGCCTCGATCTCGTCGCCGAAGAACTCGATGCGAACCGCCAGCTCCTCATACGACGGGATGATCTCCACGGTGTCGCCCCGCACCCGGAACGAGCCGCGGGTGAACGACAGGTCGTTGCGGGTGTACTGCACGTCGACCAGCAGTCGCAGCAGCCCATCGCGCGGCACCTCGGTGCCGACCTGCAGCTCGACCGACCGGTCGAGGTAGGACTGCGGCGTGCCCAGGCCGTAGATGCACGACACCGACGCGACGACAACGACATCGCGGCGGGACAGCAGGCTCGAGGTCGCGGAGTGCCGCAGCCGCTCCACGTCGTCGTTGATCGAGCTGTCCTTCTCGATGTAGGTGTCGGTCTGGGCGATGTACGCCTCCGGCTGGTAGTAGTCGTAGTACGAGACGAAGTACTCGACTGCGTTGTGTGGCAACATCTCTCGCAGCTCATTGGCGAGCTGGGCGGCCAGTGTCTTATTCGGCGCCATCACCAGGGTCGGCCGCTGCAGCCGTTCGATCAGCCAGGCGGTGGTCGCCGACTTGCCGGTGCCGGTGGCACCCAGAAGCACCACGTCGCGCTCCCCCGCGCGGATCCGGCGTTCCAGCTCCTCGATGGCGGCGGGCTGGTCACCGGCGGGCTCGTACTCACTGACCACCTTGAACTCGGCGCCGCTGCGCACCAGGCCGTTGACGGCATCGGCGGCAGGTCGGTACTCCGAGTGCGCGATCACCGGATGTTCGGTAGCGAATGCCATGTCCCCAGGTTAAGCGTCCCCACCGACACATTCATTCCTCGTTACGCTCACCCGGTGGCCGTTCATCCACCCAAGCAGGAGACGTTCGACCTCGTCGCGTACACGAACACCGACCCGAAGGGCATCGTCCGGACCGTCGACGAGTACGTCGTCGCACCGTGGGGGCTCTACATGGCCCGCCCGACCCCCGGACGCGCCCAGTTCCACTACCTCGAGTCGTGGCTGCTGCCGTCGCTCGGGCTCCGGGCCAACGTGTTCCACTTCAATCCCGGCTACGAACGCCCGCAGGACTACTACCTCGACGTCGGTCACATCACCGTCGACGAGGACCGCTGGCAGGCCGAGGACCACTACCTTGACCTGGTCGTTTACGCCGGTGACCGGACCGACCTGATCGACACCGACGAGTTGTTCGCCGCCCACCGGGCGGGCCTGCTGTCGACCGCGACCGCCGAGGCGGCCCTGCAGCGGGTCGTCGTCGCGATCGAGGGCTTGGCCACCCACGGCCACGACCTCAACTCCTGGCTCGCGTCGGAGGGCATGACGCTGACCTGGCGCTGAGGCCGGCGAGAGTGGGGCAACGAATCAGCTCTCGCCTACTCCACGGGTAGTCTGACTACCTATGAGGTCCACCAAGCGCAGATGGCGCAGGGTCGCTGTGGCGGTCGCCCTGGCCGTGGGTTCTCAGTTAACCGCGGTGCCCGCGCTGGCCGACCCGGAGCCCGCACCGGCACCGGAACCCACGCCCGCCGCCACCGACGATGCCAACCCGGATTTGCTGCACAACGTCACCTACCGGGCCCGGGCGGACGGCACCTCG
The DNA here is from genome assembly GCA_023416315.1 of Actinomycetes bacterium. Classification (GTDB taxonomy): domain Bacteria; phylum Actinomycetota; class Actinomycetes; order Mycobacteriales; family Mycobacteriaceae; genus Mycobacterium. The sequence continues at coordinate 4,748 of JAEZIA010000343.1, forward strand.
CGCGGTGCGGTGGTCGCCTACAAGATCGACGACAACAACGTCAACAGCGACCAGCCGACGATGCTGCCCGGGATCACCTTCGAGGTGAACACCGTTTTGCGCGACCCGAAGAAAGCCGGTATGGAGCTGTCCATCCAGTGGCCCTATGGGTCGAACCTGCACTGCGAGATCCTGGTGGACGACCAGATCGTCGCCCAGGCGGACCAGTTCATCGCACCGCGGTTCTTCCACGTCAAGGACGACCCGCTCTACGGCACGCTGCAGTGCGGCGCGCCGCTCGATATTCCGGCGCCCAACGCAGTTCCCACGCCGGCACCGGCGACCTAGTCTGGGGCACGTGCACAAGCCCAATCTCGTCGCCGAGGTCAGCGCCTGGCTGCTGGAGAACGGTCACCGACTGCTGCTCACGCTCACCGGCGGCCGCTACCCGCGCACCGTGATGGGCATGTTGACCGTCGAATTACATACCGTCGGTCGCAAATCCGGTAAGCCGTACGCCAACCTGTTGACCTCCCCGGTCCACGACGACGACCGGATCATCGTCGTGGCATCCAAGGGCGGACACGAGGATCACCCCGACTGGTATAAGAACGCGGTCGCCACCCCGGAGGTCACGGTGACCGTCGACGGCGCCACGGTGCCGATGCTGGCCCGGTCCGCCGGCCCGGACGAACGGGCCGAACTGTGGCCTCGAGTCGTCAAGGCCTACAAGGGATATGCGGGCTATCAGCGCAACACATCCCGGGAGATCCCGTTGCTGATCCTGGAACGCCGCTAGCCGTCCCAGCCGACGGACTCGGCCCACAGCCACGCCCGCCGGTAGGCGTCGAGGAACCACGGCTCCTTGCTCTCCCCCGAGTGCTTGACCGCCAGATAGTCCGCCCGCACACCGGGATTCGCCGTGAGCCAGTCCACGAACAGCAGCGCGAACCGCTGGTTGGGCCAGCCGTCCACCCGGATGTGCACATGGGTGGGCCGGCCCGGATCGCCGGAGGCGTGGAAGCGCTTGTGCCACAACGCCGGATCGGTGCCGGGCTTGGGCACATCGGAGGTGATCGACTCCACGCGCGGATAGCCGGCGCGCAGAAGATCCTCGGCAAGGTCGTCGGCGACCTCCAGCGAGGGAACCGTCACCTGGACGTCGATGACGTCCTTGGCGTCCATCCCGGGCACGGCAGTCGACCCGATGTGGTCGATACGCACCGCCCGGTGCCCGCAGGTTGTGTTGAGCCGGGCCAGGATCCGCGCGGCCTGCTCGGCCCACGTCGGGTCCGCAGGTACCACCTCGGTCGGGCTGGGTACCGGGGTCCGGGTGGTGAGGTTGTGCGCGAACGGCAGGATGCGCTGGTACCACAGCTCGCGCGCCTGCTCGACGAGTTGCCCCGCGCTGCCGGTGTTGTCCAGCCACACGTCGGCGACCAGCCGTCGCTGCTCCTCGGTGGCCTGCGCGGCGATGCGGGCGCGCGCGTCGGCCTCGCTGAAGCCGCGGTACTCGATGAGCCGCTTCACCCGCACCTCGGGATCCGCGTGCACGATGATGACCAGCGGGAACATCGGTGCCATCTGGGATTCGACGAGCAGCGGGATGTCCTCGACGATCACCGCATCCTCCCCCGCGGCGGCGATCAGTTCCGAACGCCGAGTCGCCACCAGCGGGTGGACGATGCCGTTGAGCGTCTGCCGCTTCTCCTCGTCGCTGAACGCGATCGCGGCCAGCGCCGGACGGTCCAGTGCCCCGTCGGGTTGCAGGATCCCCGTACCGAAGGCCTCGACGAGCTTGCCAAGGCCCTCGGTGCCCGGTTCGACGACCTCGCGGGAGATGACGTCCCCGTCGACGACGATGCCGCCGCATTCGGAGAAGGTCGCGGACACCGTCGACTTTCCGGCGCCGATACCGCCGGTGAGTCCAATACGCAGCACCACACCAGTCTTTCAGAGTGCCCATACGACAACCGCCCCGGCTCGCGACGAGCCGGGGCGGTTGTTCGGTGAAACTGTTAGGCGTTACCCGCCAGCTTCTCGCGCAGAGCCGCGAGCTGGGCGTCGCTGGCCAGCGAACCGCCGGCCGACTCACCCGAGCTGGACGAGGACGACGAGCCGTTGCCGGCAGGCCGCTCGGCCGCCTCGGCCTCGGCCTTGGCGAACTTCTCCATCTGCGCGGTGTGCATCTTGTGCCGGCGCTCGGCCTCGGCGTAGCGGGCCTCCCACTCGGTGCGCTGCTTGTCGAAGCC
>JAEZIA010000370.1 GCA_023416315.1 Actinomycetes bacterium
GACAGGTGGTGGATTACGCCCTTCGGCGACGCTCCCTGCTGGCCGAGGTCTACTCCGGTCGGACCGGCGTCTCGGAGGTCTGCGACGCCAATCCCTATCTGTTGCGCGCCGCCAAGTTTCACGGCAAACCCAGTTCGGTGATGTGCCCGATCTGCCGCAAGGAGCCGCTGACGTTGGTGTCCTGGGTGTTCGGTGATCACCTGGGCGCGGTCTCGGGATCCGCGCGCACCGCCGAGGAGCTGGTGTTGCTGGCGACTCGGTTCGACGAATTCTCGGTACACGTGGTGGAGGTATGCCGGACCTGCGAATGGAATCACTTGGTCAAGTCCTACGTGCTCGGAGCGCCGCGTCCCACCAACGGGACGCGTGGACGCCGGAGCACCCAGACGGCGCGCTCCGGGGCGCGTACGGCCAGTGAATAGCGAAGGGCGTCCCGACCACCGGCCTGCCGCTGACATCCACACGGGATCAGGGGCCGAGGGTGCGTCGGGCAACTCCGAGCCACCGACGACGCGGATCCCCGCCGCCGGCGACGGCACCGGTCCCGGCCGCACCGCACCCCGTAGGCAGGTGCCGCCCGATGACCGGCTGACGTCGATCATGGAGCCGATCCGCGACGACACCACCCCGCTGCTGCGCGATCCCGTCGACGTCGTCAAGGCCGCTCTCGACGGCACACCGCCACCGAAGCTTCCGCCGCCGCCACCACCACCGCGTACCGGTGGCCCCGGCGGACCGCCGCCGTTCAAGCCGCCGACGTTCTCCCAGCAGGTCAACTGGAAATGGGTGCGCCGGTCGCTGTACCTGGCCGCGGTGGTGCTGATCGTGTTGCCGCTGATCACCTTCGGTATGGCCTACATGATCGTCAAGGTGCCCCAGCCCGGCGACCTGCGCACCAACCAGGTGTCGACGATCCTGGCCAGCGACGGTTCGGAGCTGGCGAAAATCGTTCCGCCGGAAGGCAACCGGGTCGACGTCAACATCGACCAGGTGCCCGTGCAGGTCCGCAACGCGGTGATGGCCGCCGAAGATCGTGACTTCTACAGCAACCCGGGCTTCTCGTTCTCCGGTTTCGCCCGCGCGCTGAAGAACAACTTGTTCGGCGGTGACCTGCAGGGCGGGTCGACGATCACTCAGCAATATGTGAAGAACGCGCTCGTCGGTGACGCGCGCTCCGGTGTCGGTGGTGTCATCCGCAAGGCCAAGGAACTGGTCATCTCCACCAAGATGTCCAGCGAGTGGTCCAAAGATGAAGTGCTGCAGGCGTACCTGAACATCATCTATTTCGGTCGCGGCGCCTACGGCATCTCGGCGGCCGCCAAGGCTTATTTCGACAAGCCGGTCGAACAGTTGACCGTTGCCGAGGGCGCCCTGCTCGCCGCGCTGATCCAGCGACCCTCGACCCTGGACCCGGCGATTGACCCCGAGGGCGCGGCCACCCGCTGGAACTGGGTGCTCGACGGCATGGTGTCGATGGGGGCGCTGTCGAAACAGGAACGCGCCGAACAGGTGTTCCCACAGACGGTGTCGCCGGAGCAGGCCCGGTCGAACAACGTCACGACCGGGCCTAACGGCCTGATCGAACGCCAGGTCACCAAGGAACTGCTCGACTTGTTCAACATCGACGAGCAGACACTGAACACCCAGGGCTTGCAGATCACCACGACAATCGACCCGCAGGCACAGCAGGCCGCCGAGGACGCGGTGGAGAAGTATCTCGACGGGCAGATGCCGGACATGCGTGCAGCAGTCGTGTCGATCGACCCGAAAACCGGTGGTGTGAAGGCCTATTACGGCGGCTCGGACGCGCAGGGCTTCGACTTCGCCCAGGCCGGTCTGCCCACGGGGTCGTCGTTCAAGGTGTTCGCGTTGGTCGCCGCGCTCGAACAGGGCATGGGGCTGGGCTATCAGGTCGACAGCTCGCCGCTGACCATCAACGGCATCAAGATCACCAATGTCGAAGGTGAAGGTTGCGGTGTCTGCAACATCGCCGAGGCGCTCAAGCGCTCGCTGAACACCTCCTACTACCGGCTGATGCTCAAGCTCAAGAACGGGCCGAGCGATGTCGCCGATGCCGCCCACAAAGCCGGGATTGCCGAGAGCTTCCCGGGTGTGGACCACACCTTGTCCGAGGACGGCAAGGGCGGCCCGCCGAATAACGGCATCGTGCTCGGCCAGTACCAGAGTCGCGTGATCGACATGGCCTCGGCCTACGCGACGCTGGCCGACTCAGGGGTTTATCACAAGCCGCACTTCGTCCAGAAGGTCGTCAATTCGCGCGGCGAGGTTCTGTTCGACGCCAGCACCTCCGACAACGGTGGCGAGCAGCGGATCCCGAAGGCAGTCGCGGACAACGTGACCGCGGCCATGCAACCGATCGCGGGCTGGTCCAACGGACACAACCTGGCTGGCGGGCGGCCCTCGGCGGCCAAGACCGGAACCAACCAGCTCGGTGACACCGACGCCAACCGCGACGCGTGGATGGTCGGCTACACCCCGTCGCTGGCCACAGCGGTGTGGGTGGGCACCACCGACGGCACCCAGCCGCTGGTCACCAAATCCGGCGGGCAGGTGTACGGCTCGGGCATTCCGTCCGACATCTGGAAGGCGACGATGGACGGTGCGTTGAAGGGCACCGACAACGAGTCGTTCCCGAAGCCGACCGAGATCGGCGGTTACGCCGGTGTTCCGGCCCCGCCGCCGCCACCGCCGCCGCCACCGCCGTCGGAGACGGTGATCCAGCCGAGTATCGAAGTGGCGCCGGGCATCACGATTCCGCTCGGGCCGCCGACGACCATCACCGTTCCCCCGGGTGGCGCGCTGCCGCCGGGTGGTGTGCCGCCCCCACCGGGCGACCCCGGCGCGCCGCCTCCCGTTGGCGGTGACCCCAACGCGCCCCTTCCGCCGCCGCCGTGATCGACGGCGAGAGCCAGGACCCTTCGGCCGACCGGCCGGCCACCGAGCTGGCCGGTGGTGTTTTGGTGGGCCCGGGCCGCCCCACCGTGTCACCGCAACCGCTGGCCCAGGATCGGCGCAGCGCCGACGACCGTGACATGCCCAGCCGCACCGATACTTTGGGTGCGGCGCTGTCCGAGGTGGTCGGCGGCCCGGTGGGCAAACACGCCCTGATCGGCCGGGGCCGGATCTTCACCCCACTGCGGGTCATGTTCCTCATGGCACTGGTGGTCCTGGCGTTGGGGTGGTCGACGAAGGCGCCGTGCCTGCAGACCATCGGTAGCGGCCCGCCGGACCAGCGGGTGGCTAACTGGCAGAACCAGCGCGCGTACTTCCAGCTGTGCTACTCCGACACGGTGCCGCTCTACGGCGCGGAGTTGTTGAGCCAGGGCCGCTTTCCGTACAAGTCGAGTTGGATCGAAACCGACTCCAGCGGTCGCCCGCAGATCCGGTACGACGGCCGGCCCGCGGTGCGGTACATGGAGTATCCGGTGCTGACCGGTGTGTACCAGTACGTGTCGATGGCATTGGCCAAGACCTACACCGCGGTAGCCAAGATGGTGTCGCTGCCGGTGGTCGCCGAAGTGGTGATGTTCTTCAACTTCGCCGCGCTCGGCCTGGCACTGGCGTGGCTGACGACGGTGTGGGCGACGTCGTGGCTGGCGGGCCGACGGGTCTGGGATGCCGCACTGGTGGCGGTGTCCCCGGTGCTGGTGTTCCAGATCTTCACCAATTTCGACGCGCTGGCAACGGCTTTGGCGATCGGCGGGCTGCTGGCCTGGGCCCGCAAGAAGCCGGTGCTGGCGGGGATTCTGATCGGTCTCGGAGTGGCCGCGAAGCTGTATCCGGCGCTGCTGTTGCTGCCGCTGGTGGTGCTGGCGATTCGGACCGACCGGATGCCGGAGGCGGCCAAGACCGTGGTGGCCGCGGTCGGCGCCTGGTTCGTGGTCAATCTGCCGGTGATGGTGCTGTTTCCGCGCGGCTGGTCGGAGTTCTTCCGGCTCAATTCCCGGCGCGGTGACGATATGGATTCGCTCTACAACGTGGTGAAGTCGTTCACCGGGTGGCAGGGCTTCGACAGCAATCTCGGGTTCTGGCAACCGCCGTTGGTGTTGAACACCGTCGTCGCGGTCCTGTTCGGATTGTGCTGCGCGGCAATCGCGTACATCGCACTGACCGCGCCGCAACGGCCGCGGGTGGCACAGCTGGCATTTTTGACCGTGGCGGCGTTCCTGTTGGTGAACAAGGTGTGGAGCCCGCAGTTCTCGCTGTGGCTGGTCCCGCTGGCGGTGTTGGCGCTGCCGCACCGGCGAATTCTGTTGGCCTGGATGACCATTGACATGCTGGTGTGGGTGCCGCGGATGTTCTATCTGTACGGCGAAGCCAACAAGGGGCTGCCCGAGCAGTGGTTCACCGCGACGGTGCTGCTGCGGGATATCGCGGTGCTCGGCCTGATCGTGTTGGTGGTGCGCCAGATCTATCGGCCCGACCTGGACCTGGTGCGCTGGGACGGCCGGGTCGACGATCCGGCCGGGGGAGTGTTCGACCGTGCGGTCGACGCACCCCCGACGTGGTTCCCGCGGTGGCTGCGGCCGCGCGTCGCGGTTGCCGACGCTCCCGAGGAACAAGAGGCACCGGATGCAAGTCGCGATAGCACTGTTCCCGCGTAACACCGCGCTGGACGCGATCGGCCCCTACGAGGTGCTGCAGCGGATCCCCTCGATCGACGTGGTCTTCGTCGGACATCGGCGCGGCGAGGTCCGCAGTGACAACGGCATGCTCGGGCTGACGGTCGACGCCACCTTCGCCGACGTCACCAAGCCCGACGTCCTGGTGTTCCCCGGCGGGATCGGCACCCGCACGCTGGTGGAGGAGACCGAAGTGTTGGAGTGGGTTCGCGAGGTACATCGGCACACGGTGTTCACCACGTCGGTCTGCACGGGAAGCCTGATCCTGGGCGCGGCCGGCCTGCTGACCGGGCTGACGGCGGCCACGCACTGGCGAGCCACTGAGCTG
>JAEZIA010000404.1 GCA_023416315.1 Actinomycetes bacterium
GGTCACCGGCTGGACCACAATAAGCAGGAGAAACACCATGCCGGCAATCGTCCTCATCGGCGCCCAGTGGGGCGACGAGGGCAAAGGAAAAGCCACCGATCTACTCGGTGGGCGTGTGCAGTGGGTGGTGCGCTACCAGGGCGGTAACAACGCCGGGCACACCGTGGTCTTGCCGACGGGCGAGAACTTCGCGTTGCACCTCATCCCCTCGGGCATCCTGACCCCCGGAGTAACCAACGTCATCGGCAACGGCGTCGTCGTGGACCCGGGCGTGCTGCTGAACGAGCTCGCCGGCCTGGAGGATCGCGGTGTCGACACCTCCAGGCTGCTGATCTCGGCCGACGCGCACCTGTTGATGCCGTATCACGTGGCCATCGACAAGGTCACCGAGCGCTACATGGGAAGCAAGAAGATCGGCACCACCGGTCGCGGTATCGGCCCGTGCTACCAGGACAAGATCGCGCGGATGGGTATCCGCGCCGCCGACGTCCTGGACCGCGATCTGCTGGCCGCCAAGATCGAGGGCTCCCTCGAGCTCAAGAACCAGGTGCTGGTCAAGATCTACAACCGCAAGGCGCTGGACGCCGAGGAGGTCCTCGAGACGCTGCTGGCCCAGGCCGAGGGCTTCAAGCACCGCATCGCCGACACCCGCCTCGAGCTCAACAACGCGCTGGAGTCCGGCGAGACCGTGCTGCTGGAGGGATCACAGGGCACGCTGCTCGACGTCGACCACGGCACCTATCCGTACGTCACGTCGTCCAATCCCACCGCGGGCGGGGCCGCCGTCGGCTCGGGCATCGGGCCGACCCGGATCACCACCGTGCTCGGCATCCTGAAGGCCTACACCACCCGGGTCGGGTCCGGGCCGTTCCCGACCGAGCTGTTCGACGAGAACGGCGAGTACCTGGCCAAGACCGGCGGCGAGATCGGGGTGACCACCGGACGCCGGCGCCGCTGCGGCTGGTTCGACGCGGTGATCGCCCGCTACGCCACTCGGGTCAACGGCATCACCGACTACTTCCTGACCAAGCTCGACGTGCTCTCGAGCCTGCCGACGGTCCCGGTGTGCGTGGGCTACACGGTCGACGGCAAGCGGACCAGCGAGATGCCGATGACCCAGAGCGACATCGCCCGCGCCGAACCGATCTACGAGGAACTGCCCGGCTGGTGGGAGGACATCTCCGGCGCCCGCGAATTCGACGACCTGCCGCCCAAGGCGCGCGACTATGTGCTGCGCCTGGAAGAGCTTGCCGGAGCCTATGTTTCGTGCATCGGCGTGGGACCCGGCCGAGACCAGACCATCGTGCGACGCGATGTGCTGGCGCCGCGATGACCGACGGCGATGAGCGCTCGCGCGAAGAGCAGACCGACAGAGAAAACGAACTCGATCCCGACTACTACAAGCACGGCGGCTTCCCGAAGTTCGAAGCCGCCGAGCCCGGACCGGGCTTCGGTCGGTTTCTGGCCGCGATGCGCCGGGTGCAGGACCTGGCGGTATCGGCGAACCCGGATCCGGACACCTGGACCGCGGCCGCCGACCGCGCCGAAGCGCTGGTGAGCCTGCTCGAGGATTTCGAAGCGGCCGAAGGCGTCGGCCCGGCCAACCGGGTGCCCAGCCTGCCCGGGGCGGGCAGCCTGCTGATGCCGCCGTATCACGTCGTCAAGTTCGACGCCGGCGCCGTCGAACTGACGGTGCGGTTCAGCCGGTTTCACGTCGGCGGTAACTATGCCGTGCACGGCGGCGTCCTGCCGCTGATGTTCGACTCGATGTTCGGCATGGTGATCCACGCCGCGGGCCGCCCGATCAGCCGGACCGCTTTCCTGCACGTCGACTACCGCAGCGTCACACCGATCGACACCGAACTGACGATGCGCGGATGGCTGCGAGAAGCCGAGGGACGCAAGGCCTTCGTCAACGCCGAGCTGCGACGCCAGGACGGTACCCTCTGCGCCGAGGCACACGGATTGATGGTGCGTCTGCTGCCCGGGCAGCCCTGACATCTGCCACCATGACGGCGTGGCCCAGAACCGCTCGTCGACCCTGAAAAGCCTGACCACTCCGCGGGCGGCCGCGGCCGCGGGCGTGGCGTTCGCGTTGTTGTTCGGCGCCAACCTGATCCTGATCCGGTCGTCGCTGCCGGAGGACGCGGCGCCCGGCTCACCGTGGCTCGACGCCGCGGGCGACAAGATGAAGATCGCGGCCATCCTGATGCCGTTCGCCGGAATCAGCTTCCTGTGGTTCATCGGCGTCGTGCGCGACGGCATGGGCCGTCTGGAGGACCGGTTCTTCTCCACCGTCTTCCTGGGCAGCGGCTTGTTGTTCCTGGCGATGATGTTCGTCACCAGCGCGATCGGTGCCGGTTTGGCTGCCAGTAACTCCGCGGTGGGGCATGAGCTGCTCGGCCACAGTGAGGTCGCGCTGTTCGGTCAGATGGTGGTGCTCGCGCTGGCGAAGACGTACGCGCTGCGGATGGCCGCGGTGTTCATGATCTCGCTGGCGACGATCTGGCTGCGCACGTCGTTGATGCCGCGGTGGCTGGTGTACGTCACCTACCTGCTGGCCGTCGCGCTGCTGATCGCCAGTGACGTCAGCATGTGGCTGACCCTGGGCTTCCCGATCTGGGTGCTGGTGGTCAGCCTGCTGCTGCTGGCCCGGGCGGGTGTGTTCGATGCACTGCGTGACGAACACCCGCACTGAGCGTCACCACGTCACTGGCAGCGACCGCAGACCGTAGATGAAGTGGAACGGTTTGAACTCGATGGCCTCGAACGGCTCGGAGCACCCGAGCGTGGGGAAGCGCCGCAGTAGTGCGGGAAAGGCGATACGCATCTCCATACGGGCCAGCGGCGCGCCGAGGCAGTGATGCACCCCGTGGCCGAAGGCCAAGTGGCTCAGGCTGTCTCGCGTGATATCCAAAACATCGGGGTGCTCGACGAACGCCGCATCCCGGTTTCCCGACGCCAGTGACGCCAGCACCAGGCTGCCGACCGGGATCTCGACGCCGCCGACCTCGACGTCACCGGTGGTGATCCGCGGGATGCTGCTGTGCACGATTGCCAGCCAGCGCAACAGCTCCTCGACGGCTGGTACAACCGCGTCGGGGTGGTCGCGCACCGCGGCAAGCTGATCGGGATGCCGCAGCAGCGCCAACGTGCCGAGGCTCAGCATGTTCGATGTGGTCTCGTGGCCGGCCAGCAAGAGCAGCGAAGCGATGCCGATCAGCTCGGCGTCGGTGAGCTCGGCGCCGTGCTCACGCACCAGCATGCCGAGCATGTCCTCGCGTGGCGCCCGCCGCGCAGAGTCCACCAGCGTGCCCATGTACGCGCGGCCCCGCCGCACCAGCTCCAGCCGTTCGGGTATCGGCAGGGACAGGTCGAGCTGCCGGGCGCTGCGGCGCTGGAAATCCTCGCGGTCCTCATACGGCACGCCGAGCAGTTCGCAAATCACCAGCGAGGGGATCGGCAACGCGAACTCGGCCACCAGATCGGCTGGCGGACCGGTATTTTCGAGGGCGTTCAGTCGCTCGTCGACAATCTCGACGATCCGTGGCTCGAGCGCCTTCATCCGCCGCACGGTGAACTCTCCGGTCAGCATCCGGCGTAGCCGGGTGTGCTCGGGCGGGTCGAGGGCCAACAGGTTGCCCGCCCGCGCGGCCGCCTGCTCCTCCTCGGCCAGCCGCGGTGCGCCGGGCACCACGAAACCCGGCGGCCTGCTGTTGGCGAAGTGCGCGTGATCGGACAGCACGGCCTTGACGTCGTCGTACCGGGTGATCAGGTACACCTGCATGCCGAACGGGTTGACGTCGGTGACCACTCCGCTGCCGTCGCGAATCTCCCGCAGTTCGGGTACCGGGTCGAACCCGTTGCGCCGCATATGCAGTGGCGGCTGCGCGGCGGTGGACGTCATGCCTCGACGGTACGCGCCTCCGGTTCGATCTCGGCGGGCTTGAACGCCGGCCACCAGATTGCCGGGCCGATCAGGGTGAACAACGCCGGGATCACCACCGTGCGCACCACGAAGGTGTCCAACAGGATGCCGAGACCGACGATGATGCCCAGCTGGGTCAGCACGATCAGCGGCAGCACGCCCAGCACGGTGAACACCGCCGCCAGCACGATCCCGGCGCTCGTGATCACCGCACCGGTCGCCGACACCGCACGGACGATCCCGCCCCGGGTACCGTGCTGCGGGGTCTCCTCACGGGCCCGTGTGACCAGGAAGATCGTGTAGTCCACGCCGAGCGCGACCAGGAACAGGAACGCGAACAGCGGGGTGGTGCTGTCCAGCGCGGGAAAGCCGAGCACGTGCACGCTGACCCAGCCGCCCAGGCCGAGTGCGGCCATGGTGGACAGCACGGTCGCGGCCACCAGCACCAGCGGCGCGAGTGCGGCCCGCAGCAGGATGTACAACACCGCGAGTACCACGATCAGGATCGCCGGGATCACCACCCACCGGTCGTGCACGGCGGCGTTCTTGGCATCCAGCGCCTGCGCGTCCGACCCGCCGACCAGCGCGTCGGGATCGGCCTCGTGGACCGAGTTGCGCAGTGCGGCAACGGTATCGAACGCTGCGTCGGAGGCAGGCTCGGCAGCGATGACGACCTGCCACTGACTGAGTCCGGTGGACGACTCGCCCGCCGGGGTCACCGAGACGACTCCCGGCGTCGCACGGATCGCCTGGTCGATCGCGGCGCCGGCCTCGGTGCGGCCGATCACGCGGGTCGGGTCGGTGAGCCCGCTGGGGAAGTGGGCCGACAGGGTGCGGTATCCGGCCACCGAGTCGGCGTTCACCCGGAACTGGTCGATCTGGTTGAGCCCCACCGGAGTTGCCAGTAGCCCGGCCGCCAGCACGACCAGGGCCGCGGTGGAGGCGACGGTGACGCGACCGGCGTGGTTCGACACCCAGTCCGCGACCCGGTGCCAGGCGCCGGTAGTGGTGGTCTCCTCAGCGCCCGCGCGGGGGATGAACGGCCAGAACAACTTCGGGCCGAACAATGCCAGCAGCGGCGGCAACATCAGCAGGACGAACACGGCGGCGACCACCAGACCGGAGGCGGCCTGCACCCCGAGGCTGCGGGTGCTCGGCGACGACGCGAACAACAGGGTCAGTAACGCCAGCACCACGGTCGCGTTGCTGGCCGCGATCGCCGGCCCGGCGAACCGCACCGCGGTGCGCAGCGCCGCCCGGTGATCGGCTGCGATGCGCAACTCCTCCCGGTATCGCGAAATCAACAGCAGCGCATAGTTCGTCCCCGCGCCGAACACCAGCACGCTGGTGATGCCTGACGTCGAGCCGTCCGCGGTCATGCCGGTGGACTCGGCGATCGCCGAACCGAGGACCGCGGCGACCCGATCCGCGAACGCGATGACCAGAAGCGGCACCAGCCACAGCACCGGCGACCGGTAGGTGATGATCAGCAGCAGCGCGACAACCGCGCCGGTGACGGCCAGCAGGGTGATGTTGGCCCCGGAGAACGCATTGGCGATGTCGGCGCCGAACGCGGGCCCGCCGGTGACATTGGCGGTGAGCCCCTCCGGTAGCCCGGATTTCGCGGCGTCACGCAGTGACTTGAGTTCATCGTTCAGTGCGAAGCCCGACAGCGTGCTGTCGATCGGAACCGGGGCCAGCGCGGCCTTGCCGTCCTCGGATGCGCTGACCGGGATGGGCGGGCCGCCGGTGCCGGTGGCGGCGACCATGCGGCCGCGGGCTTCGTCGGCGGCGGTCAGGTCCGCCGGCGACAGCGGCGCACCGTCGGCCCGGGTGACGACCAGGATCACCGGGGCGGCGTCACCGCCGGGGAAGTCCTTGAGCAACGCGGCGGCCTTGGCCGACTCGGCGCCGGGCGGCAGCGAGACGGGGGACTGGTCGGCCGAGGAGCTCTGCCCGATGGCGCCCATCAGACCGCCGCCGATCAAGGCGAGGATCAGCGCCAGGAGCCACGAACGCCGATTGCTGACGAGTTCGCCGATGCGGTCCCACAGGGGACGTCGGGCGTCGACTTCGCTGTGCATCACTTCAACATAGCTTCATTATCTGAACATTTCATCTTCTTAAGGGATACCCTGATTGGATGGAGTCTTCCCGCCGGCCCGCCCTGGAGGCCGCTGTGGTGGCCGACGTCCAGGCGCTCTCGGCCGAATCGGACCAGATCGGCCGGGTGTTCGCCGGCGTGCACCGGCTCTCGGCGAACGATTTCCGGGCCCTGGTCCACGTCATGGTCGCCGAGAACGCGGGTACCCCGTTGACCGCCGGAGAACTCAGCAGCCGGATGGGTTTGTCTGGGGCGGCGATCACATATCTGGTCGAGCGGATGATCGCGTCCGGTCACCTGCGGCGGGACTCCGACCCCGGTGACCGGCGCAAAGTGATCCTGCGCTACGCCGACCACGGCGTCGAGGTCGGCAAGGCGTTCTTCACGCCGCTGGCGGCCCACACGCACCGGGTGCTCGCCGACCTGCCCGAAGAGGATCTGGCCGCCGCGCACCGGGTCTTCGTTGCGGTGCTGTCCGCGATGACGGCATTCCGCGCCGATCTGAGTACGTGAGGCCGTCGTAGCCTGTCGGGGTCGCCTGGTTAGGTGAATCCGTGCTCGACACCGTTGCCGTGGAGAACTACCGCTCGCTGCGCCGGCTGGTCGTGCCGCTGCGCGGCTGCAACATGGTCACCGGGCCGAACGGCTCGGGCAAGTCCAGCCTGTATCGGGCTTTGCGGCTGTTGGCCGACTCGGCGCGCAACGGCGCGGTCAGCGCACTGGCCCGGGAGGGCGGGCTGAGCTCGACGATGTGGGCCGGCCAGGGCGAGAAGGGTCCGGTGAGCCTCAAGCTCGGCTTCTCCGGCGGTGATTTCGGCTATGCCGTGGACTTCGGCATGCCCCAGGAGACGCAAACGGCGTTCAACCTCGACCCCGAGATCAAGTCCGAGGTCGTGTGGGCCGGTGCGACGCTGCGCCCGTCCGCGGTGTTGGCGCAGCGGTCGGTGCGCACAGTCTTGCTCCGCGACGTCGACGACGGCTGGCGCACGGTGGCCACCTTGCGGCCCTTCGACAGCATGCTCAGCGAGGTCGCCGACCCGCAGGCCGCGCCTGAACTGCTGGCGCTGCGTGAACGGGTGCGGTCCTGGCGGTTCTACGACCATGTCCGCACCGACGCCGACGCGCCTGCGCGCCGCCCTCAAATCGGTACTCGGACAATGGTTTTGAGCCACGACGGCGCCGACCTGGCCGCGGCGCTGCAGACCATCGCCGAGATCGGCGACGCCGATGCGCTCACCGAGGCCGTCGACAACGCGTTTCCGGGTAGCCGGGTGCAGATCCGCAGCGCCGACGGCCGCTTCGAGGTCACCCTTCGACAGCCCGGAATGCTGCGGGCGCTCACCGCCGCCGAACTGTCCGACGGCACGCTGCGCTACCTGCTGTGGGCCGCGGCACTGCTCACCCCGCGACCGGCCGAGCTGACCGTGCTCAACGAACCCGAGTCCAGCTTGCACCCGGACCTGCTGCCTGCGCTCGCCGCGCTGATCGCGCGATCGGCGGAACGTTCCCAGGTCGTCGTCGTCACTCACGCCGCCGCCTTGGTGCAGGCGCTGCGCAACCAACACCGGGACGTGAACGCGATCGAACTGACCAAGGAAATGGGCCGGACTGCGATCGTCGGTCAGGGCCTGCTCGACGAGCCGTCCTGGCACTGGCCTGCACGGGGATGAGCCCACCTATCCTTGGGCATCATGCGTGTGATGCTGGTCGGGTCTGGTGAGCTGAGTCGCGAGCTGGTGCTGGCCTTCCAGCGGCTCGGGGCCGAGGTGGTCGCGGTCGACCGCTACGCCGACGCGCCCGCGCACGAGGTCGCCGACGAGGCGCTGGTCGTCAAGATCACCGACCCCGAGGAACTCACCGCCGCGATCGCCCGCATCGAACCCGCCTACATCGTCGTCGACACCAACGCCGTGGCCATCGACGCGCTGCGCGCGGCCGCCGACAGCGGAACTACACAGGTGGTCCCCGGCGTCTACGCCACCCAGCTGAGCCTGGACCGCGAGGGCATGCGCCGGCTGGCCGCCGACGAGCTCGGCCTGCCCACCGCGCCGTTCTGGTTCGCCGGGTCCGTCGAGGAGCTGACCGCCGTCGCCGAGCACGCCGGCTTCCCGCTGGTGGTGAAGCCGGTGATCGGCGTGCCCGGTCAGGGCCAGTCGGTGCTGCTGCGGTCCGACGACGTCGAACCGGCCTGGCAGCGGGCCGTGGCCGCTGGTGGGCGGGTACCGCACAACCGGGTGCTGGCCGAGACCGTGGTCGAGATCGACTACGCGGTCACGCTGCTGACCGTGCGGACCGACGGTCCCGCCGGGCCGGCACTGCACTTCTGTGAGCCGATCGGGCACCGTCAGATCGACGGCGGCGTGCTGGAGTCCTGGCAGCCGCAGCAGATGACGGTGGCGGCGCTCGGCGCGGCGAAGTCGGTGGCCGCCCGGATCGTGCGCGCGCTCGGCGGGCGAGGGGTGTTCGGGGTGGAGCTGTTGGTCCGCGGTGACGAGGTGTATTTCTCCGACGTCAGCGTGCGGCCCTACGACAGCGGGCTGGTGACGCTGCGCAGCCAGCGGCTCTCGGAATTCGAGTTGCACGCCCGCGCGGTGCTGGGCTTGACGGTGGACACCATCATGATCTCGCCGGGCGCGGCCGAGGTCACCTACGGCGGGGCCGAGGAGAGCGCCGGCGCCACCGACGTCAACCCGGCGGTACTGGCCGAGGCGCTGGCCGTTCCGGAGAGCGACGTCCGGCTGCTGGGCAGGCACGAGGGTGGCGCGCGGTTGCGGCTCGGGGTCGCGCTGGCGACCGCGTCCGACGTCACCACCGCCCGCGATCGGGTGCGGCAGGTGTCGGCCGCACTGCACCGGGTGTGGCAGCCGTGACCGAACGCGAGGGTGACGGGTCCAGTCCGCTGCCGATTCTGATCGCGCTGGGCGTAGCCCTGGTGGTGCTCGCCGTCGTCGGGGTCGCCTGGCTGTTCGACCGGAAACCGCTGAGCGAGGACGTCTTGGTCGGGCGCGCCGCCGTCGGCCAGAACGACGCCCTGCAGCGCGACAGCTACGCGGACTTCCGCAAGTACACGTGCCCAGCTCAGCAGGGTATCGAAGCCGAAGTGCTTGCCGCCCAACAGAAGTCCAAGACCGCGCACGGCGCACGCTACGTCGACGACATCACCGAGGTGAAGATCGACGGAGACCGGGCCACCGCCACCGTCGTCTACCACTTCGAGCACGCACCGGACGACAAGATCAAGACGCCGATGACCTTCGCCCGCGAGAACGGGGAATGGACCGTCTGCTCGCCGGGACCGGTCTAGCCGCGCGCGGTTCGCTGCAGGTAGATATGGAACACTCGGACGCGTGAGCTATGCAGGAGACATCACCCCCGAGGAGAGCTGGAAGCTGCTCAGCGAGAACCCCGACGCGGTGCTGGTGGACTGCCGCACCGACGCCGAATGGCGCTGGGTCGGGGTGCCCGACCTGTCCAGCCTGGGTCGCGATGTGGTGTTCGTGGAGTGGAACCGCAGCAACGGTCAGCACAACGAGGACTTCGTCGCCGAACTCAACGCTGCCGGCGTCACGGCCGGCGAGCGCCCGGTGGTGTTCATCTGTCGCTCGGGCAATCGCTCGATCCCGGCGGCCGAGACCGCGACCGCCGCGGGAATCGCGCCCTCCTACAACATGCTTGACGGATTCGAAGGCCAACTCGACGCCGACGGTCACCGCGGCAGCAACGGCTGGCGTGCGCTGGGCCTGCCCTGGAAGCAGTCATGACCGGCCCGGCTGATCCGGTGCCCTCGGTTCGGATCCCCGCCGAACTGCCCGACGGCGTCAGCCAGGCGACGATCGGCGTGCGGGGCGGCCTGCTGCGTTCCGGATTCGAAGAGACCGCCGAGGGGATGTATCTGACCTCGGGCTATGTGTACTCCTCGGCCGCCGACGCCGAGAAGGCGTTCACCGGCGACATCGACCGCTACGTCTACTCCCGCTACGGCAACCCGACGATCTCGATGTTCGAGGAACGCCTGCGGCTGATCGAGGGTGCGCCCGCCGCGTTCGGCACCGCATCGGGGATGGCCGCGGTGTTCACCTCGCTGGGCGCGCTGTTGGGCGCCGGGGACCGACTGGTGGCCGCGCGCAGCCTGTTCGGGTCGTGCTTCGTGGTGTGCAACGAGATCCTGCCGCGGTGGGGTGTCGAGACCGTGTTCGTCGACGGCGACGACCTCTCGCAGTGGGAAGAGGCGCTGAGCAAGCCGACGCAGGCGGTGTTCTTCGAGACCCCGTCGAATCCGATGCAGTCGCTGGTCGACATCTCCGCGGTATCGGAGATGGCACACGCTGCTGGGGCAAAGGTGGTGCTGGACAACGTCTTTGCCACCCCGCTGCTGCAGCAGGGCTTCCCGCTCGGCGTGGACGTCGTGGTGTACTCGGGCACCAAGCACATCGACGGCCAGGGTCGGGTGCTCGGCGGTGCCATCCTCGGTGACAAGGAGTACATCGACGGTCCGGTGCAGAAGCTGATGCGCCACACCGGTCCTGCGCTGTCTGCGTTCAACGCCTGGGTGCTGCTCAAAGGTCTGGAGACGATGGCGGTGCGGGTGGACTACTCGAACCGCTCCGCGCAGCGGATCGCCGAGTTCCTGGAAGCCCAGCCCGGGGTGAACTGGGTGAGATATCCGTTCCTGGAATCGCATCCCCAGTTCGACCTGGCCAAGCGGCAGATGCGCGGCGGCGGCACCGTGGTGACCTTCGAACTCGACGGCGGCAAGGACCGCGCGTTCGAGGTGCTCGACAAGCTGCAGGTGATCGACATCTCGAACAATCTCGGCGACGCCAAGTCACTGATCACCCATCCGGCCACCACCACGCACCGCGCGATGGGCCCGGAGGGCCGCGCCTCGATCGGGCTCGGCGATGGGGTGGTGCGGATTTCGGTGGGGTTGGAAGGCACCGAGGATCTGATCACCGACCTCGATCGCGCGCTGGGATAGCGGTGTCTCGCAAGTCCGACGCCAAGAAGGCCCGCCGCAAGAAGCGCCGGGCAAGTCGTGACGAGCGCTGGCTGCCCGGCGACGTCAAGGACAGCCTGGAAGACGTCGACGTCGAACTCGCCCAGGCGGTCGAGACATTCGACCAATGGCTGACTTCCCGCGGGTGGACGTTCGACGACGCATTCGCCACCGACACCATGATCAGCTGGTTCTTCGAGCCGTCGGCGGCCGCGGTCACCGACGACCGCTACGAGCCGGTGACCCGGATCTGGATCACGGCCTCGGGTGAGGACGACGACTTCCCGGACGGGGTCAGGGCGGTGCTGGTCGGCACCGGCGAGGGCCAGGGTTCGGTGTACGCGGTCGAACCGGAAGTGCTTCTCGCACATATCGAGTCGGTCGAGGCCTATCGGCCCGGTGACGCCGTTCCGGTGCTCGCCTAGGCCAGGATTAGTAGCGCCGTGGTGATCAGCATGACGGCGGCGGTGCCGCCGTGGACGCCGTAGGCGACTCCTTTCGGTCCGCCGCTTCGGAGCACGATGATCGCGTCGGTGACCGGAATGATGGTGGCCGCCAAGATCATCCAGCCGAGCAGCTGGGTCGACCCGGTGACCATCACGATGATCACGAACAGTCCC
Organism: Actinomycetes bacterium; assembly: GCA_023416315.1. Classification (GTDB taxonomy): domain Bacteria; phylum Actinomycetota; class Actinomycetes; order Mycobacteriales; family Mycobacteriaceae; genus Mycobacterium. Next base: position 11,649 of record JAEZIA010000404.1, read on the forward strand.
GACGCGATGTCCCGCACACCTTTGACGCTCAGATAGGCGCGGACGGATGGCTGCTGGGCATCAGTGGCGACGCCATAACCGTCGGCCGCGACCCGCGGCGCCAGGATAAACCGTGCGCCGATGACGATGATGGCCGCGGCGATCAGTCCCGCGAGGACGTAGCCGATGGTGATCATGGTGGAGGCTCCCTGTCCGTGGATCGGTGAGAACGGCATCGGGTCGAGCGGTGATCTCGTCGACATCGAAACCGGCCATGGCGGCGGCGAATTGGGGCTGGCCACCGTGGGGTCGGGGTCGGCGCCGTCGGGATAGCGGATCACCGCGACCAGTCGGTTCGATTCTGAGCCGGAACATCTCAGATCGCCAATGTCACGCAGAGAGCGGCCACGGCCAATCCTTGCAGAATGGCACGGGCGTTGATGACCTGATCCCACTTCGCCTGCAGTGCACGGCTATTCGGTAGGGACCGGTAGTCGTCGGCGGCAGCGGTCAGTTGGCGGTTGATGGGTGCGCTCACCCGCAGGTACACCGCGAGCCAGGCCAGCAGTGCCACGAATGCGACGCCGGCGGCCATCGCCTGGGCCCACTGACCCGTCAGGGCGGCCAGCACCGCGCACAGCGCGCTGGCCACAACGCCGAGCGCCCCCGGCACCGGCATCCGGCGGTCACCGTAGCGGTGGACGCGTCCGGTGACCGCGACCAGCGTGCGGTCGTCGACTGTTGTCAGTGCCGGCCGCAGCACGATCGCGCAGAACACGTCGGTGCCGTACACCACGGCGGTGCCGAGGACGGCGACCGCCGCCGCCAGTCGGATGAACGGTTCGAGATCCACGATGCTGCTCCTGTCGCTAGGTGTTAGCAACGCTAACCCTGCGGACGCCGACGGGCAATACCAGTGCTAGTGTTTCTAGCTGTGCTACCGTCCGGTATGGCCATCGACGACCGCCGGGAACGCGAACGGGCCGCCCGCAGGCAGCTGATCGTCACGACGGCGCGCCGGGTCGCCGAAGCCGAGGGGTGGGACGCCGTCACCACGCGGCGGCTGTCAACGGAGATCGAGTACAGCCAGCCGGTGCTCTACAAACACTTCGCCGGCATGGAACACATCGCCGATGCCGTCGCGATCGACGGATTCGGCGAGCTCACGCAGGCGCTGACGACCGCCAACTCCGGACCGGCTGGTGAGTCGCTGGCCCGCGTCGCCGCGGCCTACCTCGACTTCGCCCGCGCCAACCCCGCCGTCTACGACGCCATGTTCACCCGCGCGACCGGACTGCGCTTCGCCGCCGAGGACACCCCGCCCGAGCTCGAGGCGGCCTTCACCGAGGTGCGTCGGGCCGTCGGTGCGGTCGCCGGAGATCGCGATGTCGATGCGCTCACCGAGGTGTTCTGGGCGGCGCTGCATGGGCTGGTCACGCTCGGCCGCGCCGGCCGGCTACGTCCGGACCACGACGCCGAGCGGGTCCGACTGCTGGTCGACGGGTTCGCCGACCGAGCGTCGAACTAGTTCTGGTCCGGGGTCTCCAGCACACCGGTCGCGCTCTGGGCGCGCTTCTCGTAGGCGGCGCGGGCGCCGGTGTCGAAGTCCAAAAACACCCGGTCGGTGCCCATCTTCTTCGACAGCCAGCGCCTGCCGCGCGGCGGCAGGAACATCACCGCAGCGGCCAGGAACCGGGAGTAGGAGGGGACGGAGATCGAGGTCGTCGGCTTGTCCAACGCTTTGATCACCGCCGCGGCGATGTCCTCGGGCTGCACAGGCTTGGTGGCCGCGGTGGTGTGGGTGCCCGAGATCAGCTCGGTGTTGGTGAATGTCGGCATCACACAACTGATCTGGACGCCCTGCGGCGCGAACTCGTCGGCCAGCCCGGTGGACAGGCCGACCACGGCGAACTTGGTTCCGGCGTAGAGGGCCTGCCCGGGCACGGCGAGCATGCCGGCCATCGAGGCGATGTTGACGATGTGACCGCTGCGGCGCCGGACCATTTCCGGCAGCACCAGCCGGCAGCCGGTGAGCACGCCGTAGAAGTTCACCTCGACCGCGGTGCGCACCGCCTGCTCGCTGTGATCCAGAAACGGCCCGACGGGCATGACGCCGGCGTTGTTGATCAGCACGTCGATGTGGCCGCCGCCGTCGGCGCGGGCCTTGTCCAGGAACGTCGCGAACGATTCGGGATCGGAGACGTCGAGGGGGTAGCCCGACACCGGCCCCAGCTTGCTGAGCTGGGCGACGGCCGACTCCTCGAGCGCCACATCCCGGTCCCCGATGACCACGCGCGCGCCGCGCTGCAGCAGGGCCCGGGCGGTCGCGAAACCGATGCCTCGGGCGGCGCCGGTGATCGCGATTGTCTTGCCGCGGATGTTGTCCATGCGCAGAAACTTTACAAGTGTCAACTTTTTGGCGGAAGGGGCAGAATGGGCCGGTGACCGGATTGCGCTTCGTGGCCGTCGACGAGGCCGATGCGCTGGCACAACCGCTACTCGCGGAGCTCGCGGTCGAGTACGCCAGCCGCTATGAGGCGCCGGAGGCGGCGGTGGCGAGGTGGCTGCGCGACCACCCGGCCGAGCAGTTCGCCCCACCCGACGGCGGGATGTACATCGGCGTGCTCGACAGTCATCCGGTGACCGGCGGGGCGTTCTGTCGGTTCGACGACGACACTGCCGAGCTCAAGCGGATCTGGACCGACAGCCGGCACCGACTCCGCGGCCATGCGGCGGCGCTTCTGGCCACCCTGGAATCCGAGATCGTCCGGCGCGGCTACCGGCGCGTCTACCTGACCACCGGCAACCGGCAGCCCGAGGCTGAGGCGTTGTATGACAGTGTCGGCTATACCCGGTTGGCCGAACCGCTGGACAGCGACGCCGAGCAGTATCCGATCGCGTTCGTCAAGGTGATATCGCCGCGCTAGCTGGGCACATTTGAAATCAGGGTGAGCGCAACCCCGCGTTCCGGAATGCGTTCTGCCACCACGCGTTAGACAGTTATGTGATGGCGCAACACCAGCTACATCTCGGCATCGCGCTCGACGGCTACGGGTGGCACCCGCGAGCCTGGCAGCAGACCCTGGCCACCGACCCCGCTGCGGGCCCGGTGACGTCCGGGCGGTACTGGGCGCAACTCGCGGGCACGGCCGAGCGCGGTCTGCTCGACTTCCTCACCATCGACGACAGTTTCACCGCCCAGGCCGGCCGTCGCGACGAGATCAACCCGCGCCGACTGGCAGGCCGGGCCGACGCCGTGCTGGTGGCGGCGAGGATCGCCCCGGTGACCCAGCACATCGGGCTGATCCCGGTCGCCACCGTCACCCACACCGAGCCGTTCCATATCTCGAAAGCGATCGCGACGCTGGACTTTGTCTCCAAGGGGCGCGCGGGTTGGCAGGCCCGGGTCAGCCCGACCGCTCATGAGGCCGCCGCCTTCGGCAGGCGCTCGGTGCCCGGTGGTGGCGAACTATTCGACGAAGCAACCGAATTCGTCGACGTGGTGCGACGGTTGTGGGACAGCTGGGAGGACGACGCCGTGATCCGCGACGTCGCGACCGGCCGTTACGTCGACCGCGACAAGTTGCACTACATCGACTTCGCGGGCAACTACTTCTCGGTGAAGGGTCCCTCGATCACCCCGCGCCCGCCGCAGGGCCAACCGGTGGTCGCGGCGCTCGCCCATGTGCCACGCGTCTACGAATTCGCCGATACCGCAGCCGATCTGGTGTTCATCACGCCCGCAGACGAGCCCGCGGTGACGGATGTTCTGGGTCAACTGCACGGTGCCGTCACACCGATCGCCGACCTCGTGGTGGACTTCGGCGGCGACGGCGACTTCCGCTCGGACGCGCCGATCTTCACCGGCGGCCCGGCGCAACTGGTGGAGCTGATGTTGGGCTGGGCAGACCTCGGGCTGTCCGGATTCCGGCTGCGCCCAGCCGTCAACGCCCGTGACCTGCCGACCATCGTCGACGAGGTGGTTCCGCTGCTGCAGCGGGCCAAGCGATTCCGGACCGAATATCGTGCCGGCGAGACGCTGCGCGAGCGGTTCGGCTTGCCGACCGCCGTCAATCGCTACGCCGCGGGTGTGTCATGAGCGTCCCGTTGTCGATCCTCGACCTGTCGCCGATCAGCGCGGGCAGCGATGCCGCCACCGCGCTGCACGACACCGTTGACCTGGCCTGCCATGCCGAACAGTGGGGCTACCGCAGATATTGGGTGGCCGAACACCACTTCGTCGCGGTCGCGAGCTCGGCGCCTGCGGTGTTGATCGGCCAGATCGCCGCGGCCACCGAGCGGATCCGGGTGGGTGCCGCAGCGGTCCAGCTCGGCTACACCACAGCGTTGGCGGTGGTCGAGAGCTTCGGGATGCTCGAACAGTTCCACTCCGGCCGCATCGACCTGGGACTGGGCCGCTCGGGCCAGCGCCGCAGGGAAGTCGAGCGCGGCGCGCAGCCGCCCCGGCCTGCCGAGCCATGGCGCGAGGTGGACGGTGTCGTGGTGCCGCCCGCCTTCGACCCTCGGGCATTGCTGGCCAGTCCGCAGATGCGTGCGCTGTCGACCGTTCTCAAGCAGCCCGAGGCTGTTCCGCCCGACTTCGCTGATCAGGTCGGCGACATCCTGGCTCTGCTCGACGGCAGCCACACCGTGCAGGGTTTCCCCGTTCACGCGGTCCCCGGCGAGGGATCGGGCTTGACGCCGTGGATCTTCGGCAGCAGTAAGGGTCAGAGCGCCGAGGTGGCGGGCGCCCGCGGCCTGCCCTTCGTGGCCAGCTACCACATCACGCCGGGCTCGGCGCTCGATGCCGTCGAGGCCTATCGGGCGGCGTTCACACCGTCGGCGCAGCTGTCCCGACCCCACGTGGTGGTCTCGGCCGATGTCCTCGTCGCCGACGATTCCGCAACCGCACGGCATCTCGCCTCGCCGTTCGGGCGGTGGGTCTACTCCATCCGGGCCCAGGGCGGGGCAGTGCCGTACCCGGATCCCGACAGCGTCGAACCGCTGACCGACGCGGAGCGCGTGGTCGTCGAAGACCGGCTCGCAACACAATTCGTCGGCGACGCCGACGAAGTCGCCGAGAAGCTGGCAGCTCTGCAGCGGGTGACCGACGCCGACGAGCTGGTGGTGACGACAGCGGCCCACCGCCACGCCGACCGGCTGCGCTCGTTCGAACTATTGGCCAAACGTTGGGGCGTCACAGGATGATTCGCGAAGGAAAGCACCGCAAGCAGATTCACTTGGGGGCGCACTTCCCCGGGGTGAACAACACCACGGTGTGGTCGGATCCGGAGTCCGGCAGTCAGATCGACTTCGACTCGTTCGTCGATCTCGCCCGCAAGGCCGAAGAGGGGCTGTTCGACTTCTTCTTTCTTGCCGAGGGGCTGCGACTTCGCGAGCACCGCGGCCGGATCCACGACCTGGACGTGGTCGGCCGGCCCGACACGTTCACGGTGCTGGCGGCACTCGCGGCGGTCACCGAGCATGTCGGCCTGGCCGGCACCATCAACACCACCTTCAACGAACCGTTCGAGGTGTCACGGCAATTCGCCAGTCTCGACCATCTCTCCGATGGCCGCGCCGCGTGGAACATGGTGACCTCGTCCGACGCCTTCACCGGTGAGAACTTCAGGCGCGGCGGCTTTCTGGACCACGCCGACCGGTACCGGCGTGCCGAAGAGTTCGTCACGGTTGCCAGGGAGTTCTGGGACAGTTGGGCGTCCGACGCGGTGCTCGCCGATACCGAAGACGGCATTTACGCGGACCCGCAGCGGATCCGGACGGTCTCGCACCGCGGGCCGCAGTTCGACGTGCGCGGGGTGGCCACGCTGTCGGGCGGGCCGCAGGGGCACCCGGTGCTGTTGCAGGCCGGTGACTCCGACGAGGGCCGGGACTTCGGCGCCAAGCACGCCGACGCCTTGTTCACCGGGCACGGCACACTCGACGACGGGCAGCGCTACTACGCCGACGTCAAGGCTCGTGCGGTCGCACATGGTCGAAATCCCGACCACCTCAAGGTGTTTCCGGCAGCGACGTTCGTCTTGGGCGACAGCGCCGAGGATGCCGAGGAGAAGGCCCGCCACATCCGTCGCCAGCAGGTGAGCCCACAGACCGCGATCGTAATGCTCGAACAGGTCTGGCAACGCGACCTGTCCGGCTACGACCCGGACGGTCCGCTGCCCGATGTCGATCCTGTCGATGACCCGACCGTAAGCCAGGGCCGGGTCCGCCACGGTGACCCGAGGGCGCTCGCGGCGGCCTGGCGGCAACGGGCCGAGGCCGACAACCTGTCCATCCGCGAACTGGTCATCGCGGTGACCAGCCGCCAGCAGTTCGTCGGTACCGCCGAGCATGTCGCGACCGAGATCGACAGGCACGTCCAAGCGGATGCCTGCGACGGGTTCATTCTGGTGCCGCATCTGACCCCGCACGGGTTGGACGAATTCATCGACACCGTCGTCCCGCTCCTGCAGGAGCGCGGCGTGTTCCGCACCGAGTATCGGGGCGCCACGCTGCGGGAGAACCTGGGACTGGATTCACCACAACGGCCGTCTCAGGCCGGCGTCGCCTGACGGGCCGCGTCGCGAACCGATCCGAACCACGCCCGCCCATGCCCCGGAATCAGGACGTTCGTGTTGAGCATCGCCAGCGCGGACAGACTGCGAACGCAGCCCTGCTCGTCGTGGTTGAACACCCGGTGCAGCAGCTGCGGACCGCTGTGCGAGGACAGCGGATGACCGGTCACCAGGGCGTCGCCGCTGACCAGGACGCCGTCGACGACGTAGGAGCAGTGGCCGCCGGTGTGCCCCGGTGTCGGAACGGCCAGCGGTCGGCCGGGCAGGGCCGCGGCGATGTCTTCAGTGAGCGCACCCGCCGTCGGGATGCCTTCGTGGCTGAGCGCGCCCTTACGCGTGATGTCCAGCGACCACTTCACCCAGCGCGGCTGCCAGGCGTGGCGAACCAGATCCGCCGGCGAGGCCTGTTGCAGGTATTCACGTTTGGCGTGGCCGACCTCGTCGGCGTGGCAGTACACCGGGGTGCGGTGGGTCTTGGCGAACCAGATTGCCGTGCCGAAATGGTCGACATGGGCGTGCGTCAACAGGATCGCCGTCACGTCGGCTGGGCCGAAACCCACTTCGCGCAGCGACGTCAGGACGTCGTCGCGGTGGCCGGGAAATCCGGCGTCTATGAGCATGACGCCGGCATCGTCGGTCACGAGCGTCCAGTTGACCAGCGGTGTGTGTGCCATGTGCACGCGTTCGGTGATAGCGGTGAGAGCCACGGCCATGCCGCGAGTCTAGGCGCGTCCGCGCAACTAAGACCTCGCCGTCCAAAGCCGGCCAAAGGGGAGTAGAAACGAAAACGTGGCTGAACTGAAACTGGGGTACAAGGCATCGGCGGAGCAGTTCGCGCCGCGTGAGTTGGTCGAGCTGGCGGTGCTGGCCGAGGCGCACGGAATGGACAGCGCGACGGTGAGCGACCACTTCCAGCCGTGGCGGCACGAGGGCGGGCACGCCCCGTTCTCGCTGGCGTGGATGACCGCGGTGGGTGAACGCACCAAGCGGCTGATCCTGGGTACGTCGGTGCTGACGCCGACCTTCCGCTACAACCCGGCGGTGATCGCGCAGGCCTTCGCGACCATGGGCTGCCTGTATCCCGACCGGATCTTCCTCGGCGTCGGCACCGGCGAGTCGCTCAACGAGATCGCCACCGGTTACGAGGGCGAGTGGCCGGAGTTCAAGGAACGCTACGCCCGGCTGCGCGAGTCGGTGCGGCTGATGCGTGAGCTGTGGCTGGGCGACCGGGTCGACTTCGA